>NZ_CP030117.1:2797142-3110714 GCF_001039275.2 Brevibacillus brevis
TTATTTCATACATCGGGAGGCGGGGCTGGCAACAGTTTTCAATACAGCAATCCCGAGCTGGATCGTCTGATCGAGGCTGGTCGTATGGAAACTGATCCTGCCAAAAGACTCGCCATTTACGCAAAAGCACAAGACGTGGAACTGCAAGATGCTTTGGTTGTTCCGATTCGCAATCTGGAGAATTTGGCTGTGATTAGCAACCATATTCAGGGCTTCTCCATCAGTCCAGCGGGTTATTTAAATATCGATCAGGTCGTGATTTCTCAATAAACATGTAACGAAACGCCGGTCAATTATGTCATAATAGGTACGTACTTTTATTACCTACATAATTGGATCAGCTCCAAAATGAAAGGAACGTTACAATGAGAAGTTTTCGACACCGACTTTTGCATCCGCTCGTACTCGTAACGGCAATGACATTCGTGTTGTCTGGATGTAACAGTACAGCGGCTCCACAAGAACCACAGACACCATCAGCCGTGGAGACGCCAACTCCTCCAAAGAAGGAAGAAGAGAAGCCAAAGGAGGAGACCACACCTCCACCGGCTGAAACACCAAAGCAAGAACAACCGGAGCAACCCCAGAAAGCGAAACCAACGGAAACAAAGCCGGCAGAAAAGCCAACCGCGGGTCAGCCACCTGAGCTATCATTCCCGGACATCGAGGTCGTGGGTGAGCCAGAGAGTGTTGCTGTACTGGTGAACAAACAACGCAAGCTTCCAGAGAACTATCAGCCAAATGATCTAGTGTTTCCAAACGTACCTTACTTGCTCCCGGAAAAGAGCGAGAAACGCAAAATGCGCAAAGAAGCTGCGGGTGCGCTTGAGCAGTTATTTGCGGCAGCCCAGGCTGACGGAATCCAGTTGGCAGGTGTATCTGCCTATCGCTCCCACGCCTACCAGAAAGCGCTGTTTAATCGCTATGTAAAAAAAGACGGCGTGGAGAAGGCACGGACTTACAGTGCCGTTCCTGGAACGAGTGAGCATGAGACGGGACTCGCCATTGACGTCTCGGGTAAGGATGGCAAATGTGCAGCAACGAGCTGCTTTGCCGGAACCAAAGAAGCGAAGTGGCTGGATGAAAACGTCGAGAAATTTGGATTTATCATTCGCTACCCAGAGGGAAAAGACGCGATTACAGGCTATATTTATGAGCCGTGGCATTTGCGTTATGTAGGTGTCGAGATCGCGCAAGAAATCAGGGAAAAAGGGATTACGCTCGAAGAATATTCAGGTGCCGTGCCTGTTTCCACACCAACGAATTAAGGAAGAAACGCCGATCTCTCACCGAAGAGAATCGGCGTTTTTGCTATGTAGTTATGCTATAATGTTCACGGGTGAAGATAATGGTCGAAAAATCAATCAGAGAACGTATTATTGAAACATCCATGCGCTTGTTTGAGGCAAATGGCTACCACAAAGTGACTGTGGATCAAATTGTGAAAGAAAGCGGAACGTCAAAGGGAGGATTTTATCACAACTTCAAATCCAAGGATGAACTCCTCTACATCATTCATGATCAATTTATTACGTATGTGTTGGAGAAAGCAGAGGAAGCTTACGAGAAGTGGGATACCCCAACGGAGCGACTCCAAGCCATCGTAAAATCCTTCGTCATGATGATTGATCTGTACCGCTCGCAGGTTACGATCTTTTATCAGGAAAGCTTGTTTTTAGCTCCCGAGTACTACACGGATATTGAAACGAAACGGGATCGCTATAAAAAAATCATGTTCACCGTCATTTCGGATGGGATCGAATCGGGTGAATTCCGTCCAGAGTTGCCTGTGCCGATTGTGTCTATGGCTATCTTTGGCATGGTGAACTGGATTTACAAATGGTATCAAAAGTCAGGGACGTACTCGATCGAGCAAATCGCGGATATTTACGCAGATATGGTTCTTCATTCTGTTTTGAAATCAGAATCGATGGAAAACCCGGCATTTCAACGTTTTTTCCTGCAATCACAAGAAAATCCCTTCAAGCCATTGTAGGGGTGCTAACAAGGATCATGCGGCTACACTCAAGCTTTTCGATAGGAGACAGGGGCATAGTCGCTTGATGGTCCCTTATGATATAACTTGATCAGACCAACTAGTTGGTCTGTACTAGTATTCTGACATTTGTTATAATATCAAAAAGACCAACTGGTCGGTCTTGAGCAATCATTACAGACCAACCAGTCGGTTCGTGAGGTTGTGACAGTCAGTATCGGAAATAGGGGAGGAATAGTTGTGCTTACCATTTACGAATTACGAGAACTTGTGAAGCTATTGGAGCAGACGGACATAGAATCTTTTGAGGTAAATGATGAAGATTCTTCTTTGCGTATCAAACGAAGAAATGGGAATCAAATCACAGCCGTACATCAGACCCCCGTACCGACCAAAAGCGCACCAATTGTGACGATGGCACCCGTTGTCCCTTTGCCTAAAAAAGAAACGATTGAGCGCCCGGTCGAAAAAGTCCCTGTAGAAGCGCCTCAGAAATCGGCGGAAGTGACGGAAAACTTGTACAAAATCACTTCACCCATGGTAGGAACCTTCTATGCAGCACCCGCAGTTGACGCAGCACCATATGTATCCGTCAATGATCGGGTAGAGCCAACTACCATTGTCTGTATTGTCGAAGCCATGAAGCTGTTTAACGAGATTGAAGCAGAAGTAAAAGGAGAGATTGTCCAAGTCTTGGTGGAAAACGGTCAGTTGGTCGAGCATGGACAGCCGTTATTCCTGGTGAAGCAGGCGTAATGGAGCAGCTTTTAAGGGGAGGACTGGAAGAGTGAGCAAACATACATGGTTCAAGGAATTCTCCGTTCCTACGTACGAGCAATGGCGGGAAGCGGCAGAAAAATCGCTAAAGGGCGCATCCTTTGATGCCAAGCTACTGACGAATTCGTACGAGGGGATTGTCCGCCAGCCAATCTATCGGTACGAAGATGTCAAAACATTGCCGCATCTGGAAGCGCTGCCAGGAGAAGCGCCTTTTCATAGAGGGAATCAACAGCCTAACGAGCGGAAGGAACACAAATGGCAGGTCTGTCAGGAAATTATCGCAACGAGTGCCAAGGCTTTCAATCAGGCGGCCGTAGAGGACTTAGGGCGCGGGCAAACGATGCTGCATTTGATGGTGGACCAAGCGACATTGGCTGGATTTGATCCTGACGAAGCATTGCCAGATACGATTGGTCACAAAGGGGTATCTGTTTTTTGCCGAGGGGATGTAGAGCAGGCATTTCAAGGGGTGAAGCTTTCAGAGGTCCCTCTTTTCGTGAACACAGGAGCACTTGGCTTGCCCGTACTTTCACTCATTTTGGCACATGTTGAAGCGACAGGCCAACAAGTCTCCGAACTTCGCGGATGCATCGGGCAAGACCCTGTAGCGGTTCTGCTCACAGAGGGCAAGCTCCCTTGTTCCTTGCAGACAGCTTATCACGCTATGGCAAGCATGACGAAATGGGCAAAAGATCATGCGCCTGAGCTAAAAACGATCCTGGTTCAAAGCAATCCGTATCAGGACGGTGGGGGAAATGCAGTAACCGAACTTGCTTTTTCTCTGGCTACAGGGGTCGACTATTTGCAAGCGATGCTTGAGCGGGGGCTTTCCATAGAGGATATCGCAACACGGATGCAATTCTCGTATTCGATCGGTTCAGACGTTTTCATGGAAATCGCGAAGTTGCGTGCAGCAAGAATGCTCTGGTCAAACATCGTGGCGGCCTACGGCGGATCAACGGAGGCCCAAAAGATGACGATTCACGCCAGAACTTCGGCCTGGACGAAGACGATTTACGATCCGTATGTCAATATGCTGCGTTCCACGACAGAAGCGTTCTCAGCCGTCATTGGCGGAGCAGACAGTCTGCATGTTTCCGCATTTGACGAAGCGATCCGTCCTGCCAATGAGTTTTCAAGAAGAATCGCCAGAAATACGCAAATTATTTTGAAAGAAGAAGCGCATTTGGCAAAAGTGATCGACCCTGCGGGAGGTTCTTGGTACGTAGAATGGCTCACAGATGCATTAGCGAAAAAAGCATGGGGGCTGTTCCAGCAGGTAGAAGCACACGGTGGCATGCTGAGTGCATTAGAAGCAGGCTTCCCACAAGGCTTGATTGCCCAGATCGCAGATCAAAAAGCAACGAGCATCGATACGCGTAAAAAGCGTTTGGTGGGAACGAACATGTATGCCAATACGGCTGAGCAGCCACTGAAGGCCGAGAGTCTTCCGAGCATTCACGAAGAGCGAGCAGCAGAAGCACAATCCCTTCGGCTGAAACAGGACACGACTCTTCTCACAGTAGCGCTCGATGAGTTGGCGAAACATACGGATGAGCTCGTGGAACGTGCAGTAAAAGCGGTACTTCATGGAGCGACTGTGGGCGATATCGCGAAAGCCATGAGACGTGAAGATTCAGTACAGACAATCATCCAGCCACTCCGTATTCACCGGGCATCCGAGCGCTTTGAAGCCTTGCGGATGCAGGCAGATGATTTCTTGAAAACAACAGGCAAAAGACCAACCGTGTTTCTTGCGACGATGGGTCCAGTGGCAAAGCATAAGGCACGGGCAGATTTCGCATCAGAGTTTTTTGCGGTTGGCGGCTTTGACGTATGGCGCATGCAAGCATTCTCTACCCCTGTAGAGGCGGCAGAAGCTGCGGTGGCATCGGGTGCGATGATTACGGTCATTTGTTCGGACGATGCGAGTTATCCGGAGCAGGTTCCACCTTTGGCTCAAGCGATCAAGCAACATGTACCTCAAATGACGGTTCTGTTGGCTGGCTTGCCTGACGCGGAGCAGTTGGCTACTTATAAGGCGGCCGGTGTAGATGATTGCATCCACATGCGTTCCAATTGTTACGAGATACTGCGAGAACTTCAGGAGCGGATAGGAGTGGGCACATAATGAAGCGACCTGATTTTTCACAAATGGCTTATCAGTCTAAAAGAGATGTGTCTGATTTGTTTCCTCAACTGGGTACAAACCCACAAGGAATGGAGCAAATGTGGCAGACACTGGAGCAGATCCCTGTAAAACCTCTTTACACAATGGAAGATGTGCAGGGAATGGATCATCTCGGCTACATGCCTGGCTTGCCCCCGTACACACGCGGACCGTATCCGACGATGTACGTGACTCAGCCATGGACAGTTCGGCAATATGCCGGGTTTTCTACGGCGGAAGAGAGTAATGCTTTTTACCGACGGAATTTGGCTGCGGGACAAAAAGGGTTGTCGATTGCCTTCGACCTCGCGACACATCGCGGCTATGACTCTGACCATCCCCGGGTAGTTGGTGATGTCGGGAAAGCAGGCGTGGCAGTTGATTCCATTCTCGATATGAAAATTTTGTTCGACGGCATCCCCCTCGATAAAATGTCCGTCTCCATGACGATGAACGGGGCCGTTTTGCCTATTATGGCGTTCTATATCGTGGCAGCAGAAGAGCAAGGGGTATCGCAGGCGGAGCTCACCGGAACGATCCAAAATGACATTTTGAAGGAATACATGGTTCGGAATACTTACATTTATCCGCCAGAAGCGTCGATGAAGATCATTTCCGATATTTTTGCCTACACCTCCAAGCACATGCCCAAATTCAACAGTATCAGTATTTCAGGCTACCATCTGCAGGAAGCGGGTGCCACCGCGGATATTGAATTGGCCTACACATTGGCAGATGGCTTGGAATACGTTCGTACTGGTCTTGCAGCAGGCATCGACATCGATGCGTTTGCGCCGCGACTGTCCTTTTTCTGGGCGATTGGCATGAACTACTTCATGGAAGTGGCGAAAATGCGAGCAGGCCGCTTGATTTGGGCCAATCTGATCAAGCAGTTCCATCCGAAAAATGAAAAATCGATGGCACTGCGGACACACTCGCAAACGTCCGGATGGAGTTTGACGGAGCAAGACCCGTATAACAACGTGGTGCGGACGTGCATCGAAGCCATGGCCGCTGCTCTGGGGCATACCCAATCTCTGCATACGAACGCTCTGGATGAAGCGATTGCATTGCCGACCGATTTTTCAGCCCGGATCGCGCGAAATACACAGTTGTTTTTGCAGGACGAAACAGAGATAACCAAGGTCGTTGA
Organism: Brevibacillus brevis; assembly: GCF_001039275.2. NCBI lineage: Bacteria > Bacillati > Bacillota > Bacilli > Caryophanales > Paenibacillaceae > Brevibacillus > Brevibacillus brevis. The sequence continues at coordinate 2,803,242 of NZ_CP030117.1, forward strand.
TCCGTGGGCAGGCTCCTACTACGTTGAGTCCTTGACTGCGCAGCTCGTAGAAAAAGCGTGGGCGCACATCGAAGAGATCGAAGCACTTGGCGGTATGGCAAAAGCAATTGAGACGGGATTGCCGAAAATGAAGATCGAGGAAGCGGCCGCACGCCGTCAGGCACATATCGATTCAGCAAAGGAAGCCATTATTGGCGTGAACAAATACCGTCTGGACAAGGAAGATCCACTGGAAATTCTTGAAGTCGACAACACAGCCGTCCGGGAAGCGCAAATCAGACGTTTGCAGGAGCTGCGCAATAACCGGGATGAGGCGAGAGTGCAAGCAACTCTTCAAGCCATTACGGAATGCGCGAAAACGGGCGAAGGAAATCTGTTGGAGCTGGCCATTGAAGCGGCGCGAGCAAGAGCTTCTTTGGGAGAAATATCGGATGCATATGAAAAGGTCGTGGGTAGACACAAGGCGGTCATTCGCTCCATTAGCGGCGTCTACAGTTCCGAATACGCAGATGCCGATGAAGTAGCGGCTGTGCGCAAGATGGCAGACGAATTCGAGCAGTGGGAAGGCAGACGTCCCCGTATTATGATCGCGAAAATGGGTCAAGACGGGCATGACAGGGGCGCGAAAGTGATTGCTACCGCTTTTGCCGATTTAGGCTTTGACGTCGATATCGGTCCGTTGTTCCAAACACCTGAGGAAACAGCGAAGCAGGCGATAGAAAATGACGTGCACGTCATCGGCTTCAGCTCGCTTGCAGCAGGACATAAAACATTGCTGCCACAACTGGTGGAAGAGCTCAAGAAGCTGGGACGCGAGGATATTGTCGTCGTCATAGGCGGTGTTATACCGGCGCAGGATTACGGCTTTTTGCGAGAGCATGGTGCGGCAGCTATCTTTGGGCCAGGAACAGTCATTCCTGTAGCAGCCCAGCACGTTCTGCAAGAGATCGTGTATCGCCTGGAGGCTGCTGGACAATGACCGGGGGCAAGGCTGACAAGAATTTCTTGAACGTTTCCTCCAAGGCACGTCTCCCACGCTTATCAGTGGATCAATACGTCAAAGGCGTACGGGAAAACAACCGAACGGTTTTGGCGCAGGCAATCACGCTGGTCGAGAGCAACGCTCCCGCTCATATGGATATGGCTCAAGAGGTAATCAAACAACTGCTTCCTCATACAGGTCAATCCATACGCATAGGGATATCTGGTGTGCCCGGTGCGGGTAAGAGCACGTTCATTGAAGCATTTGGCAGTATGCTTTGCGAAAAAGGTCATCGTGTCGCTGTTTTGGCCGTTGATCCGAGCAGTACGGTTACGCGCGGGAGCATTCTCGGCGACAAGACGCGGATGGAGCTTTTGTCACGCAATCAACAGGCGTTCATCCGACCTTCTGCCACGGGTGGCACGCTAGGCGGTGTCAATCGGAAGACGCGGGAAACGATGCTGATCTGCGAGGCTGCAGGCTATGATGTGATTTTGGTCGAGACGGTAGGGGTTGGACAGAGTGAGACGACAGTCAGGTCCATGGTCGATTTCTTTTTACTGCTGATGCTGACAGGGGCGGGCGATGAGCTGCAAGGAATCAAAAAAGGCATCATGGAAATTTCGGATGCGCTTCTGATTAATAAAGCCGATGGGGAAAATCGCACGCGTGCCTTGATCGCCAAAGGTGAATACAATCGTGTTCTGCATTACTTGCAGCCGGCAACCACTGGCTGGGAAACGAAGGCATATATGTGTTCCTCCCTGACAGGGGAAGGCATTGAAGATATTTGGGAGGTCATCGGTCAATTTCGTGAAACCACCATCCAATCAGGCGGCTTCGAGGCAAGACGCAAAGCGCAGCTACTCGATTGGATGCACAGTATGGCTCAGGACTACTTGCGCGCGACCTTTTTCGGCAATCAGCAAGTAGCCGAGCTGCTTCCAACCATTGAGGGAGCCGTTGCGAGTGGCGAAATTTCACCGACGAGCGCCGTACAGCAATTAGTGGCGATCTATGAGAATACGATCATGAAAAAGGAATAGAGAGATGGTGGCCCTTATGAGTAACAATATGTACGAAAAAATTGATGAATTGATGGAACGTAAATATAAAATCCAGCTTGGTGGCGGAGATGCTCGTATCGATGCTCAGCATAACCGCGGCAAGTTGACTGCCCGCGAGCGGATCGAGCTTCTGCTTGACCCAGACACCTTTATGGAGCTGAACCCGTTTGTTGAGCATCGTGCTACACATTTTGGTCTCGACCAGATGGAGGCACCGGGCGAAGGCGTCGTGACAGGCTACGGAAAAATCAACGGTCGTCCTGTCTATTTGTTCGCGCAGGATTTCACGGTATTTGGCGGTGCTCTGGGTGAGATGCACGCGATGAAAATTGCCAAGGTGATGGATTTGGCAGCGAAAAACGGCGCCCCCTTTATCGGTCTGAACGACTCAGGAGGCGCACGCATCCAAGAAGGGGTAAGCTCGCTGGATGGCTATGGCACGATTTTTTACCGTAATGCTATTTACTCCGGTGTGATTCCGCAAATCTCTGTCATCCTCGGTCCGTGTGCAGGAGGAGCGGTATACTCTCCAGCGATTACGGATTTCGTGTTCATGGTAGAGAAGACGAGTCAAATGTTCATCACAGGGCCAAAAGTGATCGAAACCGTTACAGGTGAAAAAATTTCCGCAGAGGATCTAGGGGGAGCCAAAGTCCATTCGACGGTGAGCGGCAATGCCCATTTTACGGCAGAGACCGAACAGGAAGTATTGGAAGGTGTGCGCAGGCTACTCAGCTTCCTGCCACAAAACAATCGCGATCGCGCACCTGTGATAAAAGCAGAGGAGAATAATGGTTGGCAAGAGGAGCTCCTGGAGCTGGTACCTGCTGAAAGCACCAAAGTATACGATGTACGTAAGGTCATCGAAAAAATCGTGGATCACGGTGATTTTATGGAAGTACAGCCGAACTTTGCCCGCAATATCGTTATCGGTCTGGCGCGTATCGATGGACACAGTGTCGGCATTATCGCCAACCAGCCGAAGGTCATGGCAGGCGGACTGGACATCCATTCATCGGATAAGCTGGCACGGTTCATTCGTTTTTGCGACTGCTTCAACATTCCGCTCTTGACCTTTGAAGATGTCTCTGGCTTTTTCCCGGGAATCAATCAGGAGCACGGCGGGATTATCCGTCACGGTGCGAAAATCTTGTATGCCTACTCCGAAGCAACGGTTCCCAAAATCACCGTGATTCTCCGCAAAGCTTACGGAGGCGCTTATGTGGCCCTCAACTCCAAGTCCATTGGAGCAGATGTCGTGTATGCTTGGCCGAATGCAGAGATCGCCGTCATGGGTCCCGAGGGGGCAGCCAACGTCATTTTTGCAAAAGAAATCGAACAAAGTGAGGACCCGGCTGCGACTCGCGCAGAGAAAATTGCCCTCTACCGTGAAAAGTTCGCCAATCCATATGTCGCGGCAAGTCTCGGAATGGTAGATGATGTCATCGATCCGCGTGAAACCCGCCAAAAGGTGGCGCAAGCCTTGGAAATGCTTAGAAACAAGCAGGAAGACCGTCCGTACAAAAAGCACGGGAACATCCCACTTTAGAAAGGAGCTCTGATCGTGCTATGAAGCTGCATGAACTGCGTGAATTCATCAAGCTGGTGAATCAGTCTTCCATTGAGGAGCTGGAATGGGAGAAGGGCAAGACCCGCATCGTGATCAAGAAAAGCGCACCAGTCGAAGTCGTGGCTGGGAATGTGCCTGTACAGGTGGGAGAAGTGGAGCATGGCTATCAGGAGGCAGCCGCCACTGCTGAGTCCGTCGATGTCGTTGCTGAGGTACCTAAGGAAGTGACACAACAGGTCATGTCTTTAGGAGTAGGTCTGTTCTATGCGGAAGTGACCATAGGGCAGACTGTTAAAGCTGGCGAAAAGGTTGGACGATGCACGGCTGATGCTCTTCAGCTATCTGTCGACATTACGACTCCCGTTAGCGGCATTATCACGGAAATTCTCGTCGTGGATGGTCAATTTGTCGATTACGGAAAAGCATTGCTCGTTGTCAAAACTCAGTAGGAAGGAGTGCGCCTATGTTTACGAAAGTATTGATTGCCAATCGCGGCGAAATCGCTGTCCGCATTATTCGCGCGTGTCAGGAACTAGGGATACGTACAATCGCTGTCTTTTCTGAGGCGGATCGGGAAGCATTGCACGTAGAATTGGCGGATGAAGCGTATTGCATCGGACCTACGGCGTCCAAGGACAGCTATTTGAACATGGCACGGATTATGACGGTTGCTCTTCACACCAAGGCAGACGCTATCCACCCGGGTTATGGCTTCTTGGCGGAAAACGCTTCGTTTGCCCAGCTTTGCCAAGATTGCTCGATTACCTTTATCGGTCCCGATCCCGAAGCGATCACCAAAATGGGTGACAAAGCCGTAGCAAAAGCAACGATGAGTCAAGCGAATGTTCCATTAGTTCCGGGCACAGACGGCTTGATTGAAGACATAGATGAAGCCTTGCAGGTGGCGGAGAAAATTGGCTATCCTGTCATCGTAAAAGCAACGGCTGGAGGCGGCGGCAGAGGGATGCGTGTCGCTTTTGATGCCGATGAGTTGTCCAAGGCGATTCGGCAAGCCCAGAAAGAAGCGGAGACGGCATTCGGTAACGCCGGCGTCTACTTGGAAAAATACGTGGAAGAGCCGCGGCATGTGGAGATTCAAATCATGGGCGACAAGCACGGCAACGCTGTGTACTTGGGAGAGCGGGATTGCTCCATTCAGCGTCGTCATCAAAAGCTGGTAGAGGAAGCGCCATCTCCTGCGCTAGACCAAAGTCTGCGTGAGCAAATGGGGCAAGCCGCGGTAGCGGCAGCCAAAGCGGTTTCGTACCACGGAGCAGGTACAGTTGAATTTTTGCTAGACAAGCATGGCCAATTTTACTTCATGGAAATGAATACACGGATTCAGGTAGAGCATCCCGTGACAGAAATGATTACAGGGATTGACTTGATCAAAGAACAAATATCTGTCGCAGCGGGCAATCCGTTATCTTTCTCACAAGAAGACGTGAAAATCAACGGATGGGCAATCGAGTGCCGAATCAACGCAGAGAATCCTGCGAAAAACTTTATGCCATCACCAGGCAAGGTTATCAATTACTTGCCGCCTGGCGGTTACGGTGTGCGCGTGGACAGTGCGGTATATCCTGGCTACGAAATCTCTCCCTTTTATGATTCGATGGTCGCCAAGCTGATCGTTTGGGGAACAGATCGCAACGAAGCATTGGCTCGCATGAAGCGGGCGCTAGGTGAGTTTGTCATCGAAGGCGTGCATACGACGGTTCCCTTCCATGAGAAGCTGCTGGAGCACCCTGACTTTGTCGCAGGGAATTTCGCTACGAATTTTCTGGAGAAAAATACGCTGGAATTGTAACGAGCATGAAAGAACTGTAACAGGAACCGCTCTTTTGTTACAGTTCTTTTTTCATTTACCCGAAATAGACTGCAAACAAGTCTTCTGCGACCAGCGCTGGTTCCTCCCACTCCAAAAAGTGTCCTCCACATTCAAGCTGAACCCAACGAAGATGGAATGGAAAACAGAGTAAGCCTTCTTCGCAGCTTTTTATGTTTCTTTGAAAGTGATCAGGAGACTGCTGCCAAAATGGATAGAGAACGATGAAGGACGAAGGTATGGCTTACTGGATCTTGATTGCGGAGGATGACCCATCAGAGTCGCTACTGCGGTTTTTTTGGAAATTTCAATCCGATTGAGTTGCAGAGGGTACTGGATTCATAGCAGTGTTGACTTTATATTAGAATGATAGTAGTGTTCGAATATACTACTAAATAGGAAGGAGGTAACAGCTTGATTGATGAGCTTCGAAAAATCGGATTGTCAGACCTGGAAGCCAGATGTTATTTGGTGCTTCACGAGGAACCCAAAATATCTGGATATGAAGTGGCCAAGAAAGTTTCCGTCTCTCGGACAAACGTATATGCTGCACTTCGAGCATTAACAGAAAAGGGCATGTGCCGCATGATCGAATCGGAGCCTGTTCTTTATGATGCAGTACCGATCGAGCAGTTGATTCGTTTGTTACAATCGGAATTTGATCAAACAACCCGCGTCCTTCAAGAACAGCTGAAATCCACTCCCAGAACGTCTCCTTCCTTTTATAATTGGCAAGGTGATAAAGCGATTGAAACAGCCATCAAACGTATCATCTCAAATGCAAGCAAAAGCATTGTTGTCGATATTTGGTCTGAAGATGTTCATTGGGTAGAGGAACCATTGGTAGAAGCAGAAAAACAAGGGGTTGCTGTCACGCTAATATCCATTGGCGAATGCCATGCAAAGCTAAAAAATGTTGTCGTACATAAAAGGAGTGCGGAATGGAATCAAGTGCAATCCAGGAAGTTCTCTATTCTTTGCGATGCACATTCGGCATTGCTGGGCAGCTTTGGGCGTGGGATCAAGCCCACTATTCTGGAGACGGACCACCCGTCACTCATTGAATTGCTGCAAAATGCCTTCTACCATGACATTATCATGGGTCAGATCGAGAAGGATTTCAGCCAAGTGCTGGAAGAGAAATATGGGAGTGACTATGCACGTATTATCACCCCTTACAGGGAATACTTATAACGAGTATTTCCTCTTTTTTCAACAAAATTATAGTAGTATTCATTAATACCTCTGATAATCATTGGCAGGGAACTGACTTCCGTATGAACTACACCCATTTAGAAACGACAAGGACGCTGGACAGAAAACGATGGTGGGCACTGTTTGTTTTACTACTCGGAACGTTTATGGTTATCTTGGATTCTTTTATTGTGAATGTTGCCATTCCTACGATCCAGGAGCAAGCAGCTTCATGCGAGTACAACACAAATACAATTCATTGTGGCATCCTACGTACTGTCTTATGCCGTATTATTGATTGCCGGAGCTCGCTTAGGGGATTGGCAAGGAAGAAAAAGGATGTTCCTTGTAGGCATGGGGATATTTATTGTGGCTTCGGCGTTGTGTGGGATTTCAATGAGTGGGGGCTTCCTCATTTTTTCACGCGTAATCCAGGGTATTGGGGCAGCGATATTGATACCTCAGGTGTTGTCGATTATTCAGGTGATTTTTCCGCCTGAGGAGAGAGGAAAGGCTATAGGCTTTTATGGCGCTGTTTGGGACAAGGATTCGTTGGGGCCCCGCTGATGGGGACGATTATGTCAGGTGTACCGAAAGAGCACCTAGGTTCAGCCTCTGGTATTTTAAGCACCTTTATGCAGACAGCCAATCCCTAGAGGGTTGGCTGTTTGTTATGGAGGAGCCTCTCTTCTACGATTTCAACTCGTCAAGAAAGCTTCTTGCGCTGACCACTGAAGGTGTGCAGGCTTGTGAGGCTGAACTTTGGCTTGCATCTATGCTGCATGTGCGGCAGGATGGAAGTAGTTGGTTGGAAGGAAATGTAGCTGTGCAGCATTCACAGGAAATAATGGACGGCATAAAACCGTATTTGGCAGAACGGATACACATTTACTTGCAATGAGGAGGTAGCTATGGCATTACCCAAAAAAGGAACGCGGGGGATAACGGTAGGAGAGCAGCGATATCGGTGGGTCATTAGTCCAGCAGCGAAGGGTCTGCTCGCATTGACGATCCAGCACAATGAAGGGATAGGTCAATTGATTCGCGTGTATGTAAAATCAGATGTGAATGACTTTTGGGCGGAGTTTCCACTTGTGCAGCATTTGGATATGAGAGTGATAAAGCCAGCTGACGTTGCGGCCATCATTGAAGAGGCGATCAAGCTGGGATGGCAGCCTGACAAAAAGGGGACGCCTTTGAGCTTTGACTTCATCGGTAGTACGCTCGTCCAAAAAGGGGATACATAGGAATACCGGAACGGAAATTGTCTAGATAAGCAGAGGAGAAGAAGTCGGATGGAATGGGTAAATGTCAGTAAGACAAAGGATCTAGAGATCGTGCGAGCAGCAGTGGATCAATTAGATATTAACGAACGGGATCAACGCGGGCGAACACCGTTGATGCTTTTTATCACAAATCGAATGCCGCCAGAAGCGATTCAGATGCTTTTGGATAAAGGCGCAGAGCTGGAGGCGGAAGACAAGCTGGGCGATACAGCGTTGAAAAAAGCCGTCAAATTCAAGCAGGTCGAAGCCGTAAAACGACTGCTACAACAGGGAGCCGAGCTTGACTCTCAGCATGGCATTTTGGCCACTGCCTGGAATGCGGCCAGGAACGACAAAGCGATTGCAGACCTGCTGCTCGAAACGAAAGGCGCAGTACGTTTAACACTGTCTACTGAGGAAGAGGAAACGGTAGACGATATTTTATATGAGGAATCTGAGCAGAAGCGGTGCCAAAAAATAAAACTGCTTGATTCATCTGTCCTCCTTCATGCTGTAGTGAATGGCTACAACTGGGATAACGGACCGGAGGCGATGATTGCGGCCTTTGAGAACCCTGCCTGTGCAACGATCACTCTTTTGGATATGTATGAATGGATGGATGCCGACTATTGGCTGGAAATGGATGAGGAGGAAATCGCGGAATCGGAGGAACGAAAACGCTGGAGAATGCTCGCCATCCAATTAAAAGAGAAACTGGCAGATGAATGGGATAGGGGTTGATCATCATGTGTCGATATGGGATGTATGGTCCGTATAAACAAATATACGCCTGTTTCCCTTGCCGAAAAGTGTTCAAGCAAACCTCCAAGTATGAGTTAACGGAGGAAGAGTGGAATAAGATCAAGCATAGCTGTCCGCAATGTGGGATTGGAATGAAGGATATGGGGCATGATTTCAAGGCTCCAAAGCAAACAGATGTGAAGCAGTGGAAAAAGGTTGAAATCCTCTATCAGCATGGGTTTACCTATCATTCCTGTGGCTGTGGTGGTCCAGGCTACCGACCAGCCCAATTAAATGAAGTGCACGAATTTCTCGAAAAGAACAAGCGGTTCAAAACAGAGGGAGAGAAATTGCTGAATAGACTCACTGTAAGAATGTAACAATGAGCAGGGGGCGGGGGATCGTGGCAACATTCTTTTTGATCATGATTTACTTGTCGTTTATCAGCTTGGGCCTTCCTGATTCGTTACTGGGGGCAGCTTGGCCAGTCATGCAAGAAGAATATGGCGCGGCATTTGGTGTGGCAGGTGTGATCAACATTGTGATTGCGTCTGGAACAATCGTATCTAGCTTGATGAGCGGTGCATTATTAAAACGTTTGGGGACAGGACAGATCACGCTGATTAGCTGTTTGATGACGGCGGCAGCCTTGCTCGGATTTTCTTTTGCCCCATCGATTATATGGTTGATGGTATTGGCATTACCTCTGGGACTAGGAGCGGGCTCTGTAGATGCAGCACTAAATCATTATGTTGCCACGCATTATCAAGCCCATCATATGAGCTGGCTGCATTGCTTCTGGGGGGTGGGTGCTACGCTCGGCCCCATTATTATGTCTGGCTTTATGCGAGATCATGATTTATGGCGGAATGGATACTTGACCATTTCGCTCATTCAATTTGCGTTAGTCGTACTTCTAGCGATTACACTTCCTTTGTGGAAACGGATGGAGAACATACAGAGACACGCTGTCAAAGAGTCACAGGTTCAGCCGTCTCATGGGCAGGTAGAGCAACCGTTACGGACAAAGGGCGTCAAGCTGACATTGCTGACCTTTCTCTTCTATTGTGGGGCTGAAGCCTCGGTGGGATTATGGGGGAGTAGCTTTTTGGTAAATGCGAAAGAGCTACCTGCGGCTGTGGCGGCAGTGTGGGTAGCTATGTATTACGGTGGCATTACGGTTGGGCGATTTATCACGGGCTTTGTTACCTTCAAAGTGAGCAACCGCGTCCTGATTCGCAGTGGACTTCTCGTATCGTTAGCTGGGGCAGCGCTGTTGATGTTGCCATTACCGACTTTTTGTTCGTTGATCGGTTTTCTATTACTTGGGTTAGGCTTTGCTCCGATTTATCCCTGTATGCTGCACGATACTCCTGAACGCTTTGGGAAAGAGCAAACGCAAAAGCTGATGGGCTATCAGATGGCAGTTGCGTACACGGGTGCCACACTACTGCCTCCGTTGCTAGGGTGGCTTGCTGCACAGACGACCGTTTCGATTTTACCGTTTTTTACAGCCTTCTACATTGTGTTCATGCTATATGGTTCTGAGAGAGTCAATCGAATCATGAAGCAACGGACTGCCCAGTCAGAAATGATCTAGCAGGAGGGAATCGCTATTTTGACGATAGCATGTTTTGCAAAGCTTTTCCGTATAAAGACAGGGGTGCCTGGTCGCCGCTAATGTAATAGAAGATGCTCATGCCATTCTCAAGAGCAAGAATCGTCCATGCCATTTCATCCGCGGATAGAGTAGAGTCACTTTCTTTTGGCATCAATGTTTGTATGGCCTTGGAAAGATGCTGTACCGACTCGATGATCATGTTCGACCATCGCTTTCGAACAGACTCTTCACGCATGGCATAAAGCAAAAATTCCAGGTTCAGCATGGTCCACGTGCGATTTTGTTGCTGAACGGACATAAAATAGGCGTCCATGGCTTCGATAAAATGCGATAATGATGGCTGGTGATCAATTACATGATGGATATTGGACACATGTAATTGCATCTGACCTTCCAAAATAGCGAGAAAGAGATCTTCTTTGGACTGAAAATGAGCATAAACAGCTCCTTTGGTAAAACCCGCATGGTCTGCAATTTTATCAACGGAAGCTCCGTGGAAGCCTAACTGAGCAAAGGTCTCAATGGCTGCGTCAATGAGCAATTGCCGTGTTTCCTGTTTACGCTCTGCCTGGGTTAATCTGCGTCTGTTCATTCGTCCGCCTCCTTCTCTTGACAATCATACCATATAGAATTAACATTCCATATAGTATTTAAATCCTTAGTGGTATGTAAGATACAAATGGCAGTTTTGTAGGATTTAACCGTCTACTATGTCATGCTATTTTGGAGTACGATAGATATAGATCATCTAGTAAGAGGGGACAGTGTACGAATGCAGAGGGAAGAAAGCGTTGCAACGCGGAATCGGCCTATGTCCAATATTTTGGCGCAAACGGTTAAGACGGGGATTATCAAATCGAATCTGATTCCGATGTTTGCCGGATTAACATTGGCTTTATATACGTATCACTTCAGTCTAATAGATAAGCTGCCAGAAATCTTATTTGCTACAATCGGCTCTATTTTAATCATGGGTGCAGCGGGTGCCTTTAATAACGTGTATGATCGCGATATCGATTCGATCATGGAGCGGACGAAGAACAGACCTACGGTGACAGGGGATATATCAACGAAGACCGTTTTATGGCTCGCCTCCTTGATGACGATTTTTGGCTTGGTGGCTCTTGTCTTGGCAACACCGTTGGCTGCTATCATGGGTTTTCTCGGACTGTTTTTTTATGTCGTGCCTTATACGATGTGGACAAAAAGAAGGACGGTTTACAATACGGAGGTAGGAAGTATATCTGGCGCAATGCCGCCGCTCATCGGTTGGGCCGCCATTCACCCAGATATCACTCATCCTGCTATCCTTGGTCTCTTTATCATCATGGTCATCTGGCAAATGCCTCACTTTTATGCGATTGCGATTCGCAAGCATGATGAGTACAAGGCGGCTGGGGTTCCTATGTTGCCCGTCGTCAAAGGTGCAAGACGTACCTACATTCAAACAAATGTTTATTTGGTTATTTTGATTGCGAGCAGTTTTCTATTTTGGTCATTAAGTGCTGGTCTTACGTTTATGGCCCTGCTCCTGAATATTTTATGGCTGGTTCTGAGTGTTTTTGGATACCGGAAAATGGATTCACAGAAATGGTCGAAAACGATGTTTATATATTCACTGATTCATATGACGGTGCTGTTCTCGACGGTGATTATTTACTCGCTGATGGGCATTATCTTCAAACTGTAAATCAATGATCATCCAAGCTGCCTTCACTTTGAGGGCGGCTTCTTTTTTTGTCAGGGAACCTTGCGGCATAGCGGGTTTTTCTCATGTTCCACCAAAAATGGGCGCATGAACTGTGCACGAATACCCAACGTCACTTCATAAATCTAGAGTAGTTCCATGAAGTGGCGGAGGTGAAAATGAATGGATGAGTTCAAAAAAGAGCTGAAAAAATTGAAGGCTTCTGAAATAAAAGGAGATCGAATGCAGCGTTGGGACAAAGAAAAAATGAATGACGCGACGCTAGTTCGAAGTAGATGTGGCGGATGTGGTAGATGCCACAGATGTAGTTGTGGTCGTTGCAGTCGCTGCTCTTGCTTCTGTAGCTGTTCCTGCTCCTGCTCCTGCAGTTGCTCTTGCTCTTGCAGTTGCTCTTGCAGTTGCAGTTGCTCTTGCTTCTTCCCATGCTTTATCGTGATTAATGACGATTTATAATCCATACGTAAATGAAGTCCCTGCCCCAAATTGTGTTTTGGCAGGGGCTTTGTTTTTCCAACTGGAATGTGAGACAAAGAGTGATACATAAAATAGTTGTGACATGTCTTGTCGCCAATTGGTTTATTTCACAACGTTAGGGGGAGGAGAATGGATAAGCTGAATCCTTCGATGCGCATAAAAGTGAAGCGGGATACAGTGTATATACCCGACTCAGATGGAAGCGTGTATTTTCGCAATAACATCGGGACTTTCCGGATGAAGGGCGACATGATCGATCGGTGGGTAGATCAGCTATTTCCCATGTTTAATGGTGTGCATACGTTGGAGCAATTGACTGACGATTTGCCGGAAGAATATCAGCAACAAATTTTCCAAGTGGCCGGTACACTTTTAGAAAATGGATTCCTTCAAGATGTGAGCCTGGAGAAACCACATGAATTATCACCAGAGGTCATGTCGAGGTATGCAGCGCAGATTGAATTTTTGGATCAGTTAGGTGGTTCAGGAGGGTATCGTTTTCAAAAATATCGAACGGAAAAAGTATTGGTGATCGGGGCAGGCTCTTTTCTCCTTTCTGCCATCCATGCATTGCTGGAATCGGGATGCGTGCAATTCCATTACGCCCTCACGAATGAGACTGCGACCAATCGTGAGCGGCTAGAGGCGATTTTAGAACATTCGCGTAGGAAAGACCCAGAAGTGAAGCTGGATGAACTCAAACCGACGTCATGGGAGGGTGCCGACTGGTCAGCGATCATCGAGCCATTCACTGGTATTTTGTACACGTCAGCAAACATAAACAAGGGCGAAGTAAGTGTGATCCAGTGCGCGTGCAGAGAGCGGGAGAAGGTGTTTGTTCCGGCGTTATTTGTCCAGCAAAAAGGAATGGTAGGGCCGCTGATTCATCCACAGTCAGAGGCTTGCATTGAATCGGCTTGGCGTCGTTTACATCGACAGGCTTTGTGTGCGGACCCCGAGCAACATCCATATTCAATGACCGCAGCAGCCATGCTGGCGAACATCGCTGTTTTTGAATGGTTTAAATACGTATCAGGTGTCAATGAAGCAGAGGACCCAAACAAAATTTATTTGTTAAATCTGGAGACGTTGGAAGGAAGCTGGCAGTCCTACATGCCTCACCCAATGCAGAAAGAAGATAGGAGCATGGAGGTATTGGATGAGAAAGAGCTTGAATTACGGATATCCCAAGAGGCAGAACAGAAAGAAAGTCTATTGTCTCTGTTTCCGTCATGGACCTCCCCTGAGAACGGGATTTTTCACAATTGGGATGAGGGAGAGCTTACGCAGCTACCACTAACACAGTGTAGGGTGACAGCAGTCGATCCTGTAACAGATGGTCCCGCTGAGCTATTGCCAACAGTTGTATGCGCAGGATATACCCATGACGAGGCGCGTAGAGAAGCAGGATTGCTTGGGGCAGAGATGTATGCGGGAAGAATGGTGAACCACCTAAGCGCACAAAATTCAGCTTATCAAGCCGATCTAGAGAGCAATATCGGAATTGGAGCAGGGGAAACGGCAGCAGAAGGCTTATGTCGGGCGTTACAGCATTGTCTGACACTCACGTATGTGTCAGAAATGAAAGGACGACAACCAACGGCTAGACCTGTGCATGTGGACTCGATTGTGGATGAACAGTCTCAGTTTTATGTACGGTCATTCGCTACATTAGGTGAGAAGCTGACGATTGCAAAAGGTCATGAGGTGTGCGGATTTCCGGTGTATTGGGTGGAAACGCGCACGGGATGGTACGGGAGTATTGGCTTGCAGGAGCGAGAAGCATTGCGAAAAGCGCTGATGTATGCCTTGCATCAGATTCAAACGCCAACCAATCACGTGTCCAAGTATGTACTGACAGCGCAATCAGTCGGCTTGACGGGTGAAGCCATCGAACTTGCACGCAGTAGCGTTCAGGAAGAATCGGAAAAAGAGGTCTGGAAACAAGCGGTTGAGATACTGGCGGGTCAAAACCTTTCTCCTCGAGTCATGAATGCCGCGATAGAACCTTTCCTGGAAGAAGGCCTTGGCGGTGTATTCGCCTTGCTGCTCTCGCGGGAGGTGCTTCAATGAACGTTGACATTCTTGTAGTTGGAGACGGAGTACTGGCGGAGCTGGTTTCAGAACATGTAAGCAAGGGCTATCGCGTGTGGCAGAGTGAAAACCTGGAGTCGGAGACAAGTAGAGCAAATTTGGCGCTCCTGTTGCACGATACGTATGATCCTGCTTTGCATGTGCAGGCAGAAAAACATTTTCGCCAAGCAAATATTCCATGGCTTCGCGGCTTTGTTTCATTTGGGGAGGGCATCGTAGGTCCGCTGGTTCGTCCAGATCAAACAGGGTGCTCCCAGTGTGCAGATATGCGGCGCTTGATGGCAGGACGCGATCGCAAAGAGATGTGGAAGGTACAACGGATGCTGAGGGAGAAAGGCGGCATACCCCGTGACCCATGGTCATCCCGCTCTGGGCTGTTACAAGTGGCATACCATGTCAGTGCGGAGGCTGAACGCATAGTAGAGGGCAGGCAAGCCCAGTTATCCGAGCATATCCAGTTTATTGATTTGCAAACATTGACCAGTACGCGCCACTTCTTTTTGCCCAATCCGTTATGTCCGGTATGCAGTCAACTGCCTGAGGATTCTGAAGAGCAGGCAAGAATACGCTTGAAGCCTATCGTTAAGCAAAGTCCGGACAGCTACCGGACAAAATCCATAGCCGATTTAAAACAAGCTCTCACCAACGAATATTTGGATTCCCGAACCGGGTTTTTGAATGGGAAAGTACGTGATCTTGTCTCTGTGTTCGCAGATGTAAGTGTCAATCTGCCGTTATTTTCTCATGACGAGGGTACGGCTGGCAGATCTGTTTCATACGTGGATAGTGAGATAACAGCGATTTTGGAAGGAATGGAAAGATATTGCGGGCTGATGCCCCGTGGCAAGAGGACGATGGTGCGTGACTGTT
Organism: Brevibacillus brevis; assembly: GCF_001039275.2. Classification (NCBI taxonomy): domain Bacteria; kingdom Bacillati; phylum Bacillota; class Bacilli; order Caryophanales; family Paenibacillaceae; genus Brevibacillus; species Brevibacillus brevis. The sequence continues at coordinate 2,818,656 of NZ_CP030117.1, forward strand.
ACGCAAACCTTGTGCAGAATGCCCTTGATCCGACAACGGCGGGAACCCATTCAGAAGAGCAGTATGCCCTGCCTGATTTTCCGTTTCAGCCGTTTGATCCCAAGCGAGAAATGAACTGGGTATGGGGCTATTCCTTTAAAGAAGAGCGACCCATTCTTGTACCTGAGCTCATGGCCTACTACAGTATGGGATTCGGGGAGGGAGTTGTATTTGAGACCTCCAATGGCTGTGCGTTAGGTGGCAGTTTGGAGGAGGCGATTTTTTACGGCATCCTCGAAGTGGTGGAGCGAGATGCTTTCTTGTTGACCTGGTATGCCAAATTGCCATTGCCACGCCTCGATCCCGCTACGGTCAATGATCGGGAATTGCTACTGTTGATCGATCGGATGCAGACCGTTACCAATTACGATCTGTACTTGTTCGATGCGACCATGGAAAATGGTATTCCCGCTGTATGGACGATTGCAAAAAACCGTGGAGAAAAAGGTTTGCACCTCGTTTGTGCAGCAGGAGCGCATCCAGACCCCATCCGTGCTGTAAAAAGCTCCATTTACGAAACGGCTGCCATGCTTATGACGTTGGCAGACAAGTACGAAGCGAACCGAGACAAATACTTGCGCATGCTCCATGATTCGTCCTTGGTGAAAAAGATGGACGATCATGCGATGCTTTACAGCTTGCCTGAAGCAGCGGAGCGCTTATCCTTTCTCATGGATGATTCACGTCCGATGGTCTCTTTCGCTGAACGCTTTCCTAGAAGAAACCAAAATCATGATCTAACAGACGATTTGCGGGAGTTGCTCAGTGTGTTCCAAAAGTTAGATCTCGATGTCATTGTGGTGGATCAAACAACACCAGAGGTAGGGCGCCACGGCTTATCTTGCGTGCGAGTATTGATTCCTGGCATGCTCCCGATGACTTTTGGCCATCATCTCACGCGAATAACGGGATTGAAAAGAGTATTGGAGGTCCCTGTGAAGCTGGGGTATGCGAAACAACCGCTGCGTGTAGACGAGTTGAATCCTTTTCCGCATCCGTTTCCATAACATACATCTGGGAGTGAGCCGGATGAGTCTCGAAAATTTCTTGTACCGCCTTCATTTTGATACAGAAAACGCCAGACCAAGTGATCTCGAGGTGGATTGGGGAGATGCGCCACTGACATACAAGCTGTACAGGGGGCTACCTGTCATTCCACTGCCAGAAGAAGTGCCTCTATCACTCGTAGATCAAACGGTTTCACAAGAGATGTCTCTTCCTCAATTGGGCGCTTGGTTATGGTATAGCTATGGCCTCACCCAAATCAGCCAATCGTTGTTAACCACGACTTCGGCAGATGCAGGATCTGAGTTGTTTTTGCCACTTGTAACGAATCGAAGACCGGTTGCATCTGGAGGGGCGCTCTATCCGAGTGAGCTGTACGTGTATTTGAAGCTGTCGAGTATTCCTCCGGGACTATACCACTACGATGTGGCCCATCACAGACTCGTACAATTGCGCGAAGGAAATTTTGATCACTTTCTAAGCCGAGCGCTTGGCGGCAGTTGTCCGGTACAGGCTTGCTTTGGAGTTGCGTTCGTATCCATCTATTTTTGGAAGAACTTTTTTAAGTATGATGAGTTTTCCTATCGATTGCAGGGCCTTGATGCTGGTGTGCTGCTTGGACAATTGCAGGAAATGGCAAACCAGTTCGATGTAACGACTGCGGTGTATTACCAGTTCCTGGATAGAGCGATAAATACACTGCTAGGATTGTCTGACGATCAAGAGAGTGTCTACGCGGTAGTTCCCTTATCGCTTCAAACAGAAGGGGAGAGGCATTCGCACTCATCGGCACAATGGACAGAGAGAGGAGAGGTGACGGCAAGCGAGCTAATCAGGGAACTGCCTGAGCAAAAGTACGTGCAAGTGATGCGCTCAAAAAGAATGAGAAAATATCCTGCGCTCCTGCAAATAAATCAAGCTGCCATGCAGGAATCTACCCATTCGTTTACACATTATTCGGATGAGTTAGAAAGCAAGTGGTCTCGTCGTTCCGATGAGCGAATCCTTCTCCCGCGTTTGCAGAAACCAAGCTATGATCTGGTGCAATATTGCCGGGAGCGTTTTTCACCGGAAATGGACTTTATCAGGAGGAAAACAGACCAGGATCAGGTAGCGCGTATCATGGAAATGACGATGAGTGCTCTGTTGTACGGCAATGATTTGGGAAAAAATCTGGAAGCAGCGTCGAGAAGGCTTTCTCTCTTTGTAAGCATTCATCAGGTAGAAGGAATACAAGATGGGGCATACGCTTACGATCCACTGGAGCACGCTCTTTATCCAATTGTCTATGGAGATTTACGAGCACGCCTTCAAGACGGAATGACTCTGGACAACGTGAATTTGTATCATGTGCCGCTCTGCTTTCATGTGGTGGGTAATCGCGATCATTTGATTAATCAGCTAGGGTTTAGAGGGTATCGCATCCAACATTTGGAGGCGGGAATCGTCGTTCATCAATTGCTTTTGGCCGCGTTCACGTGTGGAATGGGGGGCCATCCGCTACTCGGATTTGACGTGGAAAATTGCGATGATCTATACAACCTAGAGACCGAAGAGAAAACCTGCTTGATCCAAATTCCGGTCGGGCACTATCGCCCTCGCGCCAGATTTCAGGGCGTGCTGCATGGATAAAAACGTGGAAGACCCGAGTCGCGTTGACCCGGGTCTTGTTTTATGCCCTTATCATGGCTTGGATACCTTGAATGAAACGGTCTATTTCCTCGTGGGTATTGTACGGTGCCAGCCCCGCCCGTATCCAGCCGCCGCTTTCATTGATTCCCAAACAATTGGCGAGTGTTGTCGCATAGAAGTCTCCGTCCGCAACGAATATGCTATGCTCCTCGCACAATCGCTCACATATTTCTTGGGGAGAAAACCCTTCGATCCGAAAAGCGATCGTCGGTGTCTTCGGTACATCTTCACCCGCTTGATAGAGTGTGACACCCTTCATTGCGCCTAGTTCTTTTCGCAGCTTTTCTGCCAGCCGATTTTCATAGGCTTCGATCACCTCGTAACCAGAGCGGATTCTTTCAGCGAAGCTATCACCGAAACCAAGCGACGCAACAAATTCGATAGCCGGTCTGATTCCTGCGATCCCTTCATGATTTTGGGTTCCGGTTTCTAGTTTATCTGGAAATGAAGAGGGGGCAGGAACCAATTTGTAAACATCGAGTGCTTCAAAAATTTCTTTGCGGATGACAGCGATTCCTACATGAGGGCCAAAAAACTTGTAGGCGGAACAGAGCAGGATATCGGCTCCGATCTCGTCACGATGGATAGAGAAGTGAGGGACCGCATGCACGGCGTCGACAGCGACAATGACTCCTTTTGCACGTGCTTTTTGGGAAATGGCAGCGAGGTCGTGGATCGTTCCGACAGCATTGGAAGCAAGTCCGACTGCCACAAGTCTGGTTCTGGAAGTCAGTAAGGTATCGAGCTCATCTAGGTGTAACGTAAGTGTCTCTTTATTCACCTTCAACCACCGAACGGTCATTCCGCGATCTGCGGCAACAGTCAGCCACGGGTCTACATTGGCACGGTGATCCATCTCGGAGACGATAATCTCATCTCCTTCTTTCCAATGTCGACCTAATGCTCGGGCAATCGCAAAGGTCAGCGTGGTCATATTCGCACCGAAGGCTACCTCCTGCGGCCCCACATGGAATAGGTCTGCTACGGCTTGCTTGGCATTTGCAAGGATGGCTTCTGTCTCCTTGCTGGTTGGAAAGGAGCCGTGTAAATTCGCTCCACCGTTCGCCATATAGCGATAGATCGCGTCCATGGAGGATTTTACGACTTGCGATCCGCCTGGGCCATCCAGATAAACAACTGGTTTGCCTTTGTAAGTTCGTTGCAGCGCAGGGAATTGCTCCCGGACTTTTTCAATGGGGAAATGTCCCGATGCAACTTCTAATCGCCAATCATTGGAGCGCATAAAACTTCCAGGAGGGTATTCAAAGACGCATTCTGATTGCAGAGTGAAACCGAGCTTACGGCAAATGGCATTGGAGGCAGGGTTGTCCACGGAGGGATAGGCATGAATAAACCGGTGTCTTCGTTCTTGGTTGATGCGTGTGATGAGTGAGGCTAAAGCCACAGAGGCGATTCCTTTCCCTTGAAAGGGGGGCAGGACGCTCCAGCCTACTTCGTATACGTTTTCTCCTTGCCAGATACGATCCCAATAGCCAATGCTTCCGACAGGGGTGTGATCTGGCAGCAGTACGATGCTGAACATCTTGCTCGTTAGCTGTCCGTCCTTATTGACGTATCGTTCGTGCCGAGCAAGGAGCTGCTCCTCCGTCTCCGGGCCTCCAAGATGGTCCATCATGGCAGGTGCATTCAAAAGACGCAGCAAGGGAAGATCGTGATCCGCCCAGGGCTGAATGCGGACAAGCTCAGTGTTTAGCTTTGTGGACATGTTTTCACTCCTTACCAACTGGATTTTGTGGTGTCCATCATCATTTGTTATCTCTCATTATTCGGAAAAGATGCGGATTAATCAATATTCAATTCGTTCTGAAAAAAGGGGGTGGAAAATCATGCTATAATGGGAGTGCCCGAGTGATTCTTCCTATCGGAGTATTGAAAGAGTAGCTGAGGTGTAGGAATAGACCCTTTCTGAAAAAACATATGGAGAGTAAATCCAACGTAAAAATCGTCACCGACATAAAGGAAAGAGGAAGGGGTACCTGTCCATGAATGAAAAAAGCATTCATACACAACGGCTCAAATTGATTCCATTTACACATAGAATAGCAACGAATATTTTGCAAGAAAATTACGAAGAGTTATTGGATATGGGGTTTACATTAGGCAAAGGCTGGCCTGATGAGGATGCGATGGAAACGATACCCAAAATCATCAAAGCACTCGAACTCACAGGGGAATCGACAGGATTTGAATCGTGGATGATCATTACAAAGAATGGCATGAAGATTATCGGCGATGTAGGGTTCAAGGGAGTCCCAAATGCGGATGGAGAAGTGGACATCGGCTATGGAATTATTGAAGCCGAGCGAAAAAAAGGCTACGCGTATGAGGCGGCAGAAGGCCTAGCGAATTGGGCGTTGTTGCAGCCAGATGTGAAAAAGATTACGGCGAAGTGCTTGCTAGATAACATAGATTCCGCAAAAATATTGGTCAAAATGGGCTTTACAGAAATAAAGAGGGACGACTCATTGATTTACTGGTCTAGGCAGAAGGAATTGCACGCCAGAACAGAATCAGAGTGAAATACGAAAAAAGGACGCACACATAGCCATCCTTTTTTTCATGGAGAACATCAGTTGCTGGAATTTCCTATGGGAATGTATGGAAGGCTGTCCCAGTCACATTGAGTTCGAAAATGAAAATTTTCAAAGGAAAGGTAACCCAAGCCTTCCTTCTTTCGTATTGAAATAAAGGAAAAGATTATCGCTTTTGATTGAACTATGCAACGCGTGTCTCTATACTGGAGAGATAAGCATTGGTAAATAATTGTGAGGGATAGCATGCAGAACTGGATGACCCAAATTATTGAACAATATAGTTACTTCGGTATCTTGCTCATGATGGCACTGGAAAACATCTTTCCACCCATCCCTTCTGAGGTGATCTTGACCTTCGGTGGATTTATGACGACACAATCATCCTTAACGGTTATTGGCGTAATCGTGTCAGCGACAATCGGTTCGGTGATTGGGGCAATCATGCTCTATGGTATCGGTTATTACCTAGACGTCCAAAAAATAGAGAAGATCGTAGAGAGATGGGGGCATCTTCTGCGCATTAAAACGGCAGATATCCATAAAGCGAATGAATGGTTCGATCGATACGGGTACTGGACGATCTTTTTTTGCCGCATGATCCCATTAATCAGAAGTCTGATTTCCATTCCTGCTGGTATGACCAAAATGAATTTCCCACTGTTTTTGCTATTTACAACACTCGGTACGCTTATTTGGAACATCGTCCTAGTGATGGCTGGGCACTTATTGGGAGAATCGTGGGAAGAGATTCTGTACTATTTCGATCTATATTCCAATGTCGTTTATGTTGTACTGGCATTTGCGGGGATAACCTTTCTCTTTTTTTTCCTACGCAAGCGAAAAGCGGATGCCTAAAACCTTCAAACCATCTTTCCTTCAAGGGAAGGTGGTTTTTCCATTTGGAACCAACAGGTAAACATATTATAAAAAGTTGTAATTTTCTTGCAAATACAAAGTGTCGAAAGTGCGGTAAGGTGTAGGAAGGGGGAGTAGGTGACATGGGCACCGCCCTTATTCTTGAGTCTGGAGGAGATGCAACTTGATCGATTTGTTACTCGTAAACGGTGTAGTCATTACCATGGACAAAGACCGTCGGGTATTACAGGACGGGGCAGTCGCCATTGATAAAGGAAGAATTTTGGAGGTAGGCGACACTCAACTTCTAAAAGACAAGTATCCCGCGCAAAAGGTAGTCGACTGCGCGCATCATTGTATACTGCCAGGCTTCGTTGACGCACATGGTCATGGCGGACATTCGTTGTTCAAAACGATTGCGACAGACAATATCAACGACTGGATGCCAATCATGACCAACACTTACAAGCATTACGTGACAGACGATTTCTGGTACTACGAGGGAAAGCTGTCAGCACTGGAGCGACTTAAAGCCGGGATTACAACAGGTGTTAGCGTCCTGGGCTCGATGCCGCGCTCAGATGATCCGATCTTTGCCTTGAATCACGCCAAAGCATACAACGAGGTTGGTGTTCGCGAAATCGTAGCGACAGGTCCATGCAATCCACCGTGGCCGCATCTCTTCAGCCGTTGGGTCGATGGACAAAAAGTAACAAAGGAAGTCACCTATGAGCAAGTGCTCGCTGGGGCAGAAGCAGTGATCGAAGCCCTGAATCACGCGAATAACGATAAAACTAGAGCGTACATAACTCCGTTTGTCATCGTGACCTCTGTCAATCCGTCCTATCCGACACCAGCTGACCAATTGTTCGGCTTAACCGATTTCGACCGCTACCAAGCACGAAAAATCAGGGAGATAGCGAAAAAGTACGACACGCGCATCCATTCCGATGCTTTTGGAGGCATGATTCACCTCGCGATCCAAGACAAAGAGTACGCGCTGCTTGGTCCAGACGTACACTTGCAGCATTGTCGGGGAATTTCTTTTGACGAGGCGAAGATTTTGGCCGAAACAGGAACGAATGTGAGTGCTTCTCCTGGTTTTGGTCAAATCAATGCACGCACACCCATTACGGAACTGCTGGAGATGGGAGCGACCGTTGCGATCACGACAGACGGTACTTCGCCGATGACTCCTTTTGACATGTTCCAGGCCATGCGCAGAATGCAATTGCTGCAACAAGCGGCGCTGCGCGATTATTATTACCTCCCGCCGGGCAAGCTGCTGGAAATGGTAACGATCGATGCAGCTCGCTGTGTCGGCTGGGATGACGAGCTTGGGTCGCTTGAGGCAGGTAAAAAAGCGGATGTCATTACTGTAAATATGCATCAGGCCCACTTGAATCCGGAGAACATGCACGTCCATCGTGTCGTTTATCAGGCAGTCGGTGGAGATGTGAACCATGTCATAGTCGATGGTGAGCTGATTATGGACGAGCGCCGTGTTTTGACTGTGGATGAAAAGCAAATCCTCAAAGAAGCAAATGAAGAGGCAAATCGTACAATCGAGCGGGCAGGTCTGGAAATCTACATGCAGCCAAGCAAGTATTTCTGGGGGCATGCGCGCGCTTATTTGGATGAGAGAAGATTTGATCCGACGAAGTTGTAGGGGAAAAAAGAGTAGTGAAAGAAGACGATGTGTAATGCTGCACATAATACTTGGATACTGCATTGAATAGGAGAAGGTGCCCGCCGCCTTCCCTTTTTTATTGGATTATAGTTGACAAAAACGATAGGATTAATCATTATTTATTCATAATCCCCATCGACAAAGTTGGAATAAAAAAGAGGTGCAGCCATGTATCTGACTATTGATAATGTTACGAAACATTTTTTGAATGAGCAGAAACAAAAAGTAAAGGTGCTGGATGATATCAATCTGGAAGTAGAAAAGGGCAGCTTCGTTTCCATTGTCGGACCCTCTGGCTGTGGAAAGTCAACGCTGCTCTACTTAATAGCCGGATTAGATCAACCGGACAGCGGTGACATACACGTTGCTGGCAACAAAGTGAATAAGCCCGGTCCGGACAGAGTCGTCGTTTTTCAAGAAGCGGGATTATTTCCATGGCTGACAGTTTTGGAAAATGTTACATACGGACTCAAGTTGAAGAAAATGTCTGCAACGAAAGCCAACGAAAAGGCGCTGGAAGTGCTCAAAATGGTCCATTTAAGCAAGTATGTTCATTCCTATCCCCATCAGCTCTCAGGAGGGATGAAGCAACGTGTAGCCATAGCTCGGGCACTTGTCATGGAACCCGATATTTTGCTGATGGATGAACCATTCTCGGCGCTGGACGAACAGACGCGGATGGTTCTTCATAAGGAGTTGCTTGAGATTTGGCGGAAGACCAAGGTCACGATATTTTTCGTCACCCATAATATCCGGGAGGCCGTTCAGCTTGCCGAGAGGATCGTCGTTTTTGCCACACGCCCAGGCAAAATCAAGGAGATCATTGCGGTTCCTGCCATGCGCGATGGAGTCATGCCGGACAGTGTGACATTAAACACGGAGCAGAAGGTGCTGTCGATCCTGCAAGAAGAGATAGAAAAGTTGCTGAAGGAGGAAATGGGCAATGACTACAGCTTTAAGACGGGTCATCTTCATCGCTATGATAGCGGCGATATGGGAAGTCACATCTAGGTTATCTGGGCTGCCATCGTTCATGTTTCCCAGCTTGACCCAGGTTTTCGAAACGCTTGTAAATGGATTGATAAGTGGGCAAATTACCGCTGCGATTGGAAAAAGCATGGGACGAATCCTGTTGGGCTTTCTCATTGCGATTATCGTCGGACTGATATTGGGCTACTTCATTTGGAGGTACAAACTCGTAGAAGATACGCTTGGCTTTGTGGTGACTGCGCTTCAGTCTATCCCGAGTATTGTCTGGTTCCCGCTTGCGATTATCTGGTTTGGCTTAAATGACTTCTCCATTCTTTTCATCGTGACGATCGGGGCGACCTGGACGATGACGGTCAACGCGACTAGCGGTTTCAAAAATGTCCCGCCGCTCTATCAGCGGGTAGCCAGGACGTACGGTTCGACTGGCTTTCACTTTGTACGAACAGTCATTCTTCCTGCATCCGTACCGCAGATCATCTCCGGACTTCGAATCGCTTGGGCATTTTCCTGGCGGGCACTCATGGCTGGTGAATTGCTCGGGGGTGGCGGTGGTCTCGGTCAATTGCTCGAGATGGGACGTTCACTTGGACAAATGGATTTGGTGATATCTGTGATGATCATTATTGCGATCATCGGTACCATCGTCGATAATGTTGTCTTTTCACGCATCGAACGCAACGTTCAGATGAAGTGGGGAGTCCATTCATAAAAGAAAAATGGCTAAGGGAGTGTGTCGTCACATGCTTAAAAAAGTGTTCAGTACCGTTGTCGCATCTCTATTATTGATGGGGATTGCGAGTGGGTGCTCTACAGGCGGAGCAGAATCCTCTGAGAAGGAAGTAAGAATCGGATATTTCCCAAACCTGACCCATAGCGCAACGATTATCGCGCTGGAAAAAGGCTATTTCAAGGAAGCCTTCGGTGCGGATGTGAAGATCCAAACAAAAACGGTCACCAATGGCGGATTATTTATGGAAGCGATGGCTACCAAAGCAATTGATGTAGGAACAGTCGGACCTGGTCCTCTTTTGAACTTTTATGTCAAGCATCCCGGGTATCGTTTGATTTCAGGTGCGGTCAATGGCGGAGCTGTGCTCGTCATGAATGATTCAACCAATATTACGGAACTAAAAGATGTAAAAGGCAAAAAAATCGCGATTCCGGTAATCGGCAGCACACAAGATGTCATGCTCAGAAAAGCACTGAATGAGGTTGGTCTGAAACCGACGACGAATGGTGGAGATGTGGAACTGTATGCGGCCGCTCCAGCTGATACGGCAGCATTATTCGTGCAAAAATCCGTAGATGGTGCAGCAACTCAGGAGCCGTGGGGATATGTACTGGAAAATCAGGCAGGAGGAAAATTGCTTCTGGACTGGGATCAATTCGCTTGGGGGAAAGAATCAACGAATACCGTGGTAGCAGCCAGCGATGAATTTTTGAAACGAGAAGGATTGGCAACCGCTTACCTGCAAGCACATAAAAAGGCAGTCAAATTCATTCAGGAAAATCCCGAAGAAAGCCAAGACCTGATCATCAAGCATTTGAAAAATCTGACTGGCAAAGAGCTGAGCAAAAAAGAAGTACAGGCAGCCTTTTCCCGTTTGGAAGTAACAACGGCGGTCAATGAAAAGGTTATTCAGGAAATGGCAGATATCAGCCAGGAAGCCGGTTATATTACCAGTAATAAAATCGATGGCTTAATCGATTTGAAATATTTGGAAGCAGCGAAATAAAATCGGGTAAGAAGGAGGGAGATTCAGCAGGAGGAACGAGGGGTGGAAAGGAATTAGATGGGAAAGGAGGTCATGCCGCGATGAGACCACATGAACAAGGAAGTAATCAACCGAACGACACTTCATTGGAGGCACAGATTCATACGGATTTCCAAAAAGAAATGACGTACGGCGATTATTTACAGCTCGATCAAATCTTGTCGAGTCAACGCTGTCAATCTACCCATCATGATGAAATGCTGTTTATTATCATTCATCAGGTGAGTGAGCTATGGATGAAACAAATTTTGCACGAACTGTCAGCAGCAAATGAATGCATCAGCAATCACGATCTGGAGCCTGCTTTCAAAATGTTCGCGCGTGTCTCGCGTATCCAGCAGCAATTGATTAAATCGTGGGATGTCCTTTCTACATTGACACCAGCCGACTACCTCCAATTCCGTGACAAGCTGGGTCATTCGTCCGGATTTCAATCTTATCAAAATCGATTCATTGAATTTACGCTAGGATATAAGAACCAGCATGTCCTGGCGGTGTATGCGCATCAACCAGAACTTCACGCCAAAATGAGTGCAGCCTTGCAGCAGCCCAGCATTTACGATGCGGCAATCAGGGAAATGGCTGCTCGTGGCTTGCCAATTGATCCAGAATGTTTAGAGCGAGACTGGTCACAGCCCTATCAACCAAATCATAGTGTAGAGCAAGCCTGGCTGACCGTGTATCGAAATGTCAACCAGTATTGGGATTTGTACGAGTTGGCAGAAAAACTGGTGGACATCGCCAGCCAGCAACAACAATGGCGTTTTAACCATATGACGACAGTCGAGCGCATCATAGGCCAAAAGCCGGGGACTGGAGGATCATCAGGCGTCATGTACTTACGCAGAGCGCTTGATCACCGTTTTTTCCCGGAGCTTTGGAGCTTGCGGACGTCGTTGTAAAAAAACTCTTCAAAAAAAGCGAGAAAAGCGTCTTGGGGACCCAAGGCGCTTTTTAGCATGTAGTACTCATTTCACATCTTTTCACATATCTTTCCTAATATTGGGTACAAATACCCTTCTTTTCCTGACAAACATATGTTTTCATTTTTTATAGTATCCCTTATTTTTCAAGTACAACCAGAAATGGAGTGGGCATTTGGATGGAAACAATGAAGCCACCTATGGAAGTGTTATATGCGAAACAGCTGAATGCGCTGCGATCCCATGATACAGGGACAAAACCTCCCAATTGGCTGATGTCGCCGAGAGCTGTGCGCGATTTTATTTTAGGAACGGATGAACCCCTCTCTTATGAGGGTGAAAGTATACCGATTACGAAGAAGTTCTATGGAGACGATGTGCTTATTGAGCGTGCCATCGTCACATTGGCAGGCAATCGTGGCTTGATGCTCGTCGGTGAGCCTGGAACGGCAAAGACGATGCTGTCTGAGCTGCTGTCTGCGGCCATCTCCGGTACGAGCACGAATACGATCCAAGGCACCGCGGGAACGACAGAGGATATGATCAAATACTCCTGGAACTACGCAATGCTGCTGGACAAAGGTCCTTCTCTGCAAGCGCTGGTTCCTTCCCCGTTATACACCGGAATGAGCAAGGGAATCATTACCCGTTTTGAAGAGATTACCCGTTGTCCGTTTGAGGTTCAAGACGTGTTGATTAGTATTTTGAGCGACAAGGTGATGAACATTCCCGAGCTGTCAGACGGCATCCTGTTTGCGAAGCCCGGTTTTAATATCATTGCAACAGCGAACTTGCGGGACAAAGGTGTCAATGAAATGAGCAGCGCGCTCAAACGACGTTTTAACTTCGAGACAATCGCGCCGATTAATCATGTGAAAATGGAAGCGCAAATTATCGAATCCCAAGCAAAAGTGATTCTGGAGCAAAGTGGCGTAAACATCGAAATCGATCGGGATGTGGTTGAAATCTTGGCGACGACCTTCATGGAACTGCGTATGGGCGAGACCAAGGAAGGATTCAAAATCGATTCCCCTCAATCCGTGATGAGTACAGCCGAAGCCGTATCCGTCTATGTCCAAAGTGCAATGACGTCGCATTACTATGATGGCAGGCCGATTTCCATGGATCGACTGGTGCAGAACATGCTGGGAGCGGTCGTCAAAGAAAACCAAAAGGACGCAAATATCCTGAAAACCTACTTTACCAAAGTGGTCAAAGAACGGGCAAAGGAAGAGGGTCTATGGGGAACTTATTACAACGAGAAGAAATGGATCAAATAAACGGTCAAGACCGTTTCATAAAATCATTCGTCGAAGAAGAGGTCTACAACCTCAACAAACAGGTCGTCTATTTCCCGGTACGTCATCATAGTCCTGCCTGCGCGTTTCATTTGAAAAAAACAATCGAAGAGTATCAACCGGAAATCATTCTGATTGAAGGACCGGACCATAGCAATCATATCATTCCGATTTTGACGGATGAACGGACGAAGCCTCCTGTGAGCATTTATTATGCGTACGCCTCAGGGGAGCAAAAATACGTCTGTTACTTTCCGTTTCTTCTGTATTCGCCGGAATATGTAGCCTTGCTCGAAGCAAAACGCCGGCAGATACCTGCTGCTTTCATTGATCTAAGCTACGGAAGCCGCCTGGAAAGCTTGGAAGACGGCCATGATTTAAAAAAGAAAAATGAAAAGCTGTCCTATCACGATGAGCGCATGCTGGCAGGCTCGCAGTTCATTCAGCGATTGTGCCAGACGATGAAATGCCGGAACTTCGATGAGCTGTGGGAAAAGGTTTTTGAGATTGATGGTATCCGCAAAAAGACGCAGGATTTCGTCAAAGATGTCTTTGCCTACTGCTACCTGTCTCGAAAATGCTATGATGACGCCACTTTGGAGACGGAAGGCGATTTGATTCGCGAGGCGCACATGCGTCAAAAAATTGCAGAGGCCAAGCAAAAGCATGCGAGAATACTCGTGGTGACCGGGGGCTTTCATACATACGGACTCATCGAGGAACGCAAGACTTCCTACAAGATCCAAAAGGTGCAGGAAGAAAAAATATATCCGATGGTGTACACGTACCAGGAAGCAGATCAGTTGAATGGATACGCAAGCGGGATGCCGTACGTTCACTACTACGAGAGTGTGTGGAAGGCATTGGAGAAGAAGGAGCCTGCTCCCTTCTCGAAAAGCGCGTTGGTGTACCTCCCGCAACTACTCAAAAAACTACGTGGCAAGGGAGAAACGACGTCGACTGCGGATGCGATCGAAGCGTACAGCCTCATGAACGGCTTGGCTGTCATGCGGGAAAAGGCGGAGGGCGGTGCCTATGAGTTGATCGATTCCGTTCTCTCTGCTTTTACAAAAGGCGAACGCTCGATTGCAACCTTACAGCCGATCGAGACATTGCGAGAGCTGTTGACAGGGGACGGAATCGGTGAGGTTGCGCCAAATTCACTAGATGTGCCCATCGTTCGCGATTGCAAAGACAGATGTAAATCGCTAAAGCTCGCGATCACGACGACAGGGCGCAATCAAAAGGTGCTAGAGCTTTATGCCAAAAAGTCGCATCGCGAAGCCAGCCAGTTTTTTCACTGCATGCAGTTTTTGGGCACAGAATTTTGCGCCAAAGAAGCCGGACCAGACTGGATGAACAACCGAAATGTCAATCTTGTCCGTGAAACATGGCGCTACAGCTATTCCTCCTTTGTAGAAGCACGTCTGATCGAGAGCTCGGTCTACGGTGGGACGGTGAAGGAGGCAGCAGCGCATAAGCTAGCCGATATGGTAAAAGAACTGCCGCAGCACCAGAGCCATGAGCTGGCAAAATGGCTCTTGATGGCGGTCGTTATGGGGTTGGAAGAGCTGTCAGAAAGGCTCTTTGAATCTGTAGTAGAGTCCGTTAGGCAGGATGGACATTTTCTCTCTCTTTGCAAAACGTTGAAGACACTCACGATTCTTTTGGAGCAAAAAAGGTTGTTCGGTCTTAGCGAGACAGAACGGCTGGAGAATTTGGTGGAAGAAGTCTATTACCAGGCTGTGACCAAAATCGTCGAGCAGGGAAACCCGAACCCCAACGAACTGGATGAGTTGGCCGATCAGCTCAAATTCCTCTATATGCTAAGTGAGAAGAGACAAGCGGATGACTCCTGGGAGATTTTCAGTGATCAACTGCTGGAATTGCTGCGTAACGACAAGCTCCCCGCGAAACTGGAGGGGGTAGTGGTCGCGATCTTGTGCAATCTCGAAGTGATCGAACGCACAGAAATCTCCAGACGTGCGCGTGCCTATATGTTCGGCTCGCCTGAGCAAATGCTGCATACCGCCGCGTATTTACATGGCGTTTTTATCGTGGCTCGTGACTACCTCTTTCATCAAGAAGAAATCTTGCGCGATCTGCATCAGATGATTACATCCTTGGCCTACGACGACTTTTTGCAGGTGGTGCCTGAACTGCGATTGGCATTTACATATTTTAGCCCAATGGAAATTAGTATGCTCTCGGAAAAAGTGGCAGCTCTCTTCCAAACGACGGTAGAACAAGTCACGAATCCAGTCATCGATGAGCGGACGTTGCGTGATGCCCGCATGCTCGATCAAGCGATCAAGGAGGAGTTTGCCAAATGGAACCTGATTTGAGCCGCGAAGCCTTGAATCGCTGGCGGTTGTTATTAGGCTCTCATGCCGAGGAATCATTGGAAGGCAGTGGGGTCTATCAATCATCCGAGTTTTCCTATCAGGAACTAGACTCAATTCTTGAATTTTTATACAACCGTGAATACGGGGAAGAGCAAGGCTATCGAAAAGAAGGTGGCCGGGGAGATTCGGCATTGACGGTTCCCTCCTGGCTGAACAAAATTCGTAAGCTGTTTCCCAAAAAGACAGTAGAAATCCTCGAGCGGCAAGCTCTCGACCGCTATAACATGACAGAGCTGCTGACAGACAAAAAAGTGTTGGAAAGCATGGAGCCCAACATGACGCTCTTGAAAAACATCCTCCAATTTAAAGGCAGGATGAAAGGAGAGGTCGTGAAAAGTGCAAAGGAAATTGTACGCAAGGTCGTAGACGATCTGCGGCGACAGCTTGAAAATGAAGTGCAGACCAGCATCGTCGGCAAACGCAATCGCCACAAACGCGGCTATACGAAGTCGATGAAAAATCTGGATGTCCATAAAACGATTCGCAAAAATTTGAAGAACTACGATCACAAAAAAAGCCGTTTTATTATCGATGAGCTGTATTTCCACAGCAATATCCAGCATCACAACAAATGGAACATCGTCATTGTTGTGGACGAGAGCGGCAGTATGATGGACTCTGTGATTTACAGCTCCGTTATGGCAAGTATTTTTTACAAGCTCGCTGCCTTGAAGACACATTTGGTTATTTTTGATACGAAGGTCGTTGATTTGAGCGATAGACTGGATGATCCGGTCGATGTGCTGATGAGTGTGCAGCTTGGTGGGGGGACTCATATTGCACAAGCGCTCAAATACGGAAGGACACTGCTCGAAAATCCATCGAAGACGATATTTATCCTTGTCAGTGATTTGGAGGAAGGCTATCCGATCAAGGAAATGTATCGCCAAAGCAAGGAGATTATCGACGCAGGCTGCAAGTTTTTAGTCTTGACGGCTTTGGATTTCAATGGCAACGCTACGTACAACCAGCATGCTGCCAGGGTATTGAGTGATATGGGAGCAAATGTAGCCGCGATCACGCCCGATGAGCTCGCGCAGTGGATTGGAAAGGTTATCAAATAGAGATAGAGAGAAGGAGGAGTAAGGAATGGTTTTACGAAAGACAGATCTGAATCCGGTTACGAAGAAATTTGTGGAGGAGTTTATCAGTGCAAGTGATCGAAACAAGCATTTGTATGATCAAATCGCTGATTACGTTGCGGGTGACACAGACGAATGCCCGGCAATCGCAGAGGACCCGCGGTTTTACAGCTATACGGTTCGATCCGAATTTGACAAGCTGAAAAAACGCGGCGAGGAGTTGGCCTTCTATCGAGCAGCTGTACTGATCTACAAGGCTAGCAATCGTTTTTACGATAAGAAAAATGTGATGGATGAGTGCTTCCTGGATCAGATCGAACTTCAAGGTATGAAGGACATCGATGATGCTGATATCCGAGCAACAGATCAGAAAGCAATGGAGGCCATGAGAAAAACAATCGAGCATTTCGGACATGCGTTGTTTGCCGAATTCTTGTTAAAAGCCGCGGAGGATTATCGCGTAAGTATCAGCCGTGATTACTCCTCGACATTTGATCGGGCCGAATTTTTGCTATTTATTTCGTATGCGTACACGATTTCTCCGAGCTTATTGGAAGAAGCAAAAGAAAAGCTTATGCCGAGCTACTATTACCTAGTTACAGGTGATACGCGCGAATATATAAAAGAGCTGCATGCCATTGCCAAAGAAGTCGTGACCATGCAGTTTTCGAGCAACAATTTTCTGACCAACGAGTCGTTGTATCCTTCATACGTCAAAGAGAAAAAGGCTGCGCTGCGAGAAAAGTATTATCCAGGAGAGCAGGTCAAGGAAGGCTCTCTTTTGAACCAGAAGCATTTGAAGCGGTATACGGAGCTGGTCATCAGCTTGCTGTATTTCCGCATTCACGTCAAAGGCGGGATCAATGCATTCCTGAAGAAGGAAGAGGAGATAGATCGGGAGCTGCACGACACTTTGCAGATCTTGTTTGACATGTTCCCGCTTGATATCTTGTCCGAAGATAAGCGACTTGCTGACCTCGTGCACATGGATGAGCCTTACGATCTACTGCTGGGCCTACGCGAGCATTTGCTATCCCCGCCGACAAATTGGGAGCAGGTGAAGCAACTGGCGCTGGAAGACGTAACCAAATCAAAACGAGCGCTTGAGCTTGCTTCGATCCCGATGGTTAAAGGATTTTTGCACAAAACGTTGGCGGCAGAAGGTGTGGATCTCTCCGAATTCCAGCCTTCTTTGGAAGGAATTATTCAAGACGCGCTGCGACGTGCAAAGGGCTCGACAAAGCTGGCGAACTATTTGGATGAAAAAGTTGTTCTAGAGGATGTGCTCGAGCATGTGCATCTGGAGGACTTACAACTCGTAAGACAGCAGATGATCCTGCTGAGCTTCTTGCCTGTGGACCATCCGTTTATTGCGCGTCTGATTCCGTTCATGTGCCAATACAAAGACAAGTCCAATCGAAGAGTAGGCCATATGTGCTTCGCTCATGCGTTCCAGGATCGATTGACAGCCTTCATTGATCATTACCGGAAGGACGAATCTGTAGATATTCAGACACTTTTCTATCAGATTTTATCGATCAAGGAGACGCACTATTATTACACAGACGTCAATGAAGAGGTGTATCGTTCGTTGGTCGTAGCGAATCCAGAAATGAGTCTGGCTCAATTTGACAAGCTGGACACGGAGCTTCGCGTGTTTGTGACGCAAACCCTTTTAGCGGCAAAGGAGACGCTATCAGAGGAATTGCGTAACCAAGCGATTTTGCTCGGGTTGGCTGACAGCTCGAAAAAAGTGAGCGGCCTCGCTGGTGCAGCGTTTCTTCAGGCCAAAGACAAGGAGCTTTATTTGCACGTCTATCAAACCGAGAAAAAAGCAAAGGTCAAGGAAATGGCGCTGGATGCGATTCGTTCCCTGGACAATAACAAGGAGATTTTCCAGGAGCTACTGACAAATGAAAAAAGCAGCAAATTTAAAACGCTGCTGCAAACATTTATCGACGCCGAGGAGCAAGGTCCGGATGCGAGCTTGACCCATTTGGGCAACCTGACCGACAAGCGCAAACTGACACGGATTAAATGGATGCCATTGGAGCGAATGCCAGTCCTTCGCGACCAAGACGGCAACGAGCTGGGTCAGGAAGTAATGGAGTACATGCTAACCGCTTCGATCGATTTCCCGACAGCGCCAAACCAGTTGGTACTTGACTTGAAACCGTCTCTGCAAGCGGCATCTGTTGCTGACTTTAGCGCAGAAGTTTTGCGCACATGGCTCGATAATGGAGCGGTCGCCAAAGAAAAATGGGTTATGCCGCTCTGCGTGGCTTTCGGAGACCGACGTATAGTCGATACGATTGGTCAATGGATTAAGGAGTGGACAGATCACTCTCGCGGAGCTTTGGCTGCGGATGGCGTGCGTGCCCTGTCGTTCTCGAATGATTTGACTGCGCTGCGTCTAATCGACCAGATCAAACGTACGATCAAAAACAGGCAAGTCAAATCAGCAGCAGAAGAGGCGCTGTCCATGGCGGCTGCGAATCAGAACATTTCCGCGATGGAATTGGAAGACCGACTGGTTACCACACTTGGTTTCGATGCGTCAGGCAAGCAAGTGTTTGACTACGGCGACCGTACCTTCACGGTCAAGGTGAGCAACGAGCTGGAGCTGGAAGTTACGAACGACAGCACAGGAAAAGCGGTCAAAAATCTGCCTGCGCCGTCGGCGAAAGACGATCAGGAGAAGGCAGAACAAGCGCGATTGACTTTTGCTCAATTGAAAAAAGACCTGAAAAATATGGTGAAAGTACAATCTCTT
This sequence comes from Brevibacillus brevis, assembly GCF_001039275.2. Lineage (NCBI taxonomy): Bacteria > Bacillati > Bacillota > Bacilli > Caryophanales > Paenibacillaceae > Brevibacillus > Brevibacillus brevis. The sequence goes on from NZ_CP030117.1 coordinate 2,837,738, forward strand.
CGTCTGGAGGAGTCTCTGTCCAAATCGCGTTATTGGTCAAAGGCAGCATGGAAACGTCTCTTTGTGGAGAACGTGTTGATGCAAAAATTCGCAATCGGGCTAATCTGGGGCGTATACGAGGACGGAAAGCTCGTAGATACGTTCCGCTATATGGACGATGGGACATTTAACACCGTGGACGAGGATGAGTATGAGTTGGCAGATGAGCAGCTCATTGGTTTGATTCATCCACTGGAGCTGGACGAAGAGACGTTGAACGGCTGGCGTACTCAGCTGGAAGATTACGAAATTACGCAACCGTTCGAGCAAATGAATCGTGAAGCGTTCCTGCCTACGGAAGAAGAAATAAAAGCCAATGAATTGCTCCGCCTGCCTGTTGAATCGTATTCACCTACTGCTTTTGCGAAAATGATGGAGAAATTCGGTTGGGTCAAAGGAACGCCGCTCGATGCCGGTTATTATTACGAGTTTTACAAACTGTATGACGGTATGGTGGCTGAGTTGAAAATCAGCGGGGCGAGCATTTCGTATTGGGAAGGAATGGAGGATGTGAAGCTGGAATCGTTGGCTTTCTATCCGAATAAAGATGCCGAGTACAAGCATTTTTACTTCAAACCAGTGGATCGGCTGAAGCTCACTGATATTCCAACACGCATTTTCAGCGAAACCGTCTATGATGTTATGCGAGCAGCAGGAAAATAACGATGGCGGATTTCACATCGGAATTTCATCGGTTTATCGCGCTGTGCAACGAAGAGTATCTGATCAAATACGCGAACAAAGGAATTTACAACCGTTCTATCAAAGAAATGGAAAAAGGAATCACCGTTTCCTACGAGTTCGGGGATGATTACGTCGAGTGTGCGCTGTCAGATGACAGCGTATGCCGACTTTATGCGGATATTACTCGCTTTTCCTGCTCGTGTCCATCTGACAAGATATGCAAGCATGTCATCATCGCCATCGTCAACTATGCCCAAAACCATTTGCAAGCAGGGGCAGAGAGTGTGGAAGAGCTGGATACCTACAAGCCTGACTTTAGCTGGCTGTTGCAATTGCAGCCGTCTCACATCAGTAAGGCTTTTACTCCAGCGCAGCTAGAAGAAGTGCTGTTTCGCCTCGACTATTTCGAGGAGCTGGAGGTCGTTGAAACATCCTTTTTAACCATGACATTGCGCACCCAAGATATATCCGTATCTTTTGACAGTGAATCGGAGATCGGGAAGAGCATGTGCACCTGCAAGGCGAAGGGCAATTGCTTGCACAAGCTGGAGGTCATTTTACGCTATCGGGCCATGCATCAGCTACAGGATCGTGAGCAGTTACACGCATCCGTAACCGATGTCAGTTACGAAACAGATGTCGTAGCGGAAGCCAAATCACTGATCGCAGAGATTCTAGGCATTGGCTTGGCGAAGCTATCCCAGACGATTTGTACACGGCTGGAGCTGCTTGCTATCGCTGCGCATAACGGCAATCTTCCCCGCGTGGAAAAGGACATTCGCGGAATTCATGGGGAGCTGAACTTATTTTTTCAGCGTCATGTCAAGTTTTCAACAGAAGCGCTGCTCGATCGACTTTCCCGGGTGTATCTTAGCTTGCTTGCGCTAGAGAAGACCGATCACACTGAAGCGAAAAAGCAGTTGCTCGGCAGCTTCAAGAGTAAGTACCATATGGTTCCGCAGTTAAGTCTGTATGCCTTGGGAGCAAATCCATGGGAGACGCGCTCAGGGTACAAGGGGATTACGTATTACTTTTATTCGCTTACTGATCAACGGATATACACGTATACAGAAGCGCGTCCCGTCTATTATGAAGGCATATCCTTTTCCTTTAAGGACAGCTATAAAGGCAAGGTACCCTGGGGCGGGTTGATCTCGATGGAGGAGCTCTCACATTCCCAGGTCATCCTGACACAGGCGAAGACGAATCGGGAGCAGCGCTTGTCTTCCAGTGAGGAGACGCGGCTAACCCTTGTTCCCAGGGACAATATTGAAGAGCTAGATCTCGGCAAGGTGTTCGTTTGCGACTGGTCAAGTGATTGGAAGGATGCGGCAGGAGATATGTTTGAGACTGCGATGGACTCCGTTTTTATATTAAAAGCGAAGCAGTTCAACCAAGTCGATTTCGATCAGAAGACGCAGGAGCTGATTTTGACGATCGAAGACGAGCAATGTCATTCCCTCCAATTGAGCATCTCCTATCAGGGGGAATTTGCCCGCAATATACGTCATCTCGAACAAAACAAACGGCTCCTAGAATTGCGCGATGTGTATTTGCTTGTGCAAAAAATAGGAGATGGGCTTTATCCGATCAGCATCATGCAGGGCAAATCGCTGACGAGCTTTAAATTAGACCTATAACGGTGAGGGAGTGGACGTAAAATCATGGAGGAGTTATATTCCTTTACCGAAAAGCTGACGGATTGGCAGGAACGCTTGTTACTCAAAGGAATCCATAAACTTGATAAGCAAGATTTGCAGGAGCTGAAAAAACTGCAAGAGCTCGCGAACGAATACGATATGAGCTTCCTCGGCTCATTGATAGAAGACCTACATGTGGAAGGCAATCGTTATTTGCAGGAAGTAAAAGCGGATGCGGAGTTGTTGACACAGCAGTATTTGTATGTGGTGCAGTACGTCAATATGATGAAAAAGCCTTTAACACGATCATCGTAATAAGGTGTAGGAAAGGAAGAGAGATTCTTGAAGAGTCTCTCTTTTTTCTATGGCGGTACGTATAACTAGAATCCGGATGGTCGATTGTTTCAACCTGTGGTATCCTTTTTTTGGAAAGGGGTTGACTCCTGTGCAAGAGCATCTGATGCCATTTATTTTCCTCGGTCAGAAGCGGGAGCGAGAGTGTGGATAGAGCAACAAGCAGCCAGAGTCCCTGACGGAGACAACATGCGGCTTGCGATTGAAACCTTGGATGGAGAACTGGTAGGGACGATCAACTCGCATCACTGTGATCCCCGGAATGGAAATTTTCAATACGGGGTGGCCATTTTCCGCGACTATCATCGCAGAGGGTATGCTTCGGAAGCCGTAACCATTTTTCTCCGCTATTTTTTTCAGGAGCTGCGTACTGAGAAAGTGACGGCACATGTTTTTGCTTTTAACGAAACATCGAAACGATTGCAGGAACATCTCGGCTTTCAATTGGAGGGCACACTTCGAAATATGATCTATACGAACGGCCAACATTATGATGAATACATATATGGGCTGTTAAAAAGTGAATTTGTCAGCTAATCCTTGAATCACTCTCTCGCTACCACAGGGGGGAGTTTTTTGTTTATATACAAAGTTGTAAAGAAACTGAAAATAAAGGTAAACAAAGTGAAAATATAATGACTGAATATTATCTAAAATAAAACATGTTTGAATGCTAAAACATTTGCAACAAGAATTGGGGGAACACAGATGAAAAAGAAGAGCTTTTATCACACGTTGATTGCCATGACAATCGCAGTATCAGCGGCTTTGGCCGGGTGTTCGTCGGCGCAGGATACGTCCACTAGCGCTGGACAAGCAGGGGGTACTGCGGAAGCAGGCAAAACAGGAGGAACCCTCGTCATCGCTCGTCTGTCCGATGCGAACAACCTCGATCCGCATTTTCTATCTCAAATTCCTTCAGCAGCAATCGTTCATCACAAAGTATACGAAGGGCTTGTCCGCATGGATAAAGAAAGCAAATACGTCCCATCTCTGGCAAGTGAGTGGAAGCAGGTCGATGATTTGACATGGGAGTTCAAGCTGCGTCAAGGCGTGACGTTCCATGATGGCGCACCTTTCAATGCGGAAGCGGTAAAGGCAACGATCGCTCGCGTCCAGGACCCTGCCGTTGGCTCGAGCCGGATTAATATGTTTGAAGCAATCAAAGAGGTAAAAGTGGTAGACGAGTACACGGTACAGTTTCTTCTGAATTACCCGTATGCACCGCTCTTATCTGTTTTGGCGAGTGCAGAGGGAAGCATCATCAGCCCGAAAGCCATTGAACAATATGGAAAAGATTTGAGCAAGCATCCAACTGGCACGGGCCCGTACAAATTCGAAAAATGGACGCCGGGCCAAGAAGTGGTTCTCGTGAGAAACGATAGCTACTATGGCGGTACACCAAATTTGGATAAAGTCGTTTTCAAAACCGTACCGGAAGACACAACTCGCCTTGCCATGGTTGAGACAGGAGAAGTTCAAGTGGCAGAAAACCTGCCTGTGACGGACATCGATCGCGTACAAAATTCTCCATCCATGCAATTGGGTCGATACCCTGGGTTCTCTGTCGATCACATCGGATTGAATACAAAGAAAAAGCCATTTGATGATGTGCGTGTCCGCCAAGCCATTGCCCACGCAATCGACAAGAAGACCATTATTGAAGGCGTTTACAACAACGTGGGAACACCAGCTCACTCCTCGATTACACCAGCGATGGTTGGGTACAGTCCGAATGTAAAAGACATTCCGTATGACGTCGAGAAAGCGAAGCAATTGCTCGCAGAGGCTGGATATCCAAACGGCTTCAAAGCAAAAATCGCGTTGAATGACAACAAAGCACGGATTAGCGTAGCGGAGGTTTTGCAGCAACAACTGAAGCCAATCGGTATTGACTTGCAACTGGATGTTATGGAATTCGGGGCTTATATCGATGCAGCATCCAAAGGGGAGACAGACCTGTTCATGAGTGGATGGGGAAATGCTACGGGCGATCCCGATTACAACCAGGCCAACCTGTATCATTCGAAAGCACATGGCGCACCTGGTAATCATTCCTTCTACAATAATCCGGAAGTAGACAAGCTGATTGACGAAGGACGCAGAGAACCAGACGCAGAAAAACGCAAACAAATCTATGAAAAAGCACAACAAATCGAAATGAACGAAGCTCCGCTCATTCCGTTCCGATTCTCCGAGAACCTGGCTGCCATTCAAAAGAATGTACAGGGTGTATGGATTAGCCCTGCTGGCCATATCGAAATTGACGAAGTAACGATTCAGTAATACGCGGCGCCGCTGACATGCTTGTGTCAGTGGCGTTTTTTGGTTGAAAAGTGGAACGCCTTCCCCTAAGATAGATTATATTTTGTTGACCAGTGTAATACGGAGGTGAAATGGCGTGAAGCAAGGAAAAACGAATGCGATGCGGATATTGGATAAAGAAAAAATTGCATACACCATGCTGACATATGCAACTGATGATGGAAAAATCGACGGAATCGCTGTTGCCCAAAAGATCGGTCGCGAAGAGAGCGTTGTCTATAAAACATTGATTTCTCAAGGGACGAGCAAATCGTATTATGTGTTTGTCATTCCCGTTGAAGCCGAGCTTGATCTCAAAAAAGCGGCAAAAGCAGTCGGCGAGAAAAAGATCGAGATGATTCCCGTGAAAGAGATTACCAAAGTATCTGGCTATATTCGTGGTGGATGTTCGCCAATCGGGATGAAGAAATTGTTTCCTACTGTGATCGATCAACAAGCACAATCGTTAGAGACGATCATCGTCAGCGGCGGAAACATTGGCGTTCAGATCGAGATGGCAGTAGAGGGCTTGTTACAAGCAACGAAAGGCTCCTTGGCAGATGTATCTACATGGTAAAGCAAAAAGGCCGCGGCATTAGCTGGGGCCTTTTGTTGTTTAGGGAAAAAGTCCCTTCCAAACTTGGATAGGGGTGCCGCATGAGCAGCAGTTCAATTCACCAGCAAGATAAGGAAGGTGGGCAAGCAGCTTCTTATCCCCAATGGCAAGCGCACGTTGGTATAATTCCTGAAGTCCGCTGTCATTTGTCATGTCCGGTCTTTTGGCGATGATTGAAAGTCGTTTCCCTTTATCGTGAAAAACGGGATCTTCTTCGTAACCGTACAAGACATCCTCTTCCTCATCTGGCCATATATAGATAGACTGCTCGCACGTTGGACACACCGTTACATATTCGTCTCCCTCTGAAAAAGTGAGGAGCATGTTTGCAATGTCTTTGTCCCCACGAAACGCAGCGTCCGCGGCTAGTATGTAGCGCTTGTCTGCTTCATGCTCTCCCATTGATACTTGGTGAAGGAGTGATTCTGTCTGCTCTGTCAGTAATAGAATAGCACGTCGGTATTCTAGACAGATTTCTCTTAAGGTTTCTGGTTCTAGTTGTGTCTGATCTCGTAAAAACTCCGATGGCACATCCAAATGAGGCGCATTTTCGCTACTGGCTTCGAAAATGCCGCAGGTTATGAAGATGTCCAACAAAATATCGGGGCTCTCTGCTTTTAGAGCGATCTCTACCAAATAGGGAAGTGCAGCATATGTACATGGATAAATCGTATTTTGATGAAACAGGAGCTCCCAATACAACTCTTCTTTTTCCTCGGAAAAATAGTCGTGCTGAATATGCTGAAATGTGCCACTATTCCCCTATCATAGTAAAACTTTTTCCATTCCGCTATAATTTGCCCCTTATTCAGAGAGGGGTGAGGGGTATGCTCGTCGGTTTCTTCCCCGGTATGATATGGAAGTTGTTGTATCCGACTATACATTTTACCGATCAGAGAGTATCACTCTATCTACGAAAAGCCCTTTGGTAGAGCTTACTTTTTGTGTAAAAGGGGAAAGAGGCATAAGCGTGCAAGGCAAAGAGCACCCGTTGCTGCCAGGCAAGCAATAATAACGCGTACGATCACCTTCATGTATACTTAAGTATAAGCGGAACGAATCGGTAAGCAACTAAAGGAGATCCATACGTAATGAAACCAGACCGTATAAAGTTTCCGGCGGGATTTTGGGCGGGATTACAACGAATAGGGATTGCCCCCCACGATCTAGTTCGCAAAGCGCGCCTGCCGCTCACCATTCTTACAGAACCAGCTGTAGTCACGACTGCCCAATATTTCAGCATCTGGCAAGCGTACTCTGATCTTGTTGGTGACATTGCTACCGGAATCATCAAGCTTTCAACCGCCTTTGAAACGGCACAATACCCACCGACTGTTTTAGCGACCTATCATGCTCGTGACTATCGCGACGCGCTTAATCGAATGGCCCGGTACAAACAACTGTGCCCTCCGGAAAGGTTGCGTATAACAGAGGAGGGCGAGCGCTGTACAATCGAATTGGAGTGGATGTATAGCGAGCAACCCGGACCACCAGTCCTGGTTGGAACCACACTCGCCTTTCTTTTAGAACTTGGGCGACGGGGCACGGGCAAGCGATTAACTGCACAGTCCGTTGAATTTTCTCACGCGATGGGAGATGTAACTGCCCTTGAGGCTTACTTCGGTTGCCCTATACGGATTGGTGCCACCGAGAACCGATTAACGCTCCATCGACGCGATTTGGACGGCGTCTTTCTTTCGTATAACAAAGAATTGTTGGAGATATTGACACCTGTATTGGACCGATCATTGGATGAACAGTGCAGTCATTCCATTGCTGAGATGGTCAAGTGGAGCTTGAAACGAAGTCTATCCGGAGGCCGCCTAGATATTCGAGCTATTGCCAGCGAGCTGGGCATGAGTGATCGTACCTTGCAGCGCCGTCTTACGGATGAATGCACAACGTTCAAGCAACTGTTAACACAGGCTCGACATGAACAGGCGCGAGAATACTTAGCCGATCCCAAGCTCGATATAAAAGAAGTGGCTTTCTTGCTTGGATATGAAGATCAGAACTCATTCTACCGGGCCTTTCGGCTTTGGGAAGGCGATACACCTTCCCATTGGCGTTCCGAATACTTTCGGGTCAATTCTGCCGTCAAATTCCCAAGCTAACGGTTCCAAGCAGGGCTACCATTTTCTCTGTTTCCATAATTGGCGGGTCCAGCAAGAAATTTGGCATTGTACGCTAGTTACCGAACGATCCAGACAAAGTACGATAATCTCTATCCGGAGCACAAGAATGTTCCAAGATGAACTTCTAGTCAGCTTGCCGTGAATGACTACAAAGGAGACAAGTGTTATGGATATGGGATTAAGGAACAAAACTGCTTTAGTTACTGGATCGACGAAAGGTATCGGGAAAGCAATTGCCATTGAGCTTGCCAGAGAAGGCGTCAATGTCCTCGTAAATGGACGGAATGATGAAGAGGTAGAACGAATCGTAAATGAATTGAAGTCGGAATTCCCGGATACTTCTCCTCAGAATGCTACGGCTGATATTGTAGATAAGAAGCAAAGAGAAGCATTATTTGAGAAATATCCCCACGTGGATATTCTCGTTAACAATATGGGTATTTATGAGATCATGTCCTATGAAGACGTTGACGATGAAGTATGGGAAAAATACTTCCGAACAAATGTCCTTGCCGCTAATGGATTATCTAAATTTTACTTGCCTACCATGTTGAAGAACAATTATGGACGAATCATCTTTATAGCAAGTGAAGAAGCGATCATGCCTTCGGGACAAATGCCTCAGTATTGCATGACGAAATCTATGCTTTTATCACTGTCAAAAAGCCTATCTAAACAAACGATTGGAACGGAAGTCACCTCCAATACAATCATGCCAGGACCAACGCTTTCCGAAAATGTATATCAAATCATTGATCGTTTGTTCCCTGATGATATGGCATTTTCGGAAAAAGAGAATCAATTTATGGCCGCAAACCTGCCCCAATCCGAATTACAGCGGTTTATCAGGCCTTTTGAAATAGGGAGGTTGGTAGCATTCGTATCCAGCCCTTATGCAACCGCATTTAAAGGTTCACCTATCCGTATGGATGGGGGCATGGTGCCAACTATTTTTTAACATGAATTCCATGTATCGATCAGAATTGAAAAAGGGCAAAGCCGGTTAGGACTATGGGAGACAGACCGGGTAGATACCCCTTATCACGTTTCGTTACGTCATGTTGCCTTTCAAATTGATCGCATAGATATGGATGAAGCGAAGAAGTGGTTGGAACAGAAGGGGATAGAGGTAATAACTAGCTTCGGTTTTCCACCAGAAAAACAGCCGCGAGCCCTGCCAATACCGAGATTGACGCGACCAAGCGCCAGGGAAGCCAGCACACGGGAATTTTCTGCAACGGAATGAAGATACACAAAAGTCCTGATGCATCTGTTCATCAGGACTTTTTCTTGCGCTTACTCTGTTTGAAACGAACCGAGTATCTCCAGGTAGTGAGAATTGTACATGATACCGAGGACATTCCCAAACGGATCAAGGACTGAAGCCGTTATGAATCCGTCACCACGCTGGATCAGGGGTTCGTACTCTCTAGCTCCCATGGATAACAACTTATCCAGTACGGATTCGATATCGTCGACGTGCCAGTACATCACAGCGCCACCCGGACCAGGTACCGCAGCAGCAGGTGCGAAACGGCGATCAATGAGGCCTAGTTCGTGCTTGTAGTCTCCAATGCGAAACTCGACATAGGCGAGCTGCCCATCCGGTCCAGACCGCTCGAAGTACGGTGCAATGCCCAATAATTCCGTGTACCACTTTTTTGCCGCCTGCACATCATCCGCCCAATAACTGATGGTAGCAAAGCCCCGTAAGGTTTGGTTGTAGCTCATCATCGAAATTCCTCCTTCAAATGGATGGTACTTTCGATTATAAGGACCGCCTACTGACAACTGTCTGTCAGTAGTTTGATTTTCTTTCCCCCTTAACTGTACTTACTCAGCACATCAAAAAACTCTTTCAGAAAATGATAAAAAAGCTTTTCAGAAGGGGGAAGCTCCCGGTTGTTGGGGATGATAATGCCCACTGTTCGCGTCACCAATGGCTCACTTATCGGGATTTTCACTGTCTCACGGGGAACGTTATCCGTTAAAGTAAGCTCTGGCAATAATGTGACTCCCAAGCCTGCCGCCACCAATCCTTTAATGGCATCGATATCTTCCCCTTCAAAAGCAACTTTCGGAGAAAAGCCCATCTGTGAACAAGCATTGACTGCGATATTGCGGAGGATGAAACCGGGTGGAAACAACACAAACGTATCTTCCTGCAACTGACTGAGACGCAAGCATGGTTGCTTGGACAGCGGGTGTTTCGCAGGCAACAGTGCCACGATATTTTCAGCAAAGAAGATGTGGCTGCGCACATTTTTTTCCTGAGTGGGTACAGGTCCAAGAAAAGCCAAGTCAATTTCGCCGTTGATGACCGAGTCGATCAGCCCCTGATAAGAGCCCTGCTTTAATTGAAAGCCGATGTCTGGGTACCGGGCTCGAAAACCGGAGATGACCGTCGGAAGGGGATTGGCGGCGAGGCTGCTCGTAAAACCAACACGAATCGTACCGAGAGAAGGGTCTAGGAACTCCTCAATCTTCTCTTTTGCCTTCTCGATTTCGTTCATCGCCATTTCGACGTGCTGCAAAAAGATTTTTCCAACTGCCGTCAGCTTGATATTGCGACCTTCGCGGAGGAACAGCGATACACCGAGCTCCTCCTCCAGATTGGCGATTTGCCGACTGAGGGCAGATTGGGCGACGTGCAGATGATGTGAGGCTTCGGTAAAGTGCTCTCGTTTGGCAACCTCGATGAAGTATTGAATCTGTCGTAGCTCCATGAATACCCCCACCTTACCTATTGATCTCGATTTGAGATAGATTTTGCATAAATTATATATTGTTTGTATCGTTTCACTCAATCTAAAATGTACATACCAGAGAGAGCAAGGAGAGTGGAGATACATGACGACACAAGGAATGCCTGCTAAGCAAGGTCTGTACGATCCGATTTTCGAACATGACGCTTGCGGAATTGGTTTTATTGCAAATTTGAAATCGAAATCGACGCATGATATGGTCCGAAAAGGTCTGAAAATTCTGTGCCAACTGGAACACCGCGGCGGTCAAGGCAGTGATCCGGAAACGGGAGACGGTGCAGGGATTTTAACTCAAATTCCACACGCCTTTTTCAAAAAGACCTGTAAAGAGCTGAATATCACGCTGCCAGCGCCAGGCAAATACGGTGTTGGTATGCTGTTTCTTCCGATGGATGCAGCGAAACGGCAAAAGTATGAAGATCAGCTGGAGGCGATTGTTGCAGCAGAGGGACAAAAGCTGCTCGGCTGGAGAACAGTTCCTGTCGATGCGACGAAAATCGGCAAAACGGCTGTAGCGAGTCAGCCTTATGTCCGCCAAGTATTCATCGGAGCGAGCTCGAATATCCAGGACCAAATGGCATTTGAACGGAAGCTGTACGTCATTCGCAAGCAGGTGGAACAGGCAGCAGGTGCTGATTTTTACGCCGCTTCCATGTCTTCGCGTACGATTGTGTATAAAGGATTGCTCACACCAGGACAACTGGATGCTTTTTATCTAGATTTGCAAGAAAATTCTTACACCTCTGTCTTTTCTGTCGTTCACTCCCGTTTCAGCACGAACACATTCCCTACATGGGAGAGGGCACACCCGAATCGTTATTTGATTCACAACGGGGAAATTAACACCTTGCAAGGAAACATGAACTGGATGATGGCTCGTGAAAAAATGTTTCAGTCCGAGGCCTTTGGTGCTGATTTGGCAAAAGTGGTGCCAGTCATTGATATGGCGGGCAGTGATTCGGCAATTTTGGATAACTGCGTGGAGTTTTTCGCGTTGGCAGGTCGCTCATTGCCGCATGTTGCGATGATGATGATTCCCGAACCGTGGGATCAGGATGAGCGAATCGACGAGAATAAGAAAGCTTTTTACGAGTATCACAGTTGCCTCATGGAGCCGTGGGATGGTCCAACAGCCATTTCTTTCACGGATGGCAGACACATCGGCGCGATTCTCGACCGCAATGGCTTGCGACCGGCGAGATACTATGTGACGTCTGATGATACCATCATTTTCTCATCGGAGGTTGGAGTTCTCGAAGTACCAGATGAAACGATTGTTCAGAAGGGACGACTTAGTCCTGGACGGATGCTGCTCGTCGACCTCGAGGAAGGCAGAATCGTGTCTGACGAGGAAATCAAGCAAAAAATCGCAAGTGAACAGCCATATGGGGAATGGGTGAAAAACAACCTGCATGCTATTGAGGATTTGCCAGCAGCAGGTCACACGGAGGAGCTGCAAGGAGAGAGCCTGCTTGCGCACCAAAAAGCTTTTGGCTATACACAGGAGGAAGTCGACAAGGTACTTGCCCCGATGGTGGCTGAGCAGAAAGACCCCATCGGTTCGATGGGCGTAGACACACCACTCGCGGTATTGTCAGATCGCGCCCAGCTTTTGTACCACTATTTCAAACAGTCCTTCGCCCAAGTCACGAATCCGCCGATTGATGCGCTACGGGAGGCTTGCGTAACATCGACACATACTGTGCTTGGCGCGGAAGGAAACCTGCTTGCACCGGATGCGAGCAATTGCCGAAGAATTCGTTTGACCAATCCTTTGATCTCCAATCAAGAGCTGGCGAAGCTTCGCGCGAACCCATACCAAGAGTTCAAGGCGAAAACATTGTCGATACTCTTCCCGGCACAAGGGGGAGAACAGGGGCTAGAGCTGGCACTTGATCAATTGTTCGCTGTGGCGGATGAAGCGATTGCTGCTGGTTACTCCTTGCTGATTTTATCAGATCGCGGGATGAATCAAGATTTGGCTGCGATCCCTGCCTTGCTGGCTGGAAGTGGACTTCACCATCATCTCGTCCGCGCAGGGACACGTACCAAAGCGAGCATCATCATCGAATCCGGAGAACCGCGTGATGTACACCAGTTCGCCATGCTGATTGGTTACGGTGCCGACGCGATCAACCCATACGTCGCCATCTCAACTGTGAACCATTTGGTTGAATCGAATAAGGTGAAGGATCTCACAAGCGACGAAGCAATCGAAGTGTACCTGCAAACAGCCGTAGAAGGTGTCGTAAAAGTCATGTCCAAGATGGGCATTTCGACGATTCAGAGCTACCGTGGCGCACAAATTTTTGAGGCAGTAGGCATTCATTCTGCGGTCATCGATCGTTATTTTAGCCGTACACCTTCGCAGATTTCGGGGATCGGACTGGATGTGATTGCGCAAGAGACTTTGCTTCGCCATGCGAAAGCATTTTTGCCAGAGCATTCCGAGGAAGCATTGGAGGCAGGCAGCGATTTTCAGTTCCGCCGTGACGGTGAGTTCCACCTATTCAACCCGAAGACGGTTCATGCCCTGCAAAAAGCTTGCCGGGAAGGCAGCTATGAGCAGTACAAAATCTATGCAGAGCAAGCGACGGCACAGCAATTCGTAGCCCTGCGCCATTTGCTCGATTTCAAGTCCAATCGACAGCCGATCCCGCTGAACGAAGTAGAATCAGTTGACTCCATTGTTCATCGTTTTAAAACGGGGGCGATGTCATACGGCTCTCTCAGCAAGGAAGCGCATGAGACCTTAGCAATCGCCATGAACCGTTTAGGTGCGAAAAGCAACAGCGGGGAAGGAGGCGAAGATTCGGCACGTTACATCATGGATGAAAACGGCGATTTGCGACGCAGTGCCATTAAGCAAGTCGCATCAGGACGCTTTGGCGTATCCAGTCATTACTTGGTCAATGCCTCAGAGATCCAAATTAAGATGGCACAAGGAGCAAAGCCGGGCGAAGGCGGTCAATTACCAGGAAGCAAAGTCTACCCGTGGATTGCCGAAGTACGCGGATCGACACCAGGAGTTGGACTCATTTCGCCGCCGCCTCATCACGATATTTACTCGATTGAGGACTTGGCACAGCTGATTTTTGACTTGAAAAATGCGAATCCACGTGCACGGATCAGCGTGAAGCTCGTATCCAAGGCTGGAGTCGGAACAATTGCGGCTGGTGTGGCAAAAGGTCTGGCAGATGTCATTGTCGTCAGTGGACACGATGGAGGCACCGGCGCTTCCCCAAAATCAAGCATCAAGCACGCAGGACTGCCATGGGAGCTCGGTCTTGCTGAGACACATCAGACGCTGTTGTTGAACCAGTTGCGCGACCGTGTGGTTCTGGAGACGGACGGTAAACTGATGACAGGACGTGATGTCGTCATTGCAGCTTTACTCGGTGCGGAGGAATTCGGCTTCGCTACCGCACCACTTGTTTCCATCGGGTGTGTCATGGCTCGCGTATGCCACCTCGATACATGCCCAGTGGGTGTAGCGACACAAAATCCTGAGTTGCGCAAACGGTTTAAAGGCGATCCGCAGCACGCCGTGAATTTCATGCGTCTCGTAGCCCGTGAAGTTCGTGAGATCATGGCGGAGCTGGGCTATCACTCCATCGAGTCGATGGTCGGTCAGAGCCATGTGCTGAAAATGAACGACAAGGCAAAAGAACACTGGAAAGCCAAGCATGTTGATTTGTCTGCACTCTTGTTCCAACCAGATGTCTCCGAGGAAGTGGGCTGCTATCATCAACGCAACCAGGATCACAAACTGGAAGAAACGCTGGATCGTCAAAAACTGCTCAAGCTGTGCAAGCCAGCATTGAATAAACAGCAGCAGGTAGAGGCAAAGCTCACCATCACCAATACGAATCGCGTGGTTGGTACGATCTTGGGCAGCGAGGTAACCAAACGCTTTGGCGAGCACGGTCTGCCGGAGGATACAATCCGCCTGCATTTTACTGGCTCGGCAGGTCAAAGCTTCGGGGCATTTGTTCCACGAGGGATCACGCTTCATCTCGAGGGAGATGCGAACGACTACGTAGGAAAAGGGTTGTCGGGCGGCAAAATTGCGGTCGCACCATCGAAAAACAGCAGATTCGCTCCCGAGCACAACATGATTATCGGAAACGTTGCGTTCTACGGAGCAACGGCTGGTGAGGCGTATATCAACGGGATGGCTGGTGAACGATTCTGCGTTCGCAACAGCGGAGTGACGGCGGTTGTGGAAGGAGTAGGCGATCATGGCTGCGAGTACATGACAGGAGGACGCGTCGTCGTTCTCGGCCCTGTCGGCAAAAACTTTGCAGCAGGCATGTCAGGCGGTACAGCGTATGTTTTGGCTGAGGATAAAGAGAAGTTTGCCGCGATGTGCAACCAGGAGATGGTACTCCTGGAGACACTGGAAGATCAACGGGAGGTCAATCGAGTCAAACGCTTGCTGGAAAACCATGTTAGCCACACAGGCAGCCGTCATGCCCAAGCTTTGCTCGATGAGTGGGAACGTACCGTCCAGCAGTTTGTCAAAGTCATTCCAAAAGATTACAAGCAAATCGTCTCCACGATGGAGGAGTTGGAGAAATCCGGTATGAAGCGTCAAGAGGCGATTTTGGCCGCTTTTGAAATGAGCCAGAAGAAAGGCGATGCCAAAGCACCTAAAAAGAAAGCGCCCGAGCAATCCTTTGTTTCTGTGGGCAAATAAGGAGGATAGCCGATGACTTATGTTGTGAGTCGTCGGCTTTTTCTTTGGTAACCAATGTGACATGGTAGGGGATTGGGAAGTGGATGAAACTTTGCTATGATGATGAGTAACTCGAGAAAAGAACATGTACAAAGGTGGAGGAGGGATCGCAATGGGCATGTGCGGAAATTACATGATAGCAAATGACGAGATGATCGATTCTTGGATTGCAGGGACGATCGATTTATATGAGGTAGAGCCGAAAAAAGAGGATGTGCTGGATATAGATAAAACCTGGCAAGCGATTCCTTATACTTTGTGCGGAGAATTAATGGATGGAGAGCCTCCATTTTGCTATGTGGTACCTCTATTAACGGACCAAACAGTTGAATTTGGGGAGTTTGGCGCATTCTATTTACATAGTGAACAGGTAAAAGTAGCGTATGAGGCAATTGCCAATATGTCCGAGTCAGCTCTAAAAGAGAAGTACCATTTTCCTACCTTGGTGGAAAATGATGTGTACCCACTTCACGAGGAAGATGAAGCGGAAGGATTTTTCGCTTACATGTATCATCATTTTCAATCGATTCAAGCATTTTTCAAACGAGCAGTTGAGCAAGAAAAAGGCCTTATTTTCCACATCAGCTAATGGAACGAGGTGCAGGTTTTGCCCCTACACCCCGTCTTGTCAAACATAGAAGAAGCTTGCTTTATTCTGTTCGTTCTCTATCAGCATCATTATTCGCAACATCCCATGTGTCATTGCCGTCAGCCGCCACATTTTCTCCCATTTCGTTGCCAAGTGCACCCCCGGCAACCGCACCTGCAATGGTACCAAGCGGCCCTAAAATAGAACCTACGGCAGCACCTACTGCCGCACCGCCAACTGTTCCGACAGCTTCAGAAGCTCCACTGCCTGACATGTTCGCGTCGTTGTTCTCAACAGCATCGTTGTGATTGCGTTCGTTGTTAGTAGCCAAGATTGTCACTCCCTCGATTAGTGTTGGGAAGTTCTGCTATATCAAACGTGCAGTCCCAAGGCATAGGTTGCCCCGAACCTATCATTATCATTCCAAAAAATTTAAAGCTGGAGGTACCGGATCATGATTCAATCCATCGTCCATATCGCGCTCGTGGTCAAAGATTATGATGAAGCCATAGCGTTTTATACGAAAAAGCTCCATTTTACCTTAGTGGAAGATACGTATCAGCCAGAACAGGACAAGCGGTGGGTTGTGGTATCTCCACCTGGTTCTGTTGGCACTACGATCTTGCTTGCAAAAGCATCCAAACCTGAGCAAGAGCTATTTATCGGGAATCAGGCTGGCGGGAGAGTTTTTCTCTTTTTAAACACAGATGATTTTTGGCGAGATTATCATGAGATGGTCGCAAGAGGAATCCAATTTGTGAGAGAGCCAAAAGAACAGCCGTATGGAATGGTGGCGGTCTTTCAGGATTTATATGGCAACCTGTGGGATTTGCTAGAGCTGAATGAAGATCATCCGATTGCCAAACGTATGAAGTAGCAAGTTATCCAGCCAGACCAAAAACAGGTCTTACCTCCCAGCGATGTGGATGGAAAGACCTGTTTTTCATTTCATATTACACGATATAGGACAGTCCCATGATCAAAATGATTGCTACAACAGAAAGAATGGTCTCCATCACTGTCCACGTTTTCAATGTATCTTGCACAGACATATTGAAGTATTCCTTGATTAGCCAGAAGCCGGAATCATTTACGTGAGACAGGATCAGGGAGCCAGAACCTGTTGCCAGTACCAAAAGCTCAGGGCTTGTTCCAGGGATTTGCAGCGCGATCGGACCTACGATACCGGCAGCCGTCATCATGGAGACGGTCGCAGAGCCTGTTGCTACACGGATCAAGGCGGCGATCAGCCAGCCCAGGAAAATAGGGGAGATCGCAGATGCAGTAGCGAGCTCGGCAATATAGTCACCCACACCACTGTTCAGCAGTACTTTGTTAAATGCGCCACCTGCGCCGATGACGAGCAAGATTGTCGCGGTTGGGGCCAAGCAATCATTTGTGAATTTGAGAATATCGTCTTTGGTAAAACCACGGTTGAACCCGAGCGTCCAGAAGGAGACAATCACGGCAATCAACAGAGAAGTAATCGGGCTTCCGATAAAATCAGCCCATTGGCGAATGGTATGTTCTTTTGGCAGAGTTACATCCGCAACGGTTGCAGACAACATTAACAGCACAGGGAGCAGGACGGTGAAGACGGTGATCCCAAAGCTAGGCAAATCACGCTCGGATTTTGGCTCCGCCAATTGGGAAGCGAGCTCTGGAGAAATGCTGGCCTTGACTCGTTTGCTAATCCAACTGCCGTAGATCGGTCCTGCAATGATCGCGGAAGGCAGCGCGACAATGATCGAGAGCAAAATCGTTTTACCAACATCCGCCTGGAACAGATCGACAGCGGCCATAGCAGCAGGATGCGGAGGCACGATCCCGTGAACGATCGAAAGGCCGGCTACAAGCGGTATTCCAATTTTGACAAGGGAGATACCAGTTTGTCTGGCAATCGTAAACACGAGTGGAATCAAGAGAACAAAACCAACCTGAAAAAATACCGGAATCCCTACGATAAACGCCACGAACATCATGGCCCAGTGTACGTTTTTCTCACCGAAGCGATTGATGAGAGTACGGGCAATACGTTCGGCACCGCCAGATTCTGCCATCATTTTGCCAAGCATGGTTCCCAAGGCAAGCACGATCGCAATAAAGCCGAGAGTGCCACCCATCCCATCCTTGATTGAATCCACAACTTTTACAAGCGGCATGCCGGATGCGATTCCCACAAATCCAGCGGCTAATAAAAGTGCGATGAATGGGTTCAGTTTGAAGCGAGTAATGAGAACGAGCAGGAAGACGATGGACAGCAGTGTAATGACGAGTGGCATGATGAACCCTCCCTAGTTGTTGTCTCTAGTTGTTTAACCGCTTTTGGAATTCGGCTATCAGCTTGTACTCTTCCAGCAGGTTGTAATAAACACGCTCGTATATATAGAAAAGCTCCAAATAGACACTGGATCGTTCCAAATCTGGCTCATGGCGATGCGAAATATGAATCATCTTTTTCACATCCTGCAAATGATCCATTGCCCCCAATGCATGCATCGCCAAGAGGGCCGCACCAAAGCTCGAGCTTTCATGACTTTCCGGAATCAGCACTTCATAGCCGAACATGTCGGACATAATCTGGCGCCATTCCCGCGAGCGGGCGAATCCACCCGATGCACGGATTTCCTTGGCTCCACCTGCCAGATCGCGCAGGGCGATACCGATGCTGTAGACGCTAAACAAGATTCCTTCAAGAACAGCTCGGATGAAATGCTCACGCTTATGATGTAGGCCGATACCGAAGAAGGAGCCTCTTGCTTGGGCGTTCCAGTACGGAGCTCGTTCGCCGGATAGGAAGGGGAGAAAGAGCAACCCGTCTGCACCAGCTCGAACATGCTCAGCAGCTTGAATCATGACTTCATAAGGGTCGACGCCGAGCTGTTTGGCTTTTTCCACTTCGGGCCAACTGAATTCGTCACGGAACCAGCGAAGCATAATCCCACCGTTGTTCGATGGTCCGCCAATTACCCAATGATCTTCCGTCAGTACGTAGCAGAAAGTCCGTCCTTTTGGATCGGTGATCGGCTCTGGAACTACTGTTCTTACAGCGCCACTCGTGCCAATCGTGATGGCTACTTGTCCGTGATCAATGGCACCGATGCCGAGGTTTGCCAAAACCCCATCGCTGGCACCGACAACGAAAGGCGTATCTGGATCGATCCCGATCTCTTCCGCATAGCGAATCTTCATTCCTCGCAGGATATGAGTAGTCGGTACAGGCTCGCTGAGATGTTGCTTGGAAATGCCTGCGACTCGCAGCGCCTCCTCATCCCAGTCGAGCTTTCTCAGATTGAACAGCCCCGTAGCTGAAGCAATGGAGTAATCGACGATATACTCACCAAAAAGCCGATAAATGACATACTCCTTGATCGAAATAAACTTGGCTGCCCGCCGAAACATATCTGGCAAGTTCTCCCGTAGCCACATGATTTTGGGCAGTGGAGACATGGGATGGATGGGTGTGCCCGTTGCTAAGTAAATCTGGTGGCCGACACCGTCTGCTTTTAGTCGATCTGCCTGTGCCACGCTCCGATTGTCAGCCCAGATGATGCTGTTTGTCAGGGGATTGCCACTCGGGTCGACAGCGATCAGACTGTGCATGGCAGTAGAGAAACCAATACCACCGATCTCGCTTTTCGCAATGCCTGCATGCTCCAGTGCTTGTTTCAATGCCTGGATGACAGCAGCAAAAATCGTCTCCGGCTCTTGCTCAGCCCAAGACGGCTGGGGAACGAGTAGCTGATAATCGATATTACCCGTACCGCGGATGGCGCCGGAAGGAGTAAAAACAATTGCTTTAGTACTGGTTGTCCCGATATCGAGCCCGATAAAGTAGGTTTGTGTCATAGAAGTCACCCCTAATTGAATACGCTTTCAACGTGTTGTCATGGAGATAACGCGATTATATCGAAATTTTTTTCATTTGTTAAGCATTAAGAAAAAAATTATTTCGTTATTGAACATTTCACATGATGCTTGTATGATTTGCATTTTTCTCCTGCAAGTTGCAAGTGAGGCAAGCAAAAGAAAAAACGCCTGATTTACAGGCGTTTGAGTGAGATGGCTTCGCGGATGTGCTGGATATTGGTGATCGTATCATCCTGCCGCCGTAAGGATACGGCTACATAGAGCAGATCAATTAAGCTGAGCTGAGCAAGCCTGGAGGACAGGGCTTCTGTACGAAATACCGTTTCGCGTGAGGTCGTGTACAAGCACATGTCTGCCAGACGCACGAGAGGAGATTTCCCATAGCTTGTGATGCCGATTGTTTTTGCTCCGGCTTCCTTGGCAACCTGCAAGGCTGCCAAAATATCTTTATTGGAGCCAGAGTGGGAGATGCCTACGACGACAGCTCCTTTGGCAAGCAGAGAGGCGGACATTACTTGGTAGTGCGCATCAGAATGATAGAGACAAGGGATGCCTGTCCGCATAAATTTGTGGTACGCATCCTGTGCGATGACGGCAGAGCCTCCCGAGCCATAAAACTCGATCCGGCTTGCATTTTCCAAACAGGAGACGATTTTCATTAACTCATCTTTATTGATAATCTGCTGCGTATCTCGAATCGTCTCGATATTCGCTGTGAAAATTTTTTCAGCAATTGCACTGACGTCATCGTCGTCGAGATTGATTTCTTGGTGAATGGTTTGCTTCGGATTCGTGACCTCACTCGCCAAGGCGATTTTGAATGCCTGGTAGCCGCGAAAGCCAAGCCTGCGACACAGACGAAATACGGTAGCATCTGCACATTGGCATTGGTCGGCTAGCTCCGTGATAGAGAAGTGAATAATTTCACTGGCATGCTCCAAAATATAGTCGGCGATCTGTTGTTCTTTCCCGCTTAATTGCGTATAGATGGCGCGTAATTGCGTGAGCACACGAGGAGCATGCGGGGTAGAAGCGTTCATCAATAGGTACCTCCTAACGTTCCGTTGTGAATCTGTACTGTTAGTATAAGGAAAATCAGACTTCTTTTCATAGATTCGAAAAAATTTTCTTCATTTTTGATGAAAGATGAAAATTTTTGTCTTATAATACGTGGTAACGGATATGATCCAAAAAGGAGTGACGTACACGATATGAAACTTGCGATCCTCGGGTTAGGAAAAATGGGGTACAATCTTACGCTTAATTTGCTCTCGCATCAGCATGAGGTCGTAGCCTATGATGTAGATTCTACGCGTGCAGAAGAGTTGAGTCATGAAGGCGCGATTCCAGCATTTTCGGTGGAAGACGCTGTGACGAAGCTGCCGACACCTCGCGTAATATGGCTGATGGTACCGGCAGGAGAGATTGTGGATCAATTAGTTGATCAACTCTCTACCTTGCTGGATACAGGAGATATCGTCATTGACGGTGGCAACTCTCATTACAAGCAATCGTTAGATCGCTATGCTCGCTTAAAAGAAAAAGGCATTCACTTCATGGATGCAGGTACGAGCGGAGGGATGGAGGGAGCGCGCCACGGAGCATGTATGATGATTGGGGGCGATCGGGAAGCTTTCACTCATATCGAGCCGATGATTCGCGACATTAACGTTGCAAACGGATATTTGTACGCTGGCGAAGCGGGCAGCGGTCACTTCTTGAAAATGATTCATAACGGGATCGAATACGGTATGATGCAGGCCATCGGAGAAGGCTTTGAGGTACTTGCGAAAAGCCAGTATAACTACGATTTTGCTGAGGTCGCACGCGTGTGGGCAAATGGTTCCGTCATTCGAGGCTGGCTGATGGACTTAACAGAGCGAGCTTTTCGAAAAGACGCCAAGCTTGATGAAATCCGTGGGGTCATGCATTCCTCCGGGGAAGGAAAATGGACGCTGGAAACCGCGCTGGATCTACAGGCAGCTACACCCGTGATTGCCATGTCCTTGCTGATGCGTTACCGTTCGTTGGACGAGGATACGTTCCACGGAAAAGTGGTCGCAGCCTTGCGTAATGAATTTGGTGGACATGCCGTAGAAAAGAAATAAGAAATGGGATGACCGTAAAGGTGCTTTGATGGTTGAAGCTCTGGGGTCATCCTTTTTTTGTATATGGAAGAAGCAGGAATTTTTATTTGGAAAGCAAAGTATGGAGGTATTACCCAGAAGTTTGCCTGGTCGAAAAGAACTTTGTTATTCAGTAGCTTCTAAAACGATGGGAGGATGGAAAGATGAGCGTCGAAGGGGTTGTTTTGTACAAGAATGAGAAAGGAATCGTGACTCTTACGCTAAACAGACCAGAGGCATTGAATGCATTGAACCGAGATGTCCTTACTCAGCTTTCGACCATCTTGGACAGGATCAAAACCGATCCCGGTGTGAAAGCGGTCATCCTTACAGGGGCGGGAGAAAAAGCATTTTCGGCCGGTGCGGACATCTCGTATCTGCATCAGGCGACACCGTTGGAAGTAAGGGATTTTGCTCAGTTGGCTGTTTCGGTGACCAGTCAAATCGAATCGTTGGGAAAAGTAGTTGTTGCTGCGATAAACGGCTATGCGTTAGGCGGGGGCCTTGAGATCGCTGAATCGTGCTCGCTGCGTATTGCGGTTCAACATGCCAAAATGGGACATCCAGAAGTGCGAATTGGAGCAGTGGCGGGCTTTGGTGGAACAACAAGGCTCCCTAGGCTAATAGGAAAAGGCCGTGCCGCGGAGTTGCTGCTTACAGGATCAGCGATAGATGCGGATGAAGCATATCGAATGGGACTGGTAAATCGGGTCGTTTCGTCTGAGCGGCTACTGGCAGAAACAGAGGAGGTTCTCCGAGAAATTTTGTCTCAGTCTCCGCTGGCAGTAAAACTAACATGGGATGCGATTCATCGAGGGAGTAATCTGACAGTAGAGGAGTCCGCACTTCTAGGCGCAGACTACTTCGGACTCGTGGCATCCACCGAAGACTTCCGGGAAGGAACCAAGGCTTTCTTAGACAAGACTACACCGCGTTTTACAGGAAAATAATCACACGAGCTTCAGTACCTCGCATAATTCAACCAACCGCCTAATTCCGTACATCTGATGGCGATTGCGATCGTGAATGCTTTTGATCGCATCTGCCGTCACTTTTTTTGCCTGCTCAATACTTTGATTTTCGACTGCTTGTACAATTTCTTTCATGTTCGTTAAAAAATACACGGTATTGCGTAATGTGCGGATAAGCAAAATCTTCCGTATATCCATGGGAGTGAATTGGCCGTAGCCATTCTCAGGATCACGTGGCAGTACTAGCAAGCCTTCTTTTTCCCAATGGCGAATCGCAGACGTTGTGACTCCTGTGTAAGCAGCGACTTCACCAATCGTCATGCGGTTTCGCCACTTTTTATTTGGAGGCAAGGGGAGATCGAGATTTTGCAAAAGTTCGAGTGTTTGGTCTGCTGCGACCTTCTCCTGCTGAAGGTTGGCCTGTTCTTTATTCACGAGCCAAAAGGCAGTATCCATATCCGCTTTTTGAAGCGATCGAAGGACTTCACAGGTGACAGCGACCCCAAAGCCAGGAAACATGGCGCGCAGGCAACGAAAATAGGCAAGATGGATTTCTGTATAAAGTCGATAACCATTGTCGGTACGATCAGGAGCAGGAACGACTCCCCATGATTCATAATGGCGCAAAGCACTCGTGCTAATATGTAGCTCGCGAGCGATCTCAATCGGTTTGTAATAAGGCATCTGACGTACCTCCCGTTGGTTTGTTATCGCGGATTTCACTATACCAAGAACAGCATCTCGTAGCAAATGTTCCTGTCATTATTGGAAGGTCGTAATACTTTTACCCTGTTCAGCATGGGAAGGAAAAACGAAGATTGTCAGTAGGTATTGATTCTTCTTTTCCAGAGGTGAGATAACGTATGGCCATTGTTCAGCTACGATCAGAGAACCCGGACTTTTCGTACATGATCAAGAAAAATCCGAATTCCGGAATGAGTTTACGATCCATTCGAAAAGGCATCACATACGGGTGGTTTTCCAATGCGGATACGTATAACGTTTACTTTAAAGATGCAGAAAATGAGGTTTCCTACAAACAATCCGAACAGGAGCATTTTGAATATTTGAATGTCTCCCGGTACAATACACCCTTGTTTCCATTAAATGCGATCAATGAATTTTTTTCCGCTCCGATGAAGCAACACGACGAGCGGGATGCAGAAGGGTATGAGCATGTTTTTTTCATCAACATGATTCACATCGAACGCCTGCTGTATCTGACATTTTTTGAGAAGCACCTGAAGGATTTCACCTTTGAACTCAAGCACCACGCCGATAAAAGCTACGCTTTGACCATCACAACGAGAACGAGTCTGCATCAGCTTCTCCACGTCGTGAGCGTGCTCTGTCTATTCTTGAGTATGTTTGGAAAAGAGCACATCGATATATCCGATAACATCCTGGATAAATACATCAAAAGCATTCATGTCATCGACGCACCTTTTTACATACGAAGTCTGTTCGCTCGCAATTTCCTGACAACCAGAGAGCGCTATCGCAAGTACAAGACCGAGATCGAGAAGACGAGCCGCTACCCCATTCAATTGGAATATGGCAGCACCGGTTTGCAGAGAAGGAACTACATTTCGAGTAAGCTTCCTTTTACGAAATCCATTGTGGATATCGGATGCGGAGAAGGCTTTTATGCGATACCGTTCGCTACCAAGCTGCCGCAGTATTACTATGCCATCGATATCAATGAACAATCGCTGGAATTAGTCAGACGCAGGGCCGTGGAAAAAGAAATCTCGAATCTGATTTTGTTCCGCACGCTTGATCAGTTTTTACAGGATTACAACGGTGAACAAGTAGATGTCATTTTGACTGAGGTCATTGAGCACATGAGCAAAGAGGAAGCGAGAGTGTTCATTAAGCAAATATGCAGTCAATTGGATTTTGACCATTTTATCATTACGACACCGAACTCAGATTTTAATCAGTTCTATGAGCTGGAAGGTTATCGCCACGACGATCATAAATGGGAAATGGGACAAGAAGAGTTCCAAGCATGGATGACCGAGATCATGGAAGAAGCCGGGGTGCAGGGACAATTTGTATCCATTGGTGACGGCGTGAATGACATACACACCACACAAGGCGTCATTGTCCAGCGAAAGGGGGCGTAACGATGCTGATACAGACGCAGGTTCACACGATTTTTATGCTCGTCGGTCCCACCGAATGTGGGAAAACGACCTTTGCCAAGGAAGTACTCATGCCGAGGCTTTCTTTTGAAGATGAACAGAAAAACGCAAAAGCAAATGTCCAATACATTTCCTCAGACAGCATTCGCCAGGAACTGCTGGGCTATGATTACGACAAGTATGATCAGGTGATGCTTGAGGCCAGCGAGCAGGCATTTCAGCTCCTGTTTGAAAAGCTACGCTTGGTGACTTCGTTCCCAATCAACGCCGAATTCGTGGTTGTCGATACAACAGGACTAGCAGAAGACTTCCGTTCGAAAGTCCGCGAAATTGCAGCCGAGAACAATTACCGCTTGGAAGTGATCCTCTTTGATTATCGCAATCGGGAAGATTACTATGCATCCGAGCGGTCAAAAAAATGGATTACCAACCATATTCTCCGGTTAAAGCAAGAGGTGCTCCGGGCATTATCCAAAGAAGGGTACCACAACATTCACCGGATTCGGCACAAAGATTTTTACGTACTAGCAGATGGGGTGGCTAACCCTCGTTATGAGGTCTTGATTGAAAATAAGGATGCCTATCTGGCAACGATCCTTCCCAAAGATCAAACATACATCATCATCGGAGACATTCACGAATGCGTCCAAGAATTAAAAGGTCTCCTGCAAAACTACGGATTCAAGCTTGAGGGCAATCGTCTCATCACGACGGAAAAGGTACAGCATACCAAAATCATCGTAGCAGGGGACTGGATCGACAAAGGAGCGCAAACCAGGGAGATTATCGAGTTTCTATACGAAAATCAACAGCATTTCTTGTTTGTTCTCGGGAACCACGAAAATTTTGTCTACAAATACTTGCGTAAGGAACTAAAAGGGGTAGACCCACAGCTACTGGATACTTATTTTGATTCTACACACGTCCTAGAAAAAGACGCTGAATTAACAGAGAGGTTCAATCACTTGTATAGGCTGGCTCAGCCGTTTTATCGATCGAACGCACTGACTGGCCCGTCCTATTATGTAACACACGCTCCCTGCAAAAAGAAGTATATTGGAAAGCTCGATGCGAATTCGATGCGGCGCCAACGCAATTTTCGGATAGACCGCACGGCTTCATTGGAAGAGCAACTCGCATTTTTGACGGTTGAAGCGGTCAGTAATCATCCGTACCATATTTTTGGACATATCGCGGCCCAAAAAACGTTTCGCCTGAAGAACAAGCTCCATCTCGATACTGGATGTGTGCACGGAAATGCTTTAACGTCAGTCGTGATCACACACAAGCCGTTTTTCAAATCGTTTCAGTCTGAGCATCGGGTGATGACTGATGAGCTGCCGATCTTGTTCCATGCAGAAAAACAAGTATCCGTGGGAGATTTGGAAGAGGAAGAACTCCGTCGACTCCGTTACTGCTCGCAAAATAAGGTCAATTTTATTTCCGGAACGATGCCCCCGGCGGATAAGGATGTGGAGACTCAGGAATTGGAGTCGTTGAAGGCGGGGCTGGATTATTTTGCGAATCGAGGCATTCAGCAAGTCGTGTTGCAGCCGAAATACATGGGTTCGAGATGCAATCTCTATCTCCATCATGATCGCGACAAATGCTTTGCGATCAGCAGAAACGGATATGCCATCAATCAGGTTGATTTGACACCGATATATGACAAGCTACATGCAAGGTTCCGTGAATATATGGAGCAAAATGAAATGGCGATGCTCATCTTGGATGGCGAATTGTTGCCATGGAGTGCAATAGGGAAGGGCTTGATCGAAAAGCAGTTCAAACCAATCGAATCCGCGCTTCGCAGTGAATTTGCATTTTTGCAGGAATACGGTTTTGAAGAGGCGCTTCACCAACTTGTTCACATCTATGACGAGAGCGGATTCGAAAAAGACCAGTTCCACCTATCCAAGAGTGCGCTCACGGAAAAATTCGGTTCGAGCGTGTATCAAAACTACAAGTATGTGCGAGAAATCAAAGAGAGCTACGTTCCTGTCGACAAGCATTTGGAGGCCTATCACATTTACCAAAAACAGATGGAGCTCTATGCTGGAGAAGGGGAGCTTGTCTACAAGCCTTTTTCGATTCTAAAGGCTGTCTATTTGAATGGGGACGAGCAATTGCCGGATTGGAAGACATCTGATATGTATCGCTTTGTAAATGACGATCATTTTCTCGCCATCGATTTGTCTGAGCCGAATGCATATGAACAAGCGGCACGTTACTTTTCCACGATTACACTGGAAAACAAGATGGAAGGCATTGTGATCAAGCCAGAGTTCATCGATCAGAAGGTCGTGCCTGCCATGAAGGTTCGCAATCCGGAGTACTTGGCGATTATTTATGGCTACGATTACCGTTTCCCCCACAAGTACCGCAAGCTTTTCAATCAGAAAAATTGTACGCAAAAGCTCAAGACTTCGATGCGGGAACACAGGCTGGGTCAACGGATGCTTGGATTCAAATTCGACGATATTTCTCCAGAAAATACGGAGTATCAAAAAGTAGTTGCAACCATGCTCTTTGAAGTGGCGAAGGAAAAAGAGATCGATCCGCGCTTGTAAATGAAAAACTGTTCCGTAAAAATAAGGTTGTAGACTGTAAAATAAAGTAGTAGACCGAAAAATAAAGTGTTTCTGTAGTTCTTTATAACAAAACATAAGAACGACATGTAAATCGCATATGTACTTAAATATCAAAATTAGAGAGGCAGTCAGAAGGTCCTGACTGCCTCTTTTTACTTAGGCTATCGATTTCGTTAGCAAAATATTTCGAAAAGTAAACACAACCTCAGTGGGTTTTCCATACATTTCCTGATATATGATAATATGGGGTACAAATTAGGAGGTGTCTATATGGCGGAGTTTTTTATTCACCCAGATCGTTCAACTCTGCACGGTTCTTTTTCAAAGGAGTTCACTCCAATAGTATCAATCAATTCGGGTGACACCGTTCGCTTTGAGACTATTGAAGCCGGGTGGAATACTGGTCCATTTCAATTAGACGGTGTAAGAGAGAAATTCTGCGAAAGAGATCATCTACAAGACAGCGGACATGCCTTGATCGGACCTATCTACATTAATGGAGCAAAAGAAGGAAAAACCTTGGCTATTCGTATTAACGATATTAAGACCGGTAATTGGGGCTGGAGTAGCGGAGGTGGATTTCCGAATACTATTAACAAAAGATTGGGTCTTCACGAGGGACCAGAGTATGTTTTGATGTGGGAGTTAGATGCTTCTAACAATCTAGGGATTAGTAACAAAGGACATAAAATACGGCTCAATCCCTTTATGGGTATTATGGGCATGCCTCCAAATGAGGAAGGGATACACTCCACTTACCCTCCAAGGTTCTGTGGAGGGAATATTGATTGTAAAGAACTTATACCTGGTAGTATTTTATACTTACCGATAGCAGTAGAAGGTGGACTTTTTTCTGTTGGTGACGGTCATGCTGTTCAAGGTGATGGAGAGGTATCCAGTCCAGCTCTCGAATGCCCAATGCAGTTAGTCGATCTAACCTTCACAGTCATTGATCAATGTTTATCGTTCCCAAGAGCAGAAACTCCCCTTAAGAGAATTACCTTTGGATTCCATGAAGATGTACATGAAGCAGCGATGATTGCCTTAGAGGGAATGCTTGATTGGATGCAGGAATTGTATAATTTTGAGCGAAAAGAAGCGTTAAATTTGTCAAGCCTTCTTGTTGATTTGCGTATAACGCAGCTAGTCAATGGTGTAAACGGGGTACATGCCTTATTATCCAAAGAGGCCATACTATAGAAAATAAGATAAAAGAATCTTATCAAGCAAAACTGCCAGTTGGTTCAATAACTGGTGTCTAGAATTCTACTTTGATTTTATTCAGACTTGTACTCTAGTATTGCTAAAGATAAATTTACAATGGAGTATCAGTTATACTACTGAGTCTAACGTGAAAGCCAATAATTTTGAGTGTTTTTAGATAACTGATACTTATTCCTTTTTAGCCTTACAGGTATCTAAACCGGAAGGTTAACCCTGAAACTAAAGAGAAGACAAGAGATAGATTATGTGGAATAATTAGAATGTGCAGTGACCTTTAGGGTTAGCCACCGCAGATCGGCATGAAGCCAACAGATTGTATCTCTTGGACTTTTTATAAAGAGTTGGGGCACTCCACCATTATGGATGGCACTGCACTATTGACACAAACGACTAAGACAGGAATAATCCTGTCTTTTATTTTTTTCTTACGAAAAGTAGATTAAAGCACCATAAGGAAAATATTGGAAATTAAGCAGTAAACCCTTAATATAGTTTGGGAGCGATCTTTGACTCTTGTATTTAATGTGGGTATTGCACCGAATACTTCAATCCTGAGCTTTTAAGAAAGAATGAAAAGACTCCAATCCTTTTTGTATCACATTCAGTTCATAAGTTAAGCCGGCAGCCCCTCGTTTCGCTTGTAGTGTCAACCAGACTTAAATATGTTTCTCCAAATAGGTGGTTGCGGTACGATGTATATGGATACTAATGAACAGGGAGAGCCGGTCTGGAGTGCACATTATGTAATGCCGTACGGAGCGGGAGAGATTGACTTGAATAGTCCTTATTATTCGCGGAGCCCTGACATCCGTCTCATGGCAGCGAGTGAGACGTGCTGTTGCGCACATCGTTTTTTTGAAGATAAGGAGAGGACGAGCGGAACATGAATGTGGAAGTGTATACGTTAAATGCGTTTTCGAAAGGGGAGCGTGGTGGTAATCCTGCAGGTGTTGTCTTAGAGGATGGCCTGTCGCTGGATGCTGCAGATATGCAGCTCATCGCGAAAGAATTGGGCCTTTCGGAGACGGCCTTTATGGAAAAATCCTTGCTTGCGGATTACAAAATCCGCTATTTCACCCCCGCCAGCGAAGTTGATCTGTGCGGACACGCCACGATTGCTGCATTTGGACTCATGCATTCGCTGGGTTTGGCAAAGGAAGGGACCTTCTATACGATAGAAACCAAGGCAGGGATTTTGGATGTCGATATTAGCTCCGAGGGTCTTGTTTATTTGTCACAGGCTTTACCAAAATTTCTCGAAAGGATATCCTGTGAGGAAATAGCACCATCCTTGGGAATGGATACCAAGGATCTGGAAACCGGGTTACCCATCCAAATTGTTTCGACGGGACTGCGGGACATTTTTATCCCGATCCGCAGCAGGAAGCTCTTGTATGAGGTTCAGCCCAATTTTGACGCTATAACCGCCATCAGCGAAAAATATGATGTGGTTGGATATCATCTGTTCACGTTGGATACTCCAGACGATGCTGTTGCGGAATGCCGGAATTTTGCGCCGCTGTACGATATTCCCGAGGAAAGCGCGACAGGAACATCCAACGGTGCCCTGCTCAGCTATTTGTACCAACATGGCCAACGATCTTTGCAGGAAGTAGAGCATGTCATGTTCAGGCAAGGGTATTCGATGGATTGTCCTTCTGAAATCAAGGCAAGTTTGCGCCTGAGCGAGAGCGGTGAAATCAACCAAGTTCGAGTTGGCGGTGCAGTGGCTGGCATTGAACAAAGACATATCATGATATAAGCGGAATTAAATAGCTTGTTTTCAGCCACTATACTATAGGGGCAAATAGGCTAATTCTGCTAATGGCAAGGCGGGGATAGATAGCAGAGGATGTATGCGTGAGCAGATATCTGTCGTTTCCTTTGATTTTGATCGTTTTGCGTTCCTCGGGGCTAACGCAATGCTAGGTCGTTGCGTTGAAGATCGTGAGCGACACATAGTTGCATTGAGCTAACGGGTACGATAGCTCAATAAACCAGGCCAGTCTAATACTTTATTTTCTCTAAACAAAAACGAGAAGCTGCTGACTGAGCAAGCTTCTCGTTTTGATTTGCAGAGCTATTTGTTGGACGATGGAGCAGCATCCCAGGCTTCGATATTATCCACGCCTTCAATACTGTCCTTGTAGAACACAGGATCTTTTCCTGCTTTTTTCTGTTCCAAATAATCATGTAGAGCAGCATAGGCGACTTTTGATAACATGGCGATTGCAATCAGGTTGACAATGACCATGAAGCCCATGAACAAATCGGCCAAATCCCACACAAGCTGTACCTTTGCCACTGATCCGAACAACACCATAGCGAGTACACTCAAACGATACAGCAATAGCCATGCTTTGCTTGTCTTCAAAAACTCGATGTTGGTCTCGCCGTAGTAGTAGTTACCAATCAATGTACTGAAGGCGAACAGGAATACCATAATGGCAAGGAAGCCAGAAGCCCAAGAACCGATATGAATGCTCAGTGCTGCTTGTGACAGCTCAATGCCACTCAGTCCTTGTTGTGTGTATGCGCCGGACAGCAAAATGATAAAAGCTGTGCTTGTACAGATCACGAGGGTATCGAATAGAACACCGAATGCTTGAATCAAACCTTGCTTCACTGGATGGCTTGTTGTTGCTGTAGCCGCAGCATTCGGCGCACTACCCATACCAGCTTCGTTAGAGAACAAACCACGCTTGATGCCGTGCATGAGCGCTGCACCGAGAGAACCGCCGGCGATTTGCTCGAAGCCGAATGCGTTTTTCACAATCAGAGAAAGGACTTCCGGCATTTTCGAGATGTTCAGGATCACAATAAAGAGCGCCATCCCGATGTACAATACAGCCAATACAATGACGATGTACTCAGACATTTTCGCAATGCGCTTCACACCGCCGAAGATGATTGCCGCAAATACGATCGTCATGATGATACCGAGTACCAGTCGATCTGTCCCAAAAGAATTTTCAAAGGCAATCGTGATGGTGTTGGATTGCACGGCGTTAAATACGAGACCAAACGAAAGGGTGATAAGGACAGCAAACAGGGCGCCCATCCAACGTTTGTTCAACCCTTTTTCCATGTAATAAGCCGGACCGCCACGAAAACCGTTCTTATCCTTGATTTTATAAATCTGAGCGAGCGTACTCTCAACAAAGCTGGATGCAGAACCAATAATCGCAATGACCCACATCCAAAATACCGCACCAGGACCACCTAATGCGATCGCAATAGCAATACCCGTAATGTTCCCTGTACCGACACGCGCGGCCATACTAATAGCGAAAGCCTGGAAAGGGGAGATGCCGCCATCGTCTTTCGCTCTCCCTTCTTTAATGGAACGGAGCATTTCTGGCAACATGCGTACTTGCAAAAATTTGCCACGGAAGGTAAAAAACAAGCCTAACGCGATTAGCATGATAATGATAATATAGGACCACAAAAAATCGTTAATAGTAGCTGTTACATCGAGTAAGAATTGTTGCATCGTGTCACCTCGAATTTTGTTATGAATTTTTCCTTAGTATTCTCTAAAAAATCGTTACATCCCATTCCTGAGCCATATGTTTTAACAAAGAAACGCCCGCTACACTGTTTCCACAACCGTCAATGGAAGGTCCAAAAATACCGATTCCACAACCATCTTGAAACGGTGAACGTGGTTTGCGGTTAGGAGGAACCAGTGTCATGATTCCGCCTGAGACGCCACTTTTTGCGGGCAAGCCAACATTCGCGGCGAATTTGCCCGATGCATCGTACATGCCACAGGTGAGCATCAGTGCTTTGGCTAGACGGACGACATCTTTCGGGAGAACTTGTTCGTTGCGCATCGGATGGTAGCCATCGAGTGCCAAAAGGAGACCGATCAAAGCAATTTGCTCGGTGGTTACTTCAATCGAGCATTGGGTGAGATAGACCTCCAAAGCGTCTTCCACTTCGCACGCCAAATAGCCGGTATCCTTTAAATAGTGGGCGAGTGCCCGGTTTCTGTGAGAGTTTTCCCATTCGGAAAGAAACACTTCCTCGTTCACCATTGGTGTAACGCCTGTAATTTTACTGAAAAATGCATACAAGTAGCGCAGCTTATGATCCGGTGTCTGACCAGGGAGGAGTGAAGATGTCGTTATCGCTCCCGCATTGATCATCGGATTAAAAGGCTTACCTGGCTTGTTCATTTCCAGACGGATAATGGAATTGAATGCATCTCCAGTCGGTTCTACATCTACCCGATCCAACACGTAAGGGATACCATGGTAGCAGCAAGCAGCAATAAAACTGATTACTTTGGAAATACTTTGCATCGTGAAAGGAACTTCCCAGTCACCCGCTGTGTGCATTTTTCCTGTAGGCTCGATGATACAAATTCCTAACTGATTCGGATCTGTTCTGTACAAAGCAGGGATATAACTGGCACATTTTCCTTCAGATGCCTTGGAACGATATTGTTCCACCCATTGCTGTAATTCATCCACGAGTAAAACCTGTTGAATCAACGCCTGTCCCCCCAAAAATCGAATACACTGCTCTTACGCGAAGAGGAAGAGAAAGCGCTTCCATGCTTCGCGAAATACATATAATGAACACTTTACAACCACCCTACAAAATAAAACAAAAACTCACAGATTGATTCATGTGAGTGCTCCATTTTTTTTTGAGACTTGTCCTACAGGCGTATCCTCGGTAAAAATAGATAGGGGCATCAAGAAACAACATGGGAAGTGAAAAGCGTGCGTGTTCAAACACAAGTAAAACGAGATTGGTATATATTGGCGCTCATGCTTATTACGGTTCCGTTGGCAGGGGAGTTGAAATTTTATCCCGTCAATGAGACATTTCGAATTAGCTTTGGAGCTCCTACCTTTTTCTTCTTTTTATTACTGTTTCAAAGAATTCCATCTGTTCTCGCTGGTTTTTTGACGGGGATTACGGTCGTATGCTTTCGGATTGTGATTGACCTTATCGCCGGGAATCAATCAGTATGGGAGGCTTCTCTCCAAGCGCACTATTCTAGCTTTTTCTTTTATTTTGCTTATTCTGTTCTGTTTTATTTAACCGGAGTACGCCATTTTCACAACAGGACGATTTTGGTTGGATTGATGGGAATGGTCATCGAGGTATTGGCCGACCTGATTGAGGTTCTCTCGCAACATGTACTGTTAGATACCGTCCTCACATGGGGAGCGGTGCAAGAGATGCTCGTTATCGCTCTGTCCCACAGCTTTATCGTCATTAGTTTTCTCAACATGATGAAGCTGTACGAAGCACAGTCCCGAGAGCAGCAGACAAGAAAACAGAACGAGCGTATGCTGATGCTGATTTCCACCTTGTATGAGGAATCGATTCATCTGAAAAAAACACTGCAAAATGCCGAGAGTATTAGTATGAAGTCTTTTGAGCTATACCAAGGCTTGCAGGAGCTTCATAAGGAACAGGTGCCCACGAATGTAGAGAGATTTGCCAAGCAAGCATTGATTGTCGCAGGCGAGGTTCACGAGATTAAAAAGGACAACCAACGCATTTTTGCAGGGCTTCACAAGCTGATATCCGATGAAAGCATCACGGATTACATGGACATCCATCAGCTCGTGGACATTATCAAACGAAGCAATATGAAGTATGCAACTTTGTTGGAGAAGGACATACAAATCACAGCTTCTATTACGGGGACACATCCGCTCTATCACGTTTTCATGATGCTTTCCCTGATTAATAATTTGGTGGCAAATGCAGTGGAGGCCATCCAGCAAACAGGAGCGATTTCCATTGAAATTGAACGGATAGGTGATCTTGTGGAAATCAGAATCAACGATGACGGACCGGGAGTACCTCCACGGAGAAAGGCTTTGCTGTTCAAGCCTGGCTTTACTACGAAATACGATCAAACCGGCAACCCCTCTACAGGGATCGGACTGTCTTATGTACAACAATTGGTGGAACAATGGCAAGGGGAAATCTCCTTACAGGATGGAGTAGATGGGAAGGGGACAACATTTCTCATGCGGTTACCAATTGATCCGATAACGAAGAAAGAGTGAGAAGATGCTGTTTTATTTAGTTGATGACGATGATGCCGTTCGCCTCATGTTGACGGAAATCATAGAAGACGAGAATCTGGGCGAAGTCGTGGGGGAAGCATCTGACGGCTCGATGGTAGACGGTCATACATTAACCGCACGCAACGTAGATATTATGCTGATCGATTTGTTCATGCCCAACCGGGATGGGATTGAGACGATTCGCCAAGTGAAGCCGACATTCACAGGAAAGATCGTCATGATCTCTCAGGCAGAAACGAAAGATTTGATTGCCCAAGCGTATGCCCTTGGAAGCGAATACTACATTATCAAGCCTGTAAACAAGATCGAAGTCGTAACGATCCTCCAAAAAGTGATCGAGAAAATTCGTCTCGAGCGTTCGATACGGGACATTCACAAATCGCTGAATGCTGTCATGCAAGTGGACCAGCAGCCTTCCGGACAACTTCGTCCGTCACAGGGCAAACCACTTCGCGAGGCGGGGCAGTTTCTGTTAACGGAGTTGGGTATCGCGGGTGACAATGGAAGCAATGACTTGCTAGATATTTTGGACTTCTTGCATGGATACGAACAGACGCATACGTTTAAAAATGGATTTCCAGCCCTGAAAGAGATCTTTGTGGCAGTAGCACAGCACAGGCACGGAGTAGCTGTGGACGATCCACAGGTCGCCAAGGTTGTCAAAGCTTCTGAGCAGAGAGTCCGTCGAGCGATCTATCAGTCGCTGAATCATTTGGCGTCGCTTGGGCTTGCGGACCTCTCGAATTGGAAGTTCGAAAATTACGCTTCGCAGTTTTTTGATTTTACGTATGTGTGGAAGAAGATGGCGGAGTTAAAGAGCAATGCCGCATCGCCGGGTTCAGATATTCGGATCAATATGAAAAAATTCATTCAAGTGCTGTACGCAGAGGCGAAGCGCATTCAGTCGGAGGCGTAATTGTTCTTTGTCTGACGGTAGAGGTAAGTCCTGATCATGTTGATTAGGGCTTTTTGTTTTGTATGGGAGTATCTCGTTTTCATTGACTAAACGTTCATTCAATAATAAACTGGGATTGTATACCAAATCTGCAATTCACGGAGGGATCACCGATGGATTTGTACTATGAGGTTTCAGGGGAAGGAAAACCAGTCATTTTATTGCACAGTGGCGGTGCTGATTTGCGAGATTGGATGTATGTCGCGCCGATTTTGGCGAAGCATTATCAGGTCATCGCTTTCGACGGACGCGGATGCGGGAAATCGCCGTCTCCAACAGGAGTAGCGAACTACGTCGATGATTTGCTTGCCGTTATGGACCATTTTAAGCTGGACGAAGCCACGCTCGTAGGGCACTCAATAGGCGGACGAATTGCAACGGATTTTACGCTGACTTATCCGCAGCGAGTGAGCAAGCTCGTGCTGATTGCTCCTGATTTGACAGGGTATACACCGAGTCAGCCATTCACGGAATGGATGCAGAAAATCCAAGAAACGCCGGATGTTGACCGTATGGTAGAGCTTTCCTTATCGGCCTGCCCGTACCGCGTCGTGATGGGAAGTCCACAGAAGGATCTTCTGACAGAGATGGCGAAACATAATTTAGCAAAAATGTTCGAGTGGGCGACATGGGAGTCTGTATGGCCGCAGCCGCCTGCGATTGAACGGCTCGAAAAATTAGCCAATCAAACATGCTTGATAATCGGCAAGGAAGATGCCCTGGATGCGAAACGGATTACTGAATATTTTAAAGAAGTATTACCAGAGAGAAGGTTTGTTGAGATTACGGGTGCCGATCATAAACCAACGTTGACGCATCCTGAAGAAATCGCTCGCGCTATCACTGAATTTTTGGAGGATTGACTGAACCGTGCCGCGTACCCCAGCTGAAAATGAGCGAATTCGCCAAGCTGCAAAAGACAAAATCCATGCAGCCGCAATGACGCTCTTCATAAAAAAAGGCTACCACGCGACCTCAATCGACGATGTAGCCAAACAGGCCCAGATATCGAAGGGACTTCTTTACAACTATTACAAAGGAAAAGAAGAGCTTCTCGCCGCGATGGTTCAGGTACGGATCGAGGAAGTAAAAGAAGTGATGGAGGCTGCGACTCAGCTTGCAACGCCGCACGAACAACTGCGCCATATTGTCAACGGTGCGCTTGATAACGTCTACCAGCGGCCGGATATCTATCGTTTTTACTTGAATTTGCAAACGCAGCCCGAAGATGATCGGGTACTTGCTTCTTACAGAGAGCAATTAAATGAGGAGTCGCGCAGGCAGTTTGAAGTCCAGTGCCAGATATTCAAACAGTTAGGCGTAAAGCAGCCCAGATTGAGATCGCTCTATTTTTCTTCGGCGCTCCAAGGAGCAATGTTGATGATGACGACTTATCCGGAAGGGTTTCCGGTTGAAGAGATGAAGGAGCAGATGATTCGGGAGTATTGTAGTCCTCCGGAAGAATCATAGCGTTACGTTCAAAATTGAAGAGGATATCCCATTCGTAAATGATTGGTGGGGTAGCCTCTTTTTTCTGTACCGTTGGTATAACTGAAAAGCCCAAAACACAATCCGTTCAAACCGTCTCCATTATATATCTAAATATTTGAAATTGACAGAAATAATCAAAACCAATATATTGGTTTCATGGACACTAACCTCATCAAACAAATCGAACGCCCATCATTACGCGAACAGGTATACCAAGGCTTGAAGAAAGCGATTGTCATGCTAGAGCTAAAGCCAGGACAACGGGTCAACGACAACGAACTGGCGGCTTTATTTGGCGTGAGTCGAACTCCTGTGAGAGAAGCGCTCAAACGGTTGGAGGACGAAGGGCTTATTGAATCCGTTCCCGGCTCTCTCACACGAGTGACACCCTTACTTGAAAAGGAGGCGAAGAACGCGTTTCCAGTTGTTGCGGCCTTGCACGGGTTGGCAGCACGATTGGCGATGCCAGTTGAATCGGAGGTCATCCGTAGTCTGAAGCAATGGAATGAAAAGCTGCAGGTCGCACTCGAACAGCAAGATGTGATCAAAGCGATTGAAGCAGATGACGGCTTTCACGAGGTGATCCTCGAGGCTGCGGGGAATCGTGAAATTTACCTGGCACTTGAGCGAGTTGTACCGAAAATTCGGCGTTTGGAATTTGCTCGGTTCGGTTCTTTAGAAGGGGTGGAGTCAGTAGAACAGCACCGTAGAATCATCGAAGCGATTCGAGACAACAACAGTCAGCTAGCCTCTTCTTTGATGGAAGAAAACTGGATCAACCTTGGCAGATTGCTTACGAACCATTCCAATGATGAATAGGGGGTAATGGCATGAGTACGGTTGAAATGAAGGGGGAAGTACATGATTCGCGTGTTTTGCAATGGGCGCGTTCCATTATCGAAGAGAGTCCGTCCCACCGTCTGATTCAGCAAGAGATCGTGAATGCAGTAAACCGCAATGCGATTTGGCGAGGCGAGGAATGCTTGAATTTGCTCGCACCAGAAGCACCCACTACGCCCATCGTACGTCAACTGCTCGCTTCTGAGGTAGGTACTCGCGCTGCGGAAGGACATATCGGCAGCACGCAGAGATGGTTTGCTGGCACGAAATATATCGATGAAATCGAAGCGTTATGTGTTGAGCTGTTGAAAAAAGTATTCCAAGCCAATTTCGCTGACCATCGATTGGTAGCCAGCATGATTGGGAACATGACGGTCTATGCGGCGTTAACGCAACCGGGCGATACGATTATGACGATCGCGCAACCGTTTGGGGGACATTCCAGCAATCGGGTGGACGGGCCTGCTGGCATTCGTGGTTTGCAAATTGTCGATGTGCCAATGGACCCTGTTGAGCTTACTGTTGATCTGGACGAGTTCGCCAAAGTCGCACGGCAAGTTAGGCCAAAGCTCGTTACCCTAGGCGCGTCCATGACGTTATTTCCATTTCCACTGAAGGAGATGGCTGAGATCGTGAAAGAATGGGGTGGTCGCATTTATTTTGATGGTGCACACCAGTTGGGGTTGATCGGAGGCGGTCAATTTCAGGACCCGTTGCGAGAAGGGGCATGTGTGATGACTGGCTCGGCTGGGAAAACGTTTAGCGGTCCACAAAGCGGCATCATCGTCTGGAATGACCCGGAACTATCTGTACCGATAACAGATGCCATCTTCCCGGCACTTGCCGCTACACATCAAGTCAACCGGGTAGCGGCATTGGCAGCAGCGGCGGCAGAGTTTTTGGCATTTGGCACGGAATACATGGCACAAATTGTGACGAATGCACAAGCACTGGGTAAAGCATTCGATGATCGGGGAATACGGGTGCTTTGCGCACACAAAGGCTATACACGTACACATCAAGTCATTCTGGACGTAAAAGAGTTTGGTGGTGGTTACGAGGTAGGCAAGCGATTGGCTGAAGCGAATATCATCACGAACAAAAATTTGATTCCAGGTGACGGACCAGAGGATTGGGACTTCCCAAGCGGTTTGCGTATCGGGACGACAGAAGTCACCCGCTTTGGCATGAAAGAACAAGAGATGGACACGATTGCAGAGCTGATTGTAAGTGTGTTGTCCGGCAGGGAAAAGCCCGAGGTTGTCCAGTCAAAGGTGATCGAATTGCGCAGATCGTTTAGCAAGATGCAGTACTGCTTCCCAGAATAGAATAGGTAGGATAAACACCGTATGCCGGAGTTCAGGCCTTGGCATACGGTGCTTTTTCGAGTCGTAAGTAGACTCTCATTCTTGACAATGTCATTTCTTTTCGTAAATAATCGATTGATACCATCAAAGAATGGGAGTCTAAACGGATGAGTACAGACCATACAAACTCGGATGTTACCATTGATCATACGACGAAAGAGCTGGCTCTCGTATTTGGCCAGTTAAAGCGGATCGGACATGTTTTCAGTCCTTCGAAAGACCTTCGTCAGAGCGAATTGAATTTGCTTGTTCACTTGACCTACGTAAGTCCCCCAGGCACGAACGGCATCAGAGTTTCCGAGCTAGGCAAGCAGTTGAAAATAACGTCAGCAGCCGTGACGCATGTCATTCAATCACTCGAACAACTTGGGCTTATCACCCGTACCGTGGGACCCAAGGATCGACGCTCCATTCTCGTGGCCCCTACGAAAGAGGGCTTTGATTTTGTGGCAGCGAGAGAGCAAGAGCTGTTTAATCGTTTTCAGCAACTGCATGAGTATCTTGGTACGGATGATGCGCAGGCACTCATACGGATATTAACGAAATCAATCAGATTCCTGCATTCCTATCAGGATAGCGATGAATCACAACCATAGTTCGATGATGGACTATGGTTTTTTGTTGTTTTGATAAGAACCTTGCTCCAGCTCTTTGAGGAGCGAGTTTGCAGAGGGGCTCCAATGTAGCTGTTGTTCCGCGCGTAATCCAGATATCCTCTGGTTGATGCTCGCCCCCCAAGCGGCTGGTCCTAACGCTTTTGCCGCATCCTCATAGCTCCATGATTCCACTTTTTCTATCCCAGCTATTTTTGCGATCGAAGTTATGAGCTCTTTCGTCGTGATCATTTCCTTGGAAGTTGCATTGAATAATGAGCCTGGCTGTGCTCGTAAAAAAGCGCATTCGTATAGTCTCGCCAAATCATCAATATCGATAGTAGACCATGCTGTTTGCCCGTCATCGATATAGTTGGCTGATTGGGAGAGCTTCGTCCTTTGAATCGTTGCTTGGACGAGTCCACCGCCACGACCGTATACAAGTGTAGGACGTATGACGATCGTACGAATATTGCGCTCGGCTGCTCCTAACACTTCCTGCTCCTGGTTCGCTTTCCATTGGAGAAAAGGCAAAGGATTGAGAGGGGAGTTCTCATCCACGACATTATCGTACGTATCGTTATAGATCAGCGTTCCACTCGTATAAATGAATGGCTTCCCTGTGCCTTCCAAACCATCTAGCATGGCCTGAACCGCTGCTACATCCAATTTTTCCATATCAGATGTGTGCGAGATCGCCATATGAATGACACCATCGAATTTTTTAACACTTTCGGTTAGTAGTGTGGTATCCGCAAGATCGCCAACAATAGGGGTGAACCCTTGTGTGAGCAACAGCTCCGCTTTCTCTTCCGATCGAACAAGTCCAGCAACCTGATACCCCAGAGACTGAAAATGCTCGGCGACTACGGACCCGACGTAACCAGTTATTCCTGTAAGGAAAACATTCATGACAAAACCTCCTTAGCATATAATTAATTTAGTAACTAAATTATTTAATAACATTACGGTGATGTCAACAGCGTTTATAATTAACAGAATATTGACAAAACAAAAACAGGGTGTTATTTTCACATTAGGAAAACGTTTACCCGTTACATGGAAAGTGAGTGAAGAACCATTACTGTAACCATTAAAGACATCGCACAACTCGCCAACGTTTCCATCGCGACTGTTTCGCGCGTGCTGAACAATTCCAAGCCAGTCCGTCCAGAGCTGCGGGAAAGAGTTTTGAAAATCGTGCAAGAGACGGGCTTTCAACCGAATGCGATTGCCAGGAGCTTGGTCAGCAAAGAAACCCGCATCATCGGGGTGATGATTCCCGATATCTCCAACAATTTTTACTCCAATCTCATTTATGGGATCGACAGTGTCATTAGCGAGTACGACTACAGCATGTTCTTGGCGATATCCGATGAAGTAGTGGACAAAGAGCTGAAGTACTTGCGCCTGTTCAAAGAAAAACAAATCGATGGTGTCATTATCGCGAGTATTCACTTCCTGGAGGGCAATATCCAGACGCTGCAAGAGATTCAGGTTCCCCTAGTTGTTACCGGCCACGATTTGCCCGGCTATCAGATTCCGACTGTCAACGTCAACAATGTGCAAGCCTCCTATGATGCTACTGCTTATCTCATCTCACAAGGCCACACTAAAATCGCGTGTATATCAGGTCCACTGTGGGACCCGCCGTGCGGTCTGGATCGCATGGGCGGTTACCGAAAAGCCATGCGGGCACATGATTTGCCCATCCATGAAGGATTCGTCGTGGAAGGAGAATTCACAGCCAAGAGCGGTTACGAAGCCATGCGCCGTATTTGTGAGGAAAAAATTCGTCCGACAGCAGTTTTTGTTGCAACAGACCTGATGGCGGTTGGCGTCCTCAATTACTTGTACGACCATGGCATT
Organism: Brevibacillus brevis; assembly: GCF_001039275.2. Classification (NCBI taxonomy): domain Bacteria; kingdom Bacillati; phylum Bacillota; class Bacilli; order Caryophanales; family Paenibacillaceae; genus Brevibacillus; species Brevibacillus brevis. Next base: position 2,879,708 of record NZ_CP030117.1, read on the forward strand.
CGTGTACCAGAAGACATCTCCGTCATGGGCTTCGACAATTTGGAGCTCGCCTCCCTTTCCCGCCCTATGCTCACCACCGTGCAAAATGACCCGTTCATGTACGGAAAAGCCGCAGCAGAGCAATTACTCAGACAAATCCGCATTGAACCCGTAGAGAAAATGAGCACCGTCCCACACCATCTCGTGATTCGCCAAACTGTAAGCGCTTTACTGGAATGAGGTAACAAGTCTCACCATATAAAGGAAGCAAACGAGTTTACGAATGCAAAAGGGGTGAAGAGACATGAAGCTTGGTGTATTTACCGTTCTATTTAGCGAGAAGTCGTTCGAAGAAATGCTGGATCATGTGAGGGCAGCAGGTTTAGAAGCGGTGGAAATCGGCACAGGCTGCTATCCGGGCAATGCGCACTGCAATCTGGATGAGCTGTTGGAAAATCCGGAAAAAAGACGAGCGTACAAAAAAGCAGTAGAGGATCGGGGATTGATAATCAGCGCACTCAGTTGTCACGGCAACCCATTGACACCAGAGAAAAGCTTTGCGCAGCAGTCCCACGATACGTTTGTGAAAACGGTACAGCTAGCCGAGATGCTGGAGGTGCCTGTGGTCAATTGCTTTTCTGGTACGGCAGGTGACCACGAAGGAGCGAAGTACCCAAGCTGGCCCGTTGCTCCTTGGCCCAATGAGTATCGCGACGTGCTCCATTGGCAATGGAACGAGAAGCTTATCCCGTACTGGCGCGAGTGGACTGCTTATGCGACTGAGCATCATGTCAAGGTTGCGTTGGAACTACATGGGGGCTTTCTCGTGCACACACCAGGCACACTGCTGAAGCTGCGGGAACAGGTAGGCGAGGGGATTGGGGCAAACTTCGATCCAAGTCACATGTGGTGGCAAGGAATTGATCCGGTAGCTGCGATCAAAATCTTGGGCAAAGAAAAAGCTATCTATCATTTCCATGCCAAAGACACGTATATTGACCAGGAAAAAGTGAACATGTACGGGTTGACGGATATGAATTCCTACGCCAATCTTCATGAACGTGCCTGGTATTTCCGAACCGTAGGCTATGGGCATTCCCAACAGACGTGGGCGGATATGATGAGTGCACTGCGTATGAATGGATACGATTATGTCGTGAGCATCGAGCACGAGGATGCCATCATGTCGATGGAAGAAGGTTTTCAGCGCGCTGTTCAAAACCTGCAGCAAGTCATCTTGCGAGAACCAGTCCAGAATCTATGGTGGGTGTAGGAGGGGAGAAAATGACGAGTCAACGCAAATGGAAAATCGGAATCATCGGTGCAGGGGGGATTACAGAAGCACACTTGGAGGCGATCAGAGAAGAGCCGCGAGCGGAGGTAGTTGCCATTGCAGATGTTTCCGCAGAAATGGCTGCCTATCGTGCGAAACGGCATGACATTCCACAGGTTTTCACCGAATATGAGACAATGCTACAAGAGTCTGATATAGATGCGATCATTGTTTGTGTCCCGAACTACTTGCATGCAGAGGCCACCAAAAGTGCGCTTGCAGCAGGCAAACACTTGCTGTGCGAAAAGCCGATGGCGATGAATGCCCAGGAAGCAGAAGAAATGATCGAAGCTGCAAAGAAAGCAGACAAAATCCTCATGGTCGCACAAAACAACCGATTCCGAAGCGATTCCCTGCAAGTCAAAGCATGGCTGAAGGCAGGCAAGCTGGGAAATATTTATCACGCCAAAACCGGTTGGGTCAGACGTAATGGGATTCCAGGATGGGGAAGCTGGTTTACGCAAAAAGAAAGGGCAGGCGGCGGTCCGTTGATTGATATCGGCGTACATATGCTCGATTTGACCTTATGGCTCTTGGATCATCCAAAGCCTGTATCCGTCCTCGGGCAAACGTACGCGCAATTTGGGCCTCACAAACGCGGCTTGTCAGAGTGGGGCACGATCGATGATACCGGTAAGTTTGACGTGGAAGATATGGCAGTGGCGATGATCACCTTTGAGAATGGATTGTCGCTTACGCTCGATGCAAGCTGGGCTTCTCACATCGAAGAGGAAAACGTTTTCCTTCAACTATATGGACAAGAAGGCGGGGCATCCCTTCGTTTATTGGATAACCAGTTCACGCTTTATCACGAGTGGAACGGCGTAACTGCCTCGACAGAATTAAAATCAAAGCCTCAAAAAGAGCGCGTACTCCTATTCCGTAATTTCGTAGACGCCATCGAAGGGAAAGCAGAGGTGCTCTGCACACCGGAACAAGCCTTGTACATCAACAGATTGATCGAAGCCATCTACGCATCCGCACAAAAAGGGGAAGCAGTCCGTTTCTAATATGAGCATAGGGGGTTACTTAGATGAAAGTTGCAAACAGACTTACATCCGTTGGACTTACCTTATTAATGGCCATCTCATTGGCAGCATGTTCTTCTACACCTCAGCAAGCATCTACGGATACAGCCCCATCACAGCCTTCAACACCAACCGCACCCAAAACAGAGCCAGCACAGCCCACAGACGAAAAAATCAAGCTTGTCTACGCACGCGGAAAAGACGCGACGGATTCCACCAAAAAGCTCGTGGAAGCTTTCCAAAAAAACCATCCAAATATCGAAGTAGAAATCCGTGAGATGCCTGCCGATTCCGGACAGAGTCATGATCAATACGTCACCATGTTCAGTGCGCAATCGTCCGAGATCGACGTGTTTGACCTCGATGTCATCTGGCCTGCTGAATTCGCACAAGCGGGTTATCTTCTGCCGCTCGACCGCCTGATGGAGCAAGATGGAATCGAGACTGGAAAATATATAAAAGGGGCCATGGATGCCGGGAACTTTGGCGGTCAGCAATGGACTATGCCCAAGTTTATCGACGCGGGACTCCTGTTTTACCGCAAAGATCTCGTATCCGAAGCACCAAAGACGTGGGATGACCTGATTGCCCAAGCGAAAACTACGAAGGGCAAGGGCGGCACGAAGTTCGGCTACCTGATGCAAGCCAAGCAATATGAAGGATTGGTTTGTAACTTTGTCGAGTTTAGTGCATCATACGGTGGGAAAATTTTGGATGAACAAGGAAAAGTAGCGGTCAACAATCCTGCTACGATCAAAGGATTGAAAAAAATGATCGAGGTCGTCAAATCTGATTTCGTCCCAACCAATATCACCACATTCATGGAGCCGGAATCACACACCGCATTCCTCGAGGGGCAGGCACCTTTTATCCGCAACTGGCCGTATCAGTTCGCGCTGGCGCAGGATCAGGCCCAGTCCAAAATCGTCGATCAAGTCGCGATCGCTCCACTGCCAGCAGGAGATGCAGGCTCGGCAGCAGCACTCGGCGGTTGGATGGGCGGAATCAACAAGTTCTCGAAGCACCCGAAAGAAGCATGGGAATTCCTCAAATTCATGACAGGTCCAGAGGGTCAGAAAATATCCGCGGTAGAAGGTGGGCTCGCCCCAACTTACCTGCCAGCCTACGAAGATGCCGATGTTCAAAAAGCCAGTCCGTTGTTTGCCAACAAAGACTTCGTCGATGGCGTAAGTGCTGCTGTATCTCGTCCAACGACTCCGATCTATCCAAAAATTTCGGAAGTAATCCAGATTGAAGTGTCCAAAGCACTCGCGGGACAGCAAACAGTCGAGCAAGCGGTGCAAAACATGGAAACGCAGATGAACGACTTGATGAAAAAATAAGCAGCAACATGTGGCGCTTCCAAGGAGGGCAAACCGGCTTCCTTGGAAGTTGCACAGCGATCAGTCTAACCCAAGCAAGCTTCTAGCGGGAAGGAAGGTGGTGAACGGATGAATCGATCAACCAAAAGGTCTCTTTCAGAAAAACAGATGGGGTATTTGCTGATTTTTCCTGCACTGCTCATCATACTTGTTATCGCGATTTGGCCTGTTATGCGATCCTTTTGGATCAGTCTGCACGATATCCGGTTGAACGACCCGACGAAATCAGAGATTCACTCTTCATATGGACTAGATATGGAACGCTACGTCAGTACGTTACCCAATTTGCTCCGGTATGTGAAGAGGGAGGCGGACTCTGCACAGGGGTCATCAAAGGAAAAACTGAACGCGCTCCAAGCGCAAATCGAACAAATGAACACTTCCCTCAACCAAACAGGCGAGGTCGCGAGCCGATACCAAATGATCGACCAGCTATTGCTTGACTTTAAACCAGTTCCCATAGAACTTAAATATGTGAGCCTCTCGAACGAACAAACAGAGTCTATCAAAACCAGCTTGGCGGAAGTCAGAGCGGTCCTTTTGCAAATGAGTGAACAAAAGCTGCTTTCGAAGCCAGAGGGTGCTCTTGGCGTGATCCAAGGCATTGAAGCTTCGATTATCGAGCCCAACTTTGTTGGTTTTACCTACTACAAGAAGTTTTTAACGGATGCTCGGATGTGGGGGGCTCTGTACAATACGGCGTTTTTTACCGTTATCTCCGTTGCCATTGAACTGGTGCTCGGCATATTGATTGCACTATTGATCAATCGACCTTTTCGCGGTCGGAGTCTTGTACGAGCAACCGTGCTAATACCGTGGGCGATTCCGACTGTGATCTCTGCGATGATGTGGAAGTTTTTGTACGATGGGCAAAATGGCATCGTCGCCTATCTTTTTGAGCAGGCAGGGCTGATCTCGGATATGGGAATGCTGCTAACAACAAAGGCTGGAGCCATGTTTTCCGTCATTTTGGCAGATGTGTGGAAGACGACGCCATTCATGGCCTTGCTTTTATTTGCAGGCTTGCAAACGATCCCGCAAAGCTTGTACGAGGCAGCTTCTGTCGACGGTGCCACCCGCACCCAGCAATTTTTTCGTATTACGCTTCCGATGCTGAAATCAACCATTCTGGTGGCGCTATTGTTTCGTACACTTGATGCGTTCCGCGTATTTGATTTGATTTACACGCTGACTGGTGGGGCACCCGGGAACTCGACTGAGACGATTTCCATCTACGCGTACAAAACGATGTTCGCTCAAATGAGCTTTGGGGAAGGCTCGGCGCTCGCAGTCATTGTCTTTTTGTGTGTGGTATTGATCTCCATCGGCTATGTCAAAATATTGGGAGCTGATCTGCTGAGTGATGGCAGCGGCAAATAAGGAGGTGATTGGATGCGCAAACACACGGGTCCCTTGTTTTACGTGGGTCTACTGTTATTCGTTTTTCTTGTGATGTTCCCGTTTTTATGGATTCTCCTCGCAGCATTGAAGCCACCAGCGGAGCTATTTGGGGAGCGAGCCTTTCATTTTATCATCCAAAATCCTTCGTTTGACAACTTTGTCCGCGTCTTTACGGAAAGACCGTTTGCCCGTTACTTGTGGAATTCGACTGTCGTGGCGACGTTAACCACACTCTACTCCATTACGATCGCTTCTTTTGCTGCATACGCAATTGCCTGGCTGTCCTTTCGGGGAAAGGCGATCATTTTGGGTGTCGTACTGGCTGTGTCCATGTTTCCGCAGATCGCTACCCTTTCACCTATTTTTATGTTCATGCAATCGATGGGCTTAACGAACAGCTACATCGGCCTGATCATTCCTTATACAACTTTCGCACTGCCGCTCGCAATCTGGAATCTGACCATCTTTTTCCGTAAAATACCGAGTGATTTGGGCGAAGCAGCCAAAGTAGACGGCGCGAGCATTTGGCAAACGATGACCAAAGTGTTTTTCCCACTCGCCATGCCCGGGGTTTTTACGACCGCCATCCTCGTTTTTATCGCAGCGTGGAATGAATTTTTGTTCGCCTTGACGTTGAATACACAGGAAGCGATGAAGACTGTGCCTGTGGGAATCGTCATGTTTCAGGGAATGTTTACAATCCCGTGGGGAGAAATATCGGCTGCCTCCATCATTGTGACGATCCCGTTAGTAGTGATGGTGCTGATTTTCCAGAGGCGGATTATCTCAGGATTGACTTCTGGGGCAGTCAAAGAATAAAAGGGAGTCATTCTATCATTTGTCCCGCAACTATGATTGTGATACGGTGGAAGCAGCTCTCAGAAAGCGAGTTGACGGACGCATGAATAATCTCACAAAATTTCAGATTAACAGGCCTGTCCATGAAGTGTTCGAAGCTTTCGTGGACCCGGCGAAAATCGGCAACTTCTGGTTCTCTTCCAGCTCGGCAAGGTGGGAAGTAGGGAAGAACATTACGTTATTCTACGATATTTACAATGCAGAAGTAGGGATTACCGTTCACGAAATCCAAGTGAATAAACGAATCGTTTTCCAGTGGGCGGGAGAAGAAAATACCGTAACGATTATGTTAAACGCGTTGGATGAAGCCAGGACGATCATTGAAGTGAACGAAGAGGGCTTTCAAGAAGATGATCCTATGCTCCTTCAAAAAATGATCGACAATAAAGAAGGCTGGGTGTACGTATTAAGCTGTTTGAAGGGGTATCTGGAGCATGGGATCAAGACATTAAGAGAAGGGCTTGTGAAATAGGTCTGGTCATAGCCCCAGGCTGGGCTTGCTGAAAAATAAAGAAATCGATTGTAACGATTAATCACGAGGAAGAACCGTCAAGAATGCACTGACGGTTCTTTGTGCTGGTTGTCGTCTTCTCGATACTATTCCTTGATTTCACTCCATCTGAACGATCCGTTTACGGCGTCGACGGTTGGCCAATCCTTGCTCGTATCGAGTTTGTAGGCGAGGTGTTTACTTAGAATTAAATCCGTTTATCAACTGGAATATTTTTCATTTACATACTGTTTTATCCATAATATTATCGAGTCAGTCAACGAATCGTTGATTACCAAAAATTTCTAGGAGGGATTCATAATTCATACTAAAAAAGCTATTGCTAAAGCTACTGCCGTTTCTGTTTTTTTACTTTCAATGCTGTTGAATGCTGGGAATGCAAGTGCAGATGTGATTAGTGCGCTGCCGCAGAATGCATCGCAATTAGAACTGGAGTTTGTACCGATATATGACTATGATAAAGATGGATGCTATGCGACCTCAGCAATAACTCCTGAGGGGAGGACGAATCCCGGTCTAGCCCTAGGTGGAGACGTGAACGGGAAATGCCGAGACCCTCGACAGCTCGAAAACTCAAATACCTATTCCAGATCCAAAACGAATAACGGTTGGACTGCGATTATGTATGCTAGCTATTTTGAAAAAGATCAGTCTACTCTTGGTCCAGCGGCGAGTGGACACAGACACGACTGGGAACATGTGGTGGTGTGGATTCAAGATAATCAAATCCAATATGTGTCCCGTTCAGAACATCGTGGTTGGAAAGTAGATCCTCGATCCAATGTATTGTTTGAAAACAATCACCCAAAAGTGGTTTACCACAAAGATGGAGGTTCCACTCATTTTATTCGTCTGGCAAACAGTAATGACGAACCACCTGAGAATTATACAGGTAAATGGTTTTCACCACCGTTAGTTGGATGGGATGGTTATCCGAACGTTCAAGTACGAAATACACTGATGCAAACAGACTTTGGAGACGCAACGATTAAAATCAATGATGAACGATTCAATGACGCCCTTAACAGTGCAAAACCTTCGGGGATTCCTTTTGATGCTTATGCAGATGATTCAAAGCGTAACTTTGTAACATTTTTTGAAGATGATTCAGGCACAGGTCAATCTTTTAGAGATTCAGTCTCAAGAAACTGGGTGGGAAGTTATCCAGGCGGAGCATACTTTGAAGATAAAATTTCTAGTGTCAAATTGGACCCACACACAAGGCTTGTGGGGTATCAACATTCGAATAAGGGTGGATATAGACATACGATCATTAATGATAGTAATGATGTGAAAACCTACGATCTCACTACCTTTAATGATACGATATCGTCGTACGAAATTGATCCACTTCCACAGCATAGTGTAACGTTTTTACAACATCCTTATAATAATAACGGCAATTCAGGATATTACTATACAGAAACAGTCTCACAACCGTCATTCGCCAATAGCCCAATTGGTAGTTCTTTTAACGATATGGCTTCAACTGTGATTGTAGGAGCATATACGAAAGTGGAGCTTTTTGAACATGCAAACTATGGTGGGGCTAAAAAAGAATATGTAAATGATACGAATGCTGAACAGGTATTTATCTTGGAAGGTTTTCATGACAAAGCATCATCATTTAAAATTAGCAATACACGCTGATTTGGAGAAAAGGTATGTTTCAAAGAAAGATTTGTAGGACAGAGCTCAAAACACCTTGCAAGTTTAAACAACCAGTCGTCGGAATTCAACCGGCAACTGGTTGTTTCGTTTCATCGGGAAACCTTCCAGGCAACAACTTCAATGTTGAACAGGTCTTGAATTACAGAAAGGTAGTAATCTATACGTTTGGCTTGTACCGGGTTTTTATTTTTGCACTATTTGATTCCGAGGCTACGTTTTTTTCGCACGAGCGTGGATATGTTCACTTGCAACTTATCCGCACATTGCTGCATGGTGTCGGTCTCTTTCAAGAGGCGTTGGATATACGCACGTTCAAACCGTTCGACTGCTTCTTTTAGCGGCAACAGCTCATCCATTTTGGCGAGATGGAGCGGCAGGGCTGTCTGCTGGGTATTGCGAATGGACGCAGGCAACTGATCAAATGTAATTCGCCCATTTTCACACATGTGGAAAGAACGTTCCACCACATTTTTCAACTCGCGTGTATTCCCCGGCCAATCATAATCCATCAGCGCCTCCAACGCATCTGTTTCGATCCGCATTTCTTGCTGGTACTTCCATTCGAGCTTTTTCAAATAGTAGAAAATGAGAGCCGGAATATCCTCGCGGCGCTCACGCAAGGGTGGAATGGTGAGGGCTAGTACGTTTAGCCGGTAGAACAAATCCTGCCGAAAACGCTTTTGTTCGACCATCGCTTCCAAGTCGCTATTGGTGGCAGCGATGATTCGCATGTTAACCTGACGTGATGTTTTTCCCCCGAGTCTGCGAATCCGCCCATCCTGCAAGACATTCAAGAGCTTCACCTGTAAAGGAAAAGGGAGGTCTCCAATCTCATCGAGAAAAATGGTTCCTCGATCCGCGAGTTCAAACAATCCCTCCTTCGATTGACTTGCCCCCGTAAAGGCGCCTTTCTCATAGCCAAACAATTCAGACTCGAGCAAATGCTCGGGAATGGCCCCGCAATTTATCTTAATGAATTCCCCTGTACGTCCGCTTTGGGCGTGAATGTAGTTCGCCATGACATCCTTACCGACACCAGACTCGCCTAGCAAGAGAACGGGGGAGTCGTTGGTCGCAAATCGTTTGGCGAGTGAAGTGATTCGATGCATGAGCCCACTGCGATAAATGATCTGCTCATCAAAGTCACCATCGGTTTGGATATGCTGCAACGCTCTTTGATACGCGGAACTGATTTGACGTGTTTCCTCCAGCTCCTTCTGAAGCTGATTCAACTCTGTTACGTCACGTACATTTCCTACCACAAACAATAATTCCTGGTTTGGATCGAGCAGCGGGGTAGCCGTATTGATCGCTTGCCTTCCGTTCGCATAATCGATCACGACACTATGCGTTTGTTTTGTCAAAATCGTACGTACAGCAGAAGAGTCAGGAACCAGATGCATTTCTTTTTGCTCCATAAAGCTAAAATTATTCAAGATGTCGGCTGGAACTCCCGTGATGTTCAAGTACGCCTCATTGTAGAGCAGGACGTAGCCGTTACGGTCACAGATCGCCAATCCATCGTGGGACGTACTGAATATGGTCGTCAGCAATTTTGCGAGCTCATGATTGTCACTGGCCTGGAAATACTTGGTTTGATACATCGAAGTCCTCCTAAATAGGCTTGTAAACGGAATAATCAGAATTAATCATTCGTGTGCAATAATGCATATGCAAAAATGATCATTCTCGAAGTGTTTTGTTGTGAAATCGCTTTCAATTGTTTGGCATGCTACTTGCTCTTCTATAGGGAGGAAAGCAGAAGCAAGATGAGCAGAATCACATGATCGAAAAAGAGAGGGATGATTCCATGTCTTCATTATATCAGGTATTGAGTCCAACGGGTGAGCTGGTAGGTGATCTCAAGGGGCAATTAGACGAGGCGACGATGATCAAGATGTATGAAAATATGGTGCTTGTTCGCCAGTTTGACCGCAAGTCGATTAACCTGCAACGACAAGGAAGAATGGGCACGTATGCTCCCTTTGAAGGGCAGGAAGCTTCGCAAGTCGGCAGCGCGATGGCATTGACACCTGGAGATTGGCTTTTCCCAACTTATCGAGACCATGCGGCAGCGATCGTCCATGGTCAAACCATGGCACGAGTGTTCCTCTATTGGATGGGTCACATGGAAGGGAGTATCAGCCCGAAACATTTGCACATCATGCCGCCATGTGTACCGATCGCGACTCAAATGGTTCATGCGGTAGGGACTGCTTGGGCGAGCAAGCTGCAAAGCGAAAAGCATGTCAGCATCGCCTACTTTGGTGACGGAGCAAGCTCAGAAGGCGACTTTCATGAGGCATTGAACTTTGCAGGCGTGTTTCAAACACCGACCATCTTCTTCTGTCAAAATAACGGCTTCGCGATCAGTGTTCCGTTTTCCCAGCAGTCTGCATCGAAAACAATTGCACAGCGTTCGGCCGCTTATGACATCCCTGGGATTCGGATAGACGGCAATGATATCTTCGCTGTTTGGCTGACCATGAAAGAAGCCATGCAACGTGCGTTAGAAGGTAAGGGACCGACGTTGATTGAAGCGGTGACATTCCGCTATGGTGCACATACAACCGCAGATGATCCGAAGAAATACCGGGATCAAGAGAGCTTGTCCGAGGAATGGCGTCAAGAGCGCGACCCACTCCAACGAGTGCGTGTGTATCTGGAGAATCAAGGGTTGTGGAACGAAACGAAGGAAGCAGATCTGATAGCACGGGTGAATGAACAGATCGACGCAGCTCTTGTCGAAGCAGAGAGCTATCCGAAGTCCAAACCGGAAGACATGTTCAAGCACGTCTACGCTGAACCATCGTGGATGGCAACCGAACAGGAGAGCGAGCTCGTCAAGCCATCGAAGCAGGAGGGAATCCCGGCATGAAACGCAAACTGACAATGATTCAAGCCATTACGGAAGCCACGGATCAAAAATTGGCAGATGATTCACGCATCATGCTGCTTGGCGAGGATATTGGCGTGAATGGTGGCGTGTTCCGGGCGACTGAAGATTTGATTCACAAGTACGGTCCGGACCGTGTAGTGGACACGCCGCTTGCTGAGGCAGGAATCATCGGGGCGGCGATCGGCCTTGCCATGAACGGGAAAATTCCTGTGGTCGAAATTCAATTCCTTGCCTTTATTTATCCGGGCTTTGAGCAAATTGTTTCTCATGCTGCGCGCATGCGCTATCGGACTCGCGGACAGTATCATGTACCGATGGTCATACGCACGCCGTACGGGGCGGGGATTCGCGGTCCTGAGCTGCATTCGGAGAGTGTCGAAACGTTTTTTGCCCATGTGCCGGGCTTAAAGGTTGTGGCACCAAGTACACCGTATGATGCAAAAGGCTTGTTGATTGCAGCAATGGAAGATCCTGATCCGGTTATTTTTTTGGAGCCGACCAAGCTCTATCGCGCATTTAAACAAGAAGTACCGGAAGAAATGTATCGTGTGCCGATCGGAAAAGCGAAGGTCGTCCAGGAAGGCTCGGATGTATCCATTTTTGCTTGGGGAGCGATGCTTCGTGTCGCAGAGGATGCTGCGAAACAGATCGAGCGCGAAAACGGCTTGAGCTGTGAAATCATTGATCTGCGCACGCTCTATCCATTGGATCGGGATACGATCATCGCCTCGGTCAAAAAGACTGGACGTGCAGTTGTCGTACACGAAGCGCATAAGACTGCTGGGTTGGGTGCAGAGATCATCTCCATAATTAATGATGAAGCATTGATCTACATGAAGGCTCCCGTGAAACGGATTACCGGATTTGACGTGCCGGTCCCGCAATTCAGCATTGAGGATGACTACTTGCCAACGACTGAACGCGTGAAGGACGGAATTATGGAAACGGCTACGTTTTAAGAGAAGGAGCGAGTCATATGGTTGAGTTCAAGCTTCCTGATGTTGGAGAAGGTATGCATGAAGGAGAAATCGTAAAAGTGCTGGTTCGCACGGGTGAATCCGTGCAACAGGATCAGCCGCTGCTGGAGGTGCAGACAGACAAGGTGAATGCCGAGTTGTCCGCGCCAGTGACTGGCATCATACGTGAAATTTTCATATCGGAAGGGGAAACAGTAGAGGTTGGAACTACCCTTCTCGTTATAGATGCAGGTACGGAAGCAAAGGCGGAAGAGACAAAGCTTCCAGAAAAGGTCGTAAACCCGGATAAGACAGTCAATTTTGCACCAGCTCGTGCTGATCACCGCCGCTCATTGGCTACGCCATACGTTCGGCAGTTGGCACGGGAGATGAAGCTGGATATCGAGTTGGTTACGGGTACAGGAGCAGCAGGGCGTGTGACGGAAGAAGATTTGCGCCAATTCGCCAATCGACTGCAAAAATCAGCACCAGCTAAGTTTCCGACGTCGGCTACTGGCAATGAGCGTCAGTTGGAGGAAAGTACAGTGCCGATTGGGACTGAACCAGTTGTTCAGCCGAAAACAGGTACCGCTACTCGTGCAGCCACCTCATCGCAGGGAGATATCGAACGGCTACCGCTAAAAGGCATCCGAAAAAAGATTGCCGAGCATATGGTGAAATCAGTCACAATCATCCCGCATGTTACTTCTGTTGATGAGCTGGAGATGGATCAGCTGCGTGCTTTGCGCGAAAAGATAAAGCCACATGCGGATAAACGGAATATCAAGCTGACCTTCCTGCCGTTCTTTATCAAAGCGCTGGTCATTGCACTGAAGGAATTCCCGACACTGAACGCATCGATTGACGAACGTACGAATGAAATCCTGCTCAAGCGCTTTTACCATATCGGCATTGCAACCGATACGCCTGAGGGCTTGATCGTACCAGTCATCAAGGATGCAGACCACAAATCGATTTTTCAACTCGCAGAAGAAATCGATCAACTGGCACGCTTGGCTCGCGAAGGCAAACTGACCATGGAGCACATAACAGGTGGCACCTTCACGATCAGCAATGTAGGTCCAATCGGGGGACTGCAAGCAACGCCAATCATTAATCACCCCGAAGTGGCGATTATCAGTCTGCACAAAATGGAGAAGCGCTGGGTCGTGCGTGAGGATGAAGGGGTCATTCGCTGGATGATGAACCTGTCACTTTCGTTTGATCATCGCCTGATCGATGGCGTGACGGCGGTACGTTTTACCAACCGGATCAAGGAGCTGCTGGAAGATCCGAATCTATTGTTTGCGGAGATGGTATAGATGGTAGTCGGCGAAGTAGCAGTCGAAACAGATGTGGTTGTCATCGGTGGTGGGCCAGGAGGTTATGCAGCCGCTATTCGTCTCGGACAACTGGAGAAATCGGTCGTTCTGATTGAAAAGGAAGTGCTGGGTGGGGTCTGCTTGAATCGCGGATGCATCCCGTCGAAAGCTTTGATTCATACAGCAGGCGAATACCACAAGCTAAGTAGTCTGAATAAGCTTGGAATCCAACTGCCGACGGGGAAAGCGACCTTCCATATGCCGAGCTGGCAAACGTGGAAGTCTTCTGTCGTTGATCAACTGAACAAAGGCGTCGATTATCTCTGTCAGGCCAATAATGTTACAGTCGTGAAGGGGAAAGCGACATTTCTCTCGAGTGATCGGATTGGTGTAGAGACGGGTAATGATTTTGAAACGTACAAATTTAAACAAGCGATTATCGCGACAGGATCACGTCCATACATTCCATCGTTTTTGAAAACAGATGGAGAATACATTCTGGATTCTACCGATATGCTGGCACTGGATGAAGTACCGGAAACACTGGCCATAATCGGCGGTGGCTATATTGGTATGGAGCTCGGGATGGCGTTCGCCAAGCTTGGATCGCAGGTGACTATCATTGAGGCAACCGAGCACATTTTGCCGCAAACAGCCGCCCATCTTTCTCAGGAAGTGCTTAAGCAGGCGAAACAGCTCGGGATGACGGTAAAGATCGCGACAAAAGTAGAGCAGGCTGAGGTAGCAAACGGAAGCGTTACACTCGTATGTACTTCGGAAAAGAACGGTTCCGAAAGTATCACCGTACACAAAACGCTCGTCACTATAGGGCGAGTGCCTAACACAGGTGAACTCGGACTTGCGCAGGTGGGAGTAGAAATGGACGAGCGCGGCTATATTCCCGTGACATCGACTGGCAGTACAAACAAGTCGCATATTTATGCCATCGGCGATGTCACACCTGGCCCTGCGTTAGCCCATCGTGCAACGAAGCAAGGGATTGTGGCAGCCGAGGTGATCGCAGGGCTACCTAGCAGCGTAGATTCCCCGTATGTACCTTATGTGATTTTTACTGAGCCGCAAATAGCTGGCGTGGGGATGACACGCGAAGAGGCAGAGCTTCAAGGGCACAAAGTCAAGGCAGCGGTGTTCCCTTATCGGGCGAATGGCAGAGCACTCGCCATGGATGAAGGAGAAGGCTTTGCAGAAGTGATTGTGGATCAAGAAAGCCATTTATTGTTGGGAATGCACGTTGTAGGTGCTGATGCATCAAACCTGATCGGGGAAGGTGTATTGGCACTTGAGCTTGCTGCACGTGTAGAAGATGTGGCGTTAACCATGCATCCCCATCCCACATTAAGCGAGGTATGGCTGGAAGCTGCCGAAGCGGTATTAGGCCATGCCATTCATGTCGTAAACAAATCAAAAGTAGCTGTGAGCAAATAGGTTTATCGTGAAACCTTAAAGTCTAGTGACGGATAGTCTTGACAATGATCAGCCTCGGAGCCTGTCAAGATTAGCACTTGCATGAATGTGCTACGCTTGAATTAATCTCGTGCAAAGGATGTGTGGTCATTATGAAATTGAATCACGTCAATCTTACCGTTACGGATGTTCCAGCTGCTTCGGATTTCTTGGAGAAATATTTTGGTTTGAAAAAGTTAGATACGTCGGATGATGCCCGTGGCGATAATTTTGGCGTCCTATTTGACGATAATGGCCTGGTGTTTACCTTGATGAAGGGGGCCGAAGTCCAATATCCCAAGACATTTCATATCGGCTTCATCCAGGAGAGCGAAGAGAAAGTAAATGAAATCAATCAACGCTTAAAAGAAGATGGTTTCAAAGTAGCAGCGCCAGTAAGATCGCATGGTTGGACCTTCTATGTGAAAGCTCCTGGTGGATTTACAGTTGAGGTACTTGCATAACGCGTATACACATAGTCGACAGCCTTCTTTTTCTCACAAGAAAAGGGGGCTCTCTTTTTTTCCATAATGGAATCCCAATTGATAAGCACGATCCAACAACTGCTCGATATGCGCAGGATTTTGCGCCAAGGTGTCATAAAGGATCTCAACCCTCGAATCGTCTATTCCGACGTAACTGGAGATTCCGACATTGAGGTGATGTGCCATCATTTGGTCATAACTTCTTTTTTGAAAATGATCCTCAGGAGCTGCTGCGAGACCGATCCACAATGCATGCTTATGATGTAGTTTACGTGAACCATAAGCAAACCCATTGTTCCAGACGCGATCGATATATCCTTTTAGCATGGCAGGCATGCTGAACCACCAGATCGGAAAAATAAAGGCTAGCGCGTCGTGCTTTTTCATGCGCTCCATTTCAATCTCGACCTCTTCGGAATATTTCTTATCGCCATTGTTCCAATCTGGCTCATCTTCCTCCCATAAAACAGGGTGAAAACCACTGCGATGTAAATCTAAAACTTCCACCTCATGTCCTGCATCTTTTAGGCCCTGAACGAAACGTTCTGCAACGGCAAAGGTCAAGGAATTGGTTCGTGGATGGGTAACAACTGTCAGTACTCTCATTTTCATACACCCTCTATTTCTGTATTAATTTGTACACCAAAATCTTTTTGATGGGGTTGATAGCAAAACTCCATGGACTGTCAGATGGGCGCCCATCTTCTATGGTGCTGGTATATCCGAATCATGCACCATATAATGGAATGTGAAAAGTACGCACTTTTTTGTGCTTTTGATACCAAAAAGTAACATAGGAACAAAAAGGTTCCTGAAAAAATCATAAGCAATGAGGGAGGACAGCCAATCGATGAGACCAAAGCTCAAACATACATACCAGATTCCTTCTGAAGCAACGCTAGATGTTTTAGGCGGTAAATGGAAAACCTTGATTTTATGTCAGTTATACTACGGCCCAAAAAGAACGAGTGAATTGAAAAAACAAATGCCGGATATTAGTCAAAAAATCCTGACACAGCAGCTTCGCGAGCTAGAAGAGGACGGAATTGTCATCAGGACTGTGTACAGCCAAGTACCGCCAAAGGTCGAGTATGAATTGAGTGAATTGGGTGAAACGCTCAAACCAATTATGGATCTCATGTGTGAATGGGGCGAGCGTTACCTACGGGGGGAAATACCGGGGAAAGAGTCTTAAATACTGATCGGTCGAAGGAGGAACAATCACGTGCATTCACCTTTGTTTCCACTTGCAGACCCTGCAAAGATGCGTTTAGATACAGAGCTTTTCATGGAACTTGACAGAAAGATCAGAAAAGAAAAAGTCGTCAGTTGCCTTATCATTCAAGAGGGGTATCTGGCTTACGAATATCATAAAAACAAGAAGCAAGCGCAAAAACTTCAAAAGATCAATTCTTGCACCAAAAGCTTTATCTCGGCGCTTATCGGGATTGCATTGGAGCAAGGACTGATCGCTGGTTTAGATACACCTATCACTTCCTACTTTCCCTATTTAGAGCAAAAGTCTGTCGATCCCGTTAAACGTTCCATTACCTTGTTTCATTTGCTCACGATGACACCCGGCTTTGATTGGCCAGAGTTCGGTGAGTGGCAATCATTTCCCATGATGCTCTACAGCCCCGATTGGGTGCGATTTGTGCTGGATCGGCCACTGCTGGAACAACCGGGAGAGAAGATGAATTACAATTCTGGTTGTTCACATTTATTGTCTGCCATCCTGCAAAAGGCAACAGGAATGAGCACATATGAGTTTGCTAAAAAGCATCTCTTTCAACCTCTGAACATCGAAGATTCGTATTGGTATTCTGACAGACAGGGGATTCATAACGGAGCTGACGGATTACGACTTACTTCGCGTGATATGGCAAAGCTAGGGTTACTCTATCTGCAAGGCGGTCAATGGCAAGAAAAGCAAATCGTTTCAGCAGCGTGGGTTCAAGAATCGATTCAGCCAAAATTTCGGACATATGAGAGGATTGGGTCTTACGGCTTGCATTGGTGGAGCGACAGAATCGATCCAAGCAAGGATTGGACAGAGGACAACTACTATTATTTTGCCCTTGGCTTTGGGGGGCAGTACATACTGATTGTTCCTTCAAGAAAAATGGTTGTTGTATTCAGCAGTGAGCTGTACGACCATTCATTGCGGCCGCTTGCTTTATTCAGACAGTACATACTTGCAGCGAAATAGAACGAAAACCAGTTCAGGACACGAGCAGGTCCTTCGAACTGGTTTTCCTATTTACAGAAACATTTTACATGGACGTTTCGTCTGTATGGACAAGAGTTTTACTGGCATGGAATTGCAGGCGATACAGCATCCAGACTCCCATGATGAGAATGGCTAGCAGGAGGAAGATGTTGCTGTACACAGATGCTGCCGGGTTTGTTACCAGCGGATTGATCTTCATCGCTGCCGTTTGGTTGTCCAGTGCTTTTCCAATCAGGCTCATAGCAACGGCACCTGAGATGAAGTTGAGCATCGAGAATAGTCCCATGCCGACGCCTGTCTGTTCTTTCACGAGAGTTCTCGAAAGTGTATTGGACAAGGCAATTTGCATGAAGGTTTGACCGACATTGCCCAAAATAAGAATGACAGCAATGGCGATTGGCGAGATGCCGACGAAGGTCGAGAGCAGGCTGAAGCATATGAGCATAAAGAAAGCAGCAAGCGAGACAACAAAGAAGTTCCCGCGTTCATCTGCGAGCAGACCGCCTTTGCGACCCATGAGTGCAGAGGCAATTGCGGCAGGGAAAAGTACAAATCCAATGCTCCCGGCAGACAACTGATTGAGTGCGCTCAAAAATTGCGGGGTCATGAACATGACGCTAAAGCTCAAGGCTGTCGAAATAAAAGCGATGAACAAGCCTACTGAAAAGTTTCGATTGCGGAATAATGCGGGTTGAAGAAAGGGATGTTCGGCAGTCCGAATCCGCACGATGAACATGGCCAGCAGCACAATACCTCCTGCGAATAACAGTCCGCTGCTCTCGGTAATCGACAGAAGAAACAAGGCAACCGTTGAAGCCAATAGTCCTCCTCCGAGAAAGTCAATCGACCCAGGGGCTCCCTTTTCATCGTCCAAATATTTGCGGAAGAACGGGAGAGTAAGGAGCGGCAGCAAAGAAATAAGAAACAGCATGCGCCAGCTTCCAAAGCTAGCCATTAGTCCCGCCACCACCGGACCAAACGCATTTCCCAAGGCAAGTCCGACAGCAGAAGTACCGAGAGCTCGTCCTCGTTGTTCAGGGGCGAAATAGCGAATCGGAATAATCATGGCGGTCGCTGGCAGAACAGATGCACCAGAGGCTTGCAGGATGCGTCCAAGAATGATCATCCAATATTCCGTGGCGAGCATCCCTGCAATAGAGCCGACAGCGAAAATGAGGAGACCGTATGTCAGAAGGTCCTTGAGCCTATATTGGTCAGCGAGCTTGCCAAAAACAACCGAGCCGATGGCATAGACGACCATGTACCCTGTCATAATCCAACTGACCTGCGATGGCATCAGATGGAATTCCTGTGCAATTTCCGGTAAAGCAACATTAAACATCGTTCCATTCATGACCGAAAAAATCAAGGTGACGACAAGGACTCGAAGGAGCTTGTTGCTATTCTCCATGGCAAAATCGGAGTGGTTCATGTGTATTCCTCCATTTCCAGGGTAGTTCTCAAAGGCATTCAGGTCGCACAATGTTGCATATAGCGTAAGATTCGCTACAATAATGAGAATACCGACGAAATTAGTGCGTGAACCTCATAGTGAGCTACCTCACTAAAAAACTATAAAATAGTGAGTAACCTCTGTAAATGAGGGTATTCGTTTTTCGCACAATTGTCAAGGAGGTCTACCATGCTTACCAATCAAATCAGTCCACCAGCGATTGATATTATTCACATTCTGATTCGAGCCACCTATTCTATTCAGCGAGAATTCGAGACCAAATTGGCTGCGCTTGATATTCCCTACCATATCTCTGGGCCAAGGCTACGTTTGCTTTCTATCGTTTCAGAAGCCGGAAAAATTCGCATGAACGAGCTCGCCGCAAAATTAGGTGTAAAGCCGCGCACGGTCACGGATTTTATTGATGCCTTGGAGCGTGACAAGCTGTTGGTGCGGAGCCCTGATCCGACTGATCGCCGTGCTACCTTGATCCAGCTCACGGAATTAGCCCAATCCAGCATTGATCAAGTTTTGGCCCTGCAAGCGGATATTGCCGAAAGTATACTCGAGGATTTGCCAAGTGAGCAGCGGAAGCAATTCTACGCTCTGCTTTTACAGTTGATTGAAAACAAGGATTTGTCAATTCCGTCCAAGGATGCATTCAAGTAAAGCTGGATGTTAGTGGATAAGGAAGGTCTTGTGTACCCATAATACCTTTGACAGACAACAAAGAATTCGGGGTGTTTAGAATGAAAAAATGGAAACTGTTATCGCTCATGCTGATTACCGCGATGGGGTTAAGTGCATGTGGCGGTCCTGCTGCACCGGATGTGCTGGAGCAAGTAGAGGTTGTACCGAAACCTACGTATACAGTAGGGAGTGAAGTCATCCTGAAAGCAAGTCACCAACCGGGAATGCAAGGGGCGAAAGCAAAAATTGTGGGGGCTTACGACACAACGGCCTATTCAGTGACCTATACGCCTACAACGGGTGAGCCCCCTGTGAAGGGTTATAAATGGATCATTCAAGAAGAAATCAAGAACCATATCAAGCAACCGTATGATCCGGGAACGGAAGTCGTCTTGAAGGCCGATCATGTGAAAGGGATGCTCGATGCATCAGCAAAGCTTGATACGGCAAATACAACCACGGTCTATATGATCGATTACACTCCCACGACAGGGGGAGGAGAAGTTAAGAACTACAAATGGGTAACGGAAGATGAGCTATCACCAGTCAAATGATCGATGCCATCCTTATATGAAAAAAGGCAGCCGTGGCTTTTTCAGTGCCAAAGCTGCCTTTCTGCTTTTCCATTGATCGAGCTGTGAGAGGTTACATGCGACGAGACTTCCACTCAGCGAGCATTTGGTTGAGAGATTCTCTGTATAGGTCAATTGCTTCCAGCGTCTCATGGAATCGTTGTATAACTAGCTCACTTTGCTTCAAACTTTCCATTTGCATTCCTTTTTCTATGACATTCTTTAATGATAGGATTCGCTCTAAACCCTGTATAAGCTCTTCCTCAATTGCGTCTGGTGCCATGATGTAATAGCTCACACGGTCGCCTGTCACACTCTTTTTTTCCGCGAATCCAATTTTCAAAAGCATGCGCATATTGGTAGACACGCTTCCTAGACTGACTTGTAATGTAGTGGCAATCTGCTCAGATGAAAGGGGTTCCTGAGAGACCATCAACAGTCCAATAATCCGGCCAGCAATTCTGGATAATCCTTGATTTTCGTGATGGAGAGCCATTTCTTCAATCAATTGCATCGTTTCTGCCGTTAATTTATCCAACTTTATGACTCCTTTTTCCTCGTTTTGCCCGATTTCCATGCTTTAGTCTATTATACTACCATTAGTCATCGCTTTCTTCAGAAAATACCAAAAGAAAATGCGCCTGCTCTGCTGACAGGCGCTCACGTCATTCTTTATTTTAGTGGCGTGGCAGTACTTTCATGGGTTTGACGAAGATATTCCATTATCATCAAGGCAGAACCTAGCTGGACACCGCACAATTCGCGCAGCGGACGCATCGACCAGTTAAAAAAGGAGAGCAGCTCCTGTAAGCCTTGATCCAGCCATTTTTCTGAATCTGCTCGAATCTCTGAAAGGGTGATGTTGTCGGGCTGGGCGTCCAGCATGCGAATCAGCATGCTGCAGCAGCATAGAGAACTCCATAAAGTGCGTAATTTCAGGTCAAACATTTCCGCTACTGTTGCGAAGCGTGCTAAAGATGCCTCACTTTCAGCTGATTGTAAATGATGGGATCGAATTTCCTCCATACCGATCAGAAAATCCTCTACAGATCGCTGAAATCTGGTTGGTACCGTTATGAATGCAAGTGCGCTTTGGTACTGTTTGGATAAAAAAGCAATCTGTTCACCTTCTTGTTTGGCTATTTCTAGCGTAGCATCCTTGTAGCTATGAGTGGTTTCAGATTTATCTCCCATCCTTGGGTCCGTAAACAACGATATTTCCGAAACAAGGCAAAAAGTACGGTAACGTGCCCCAGCATAATCGCGGGATGAGCCACCCATGAGGATTGCTTTCGCAGGGTCTTCTCCAGTAGGCAGGATACTTTGGTAGTAATCGTACATAGCAGACAGCTCAGGCAACTGATAAAAACCGGCTTGGATAGGGGGCATGAATGGTGCCTCCGGTTCGCCGATCATCAGCGGTAATTGATGATCCTGGGTCAGCTTTATGATCTGTTGGCACAATGCGTCGGGAAGAGGGGTCGATACATAATAAAACGTTCCAGTTTGATCGGAGCTGTGCAAGCTGTTGAGGAAATGGGGCTTGGCTTCATCAATCGCCCGCATAAATGCTACGGTTTCAGGAATGGGTTCGCTGAAGCTGAACGTTTTATACGCATACGGGAATGTCCATTCAACTTGTTCGAGCATACTGGGACGATAGTAGCTGCGGATGTAACGATCTGGAGAAAATGGGCCGCCGTACCAACCTTCATTCAGTCGGCAACCATCTACATCGATTTCTTTGATGATATAAAAGGTATAATCCATTTGCTCTAATAGGGCAGTATCCTCACATAGCTTTTTGCTGAGATACTCTAGCGATAGAGCTCCAATCGGCTCATTTGGATGCGGACAACCGACAAACAGCGCGCGATGTTGTCCATTTCCAATTCGCAGCATGAGGATTGGGTGACCTTCTGTTGAGTGACCGATGGTACTGAGGGTCACAAGATCTGGATAGGCGGCTGCTAATTCACGGGAAGAGGTGTCCAAATCCTCAATGGTTAGAAAATGTGAAAAATCAGGCATTTCTTGCAGCAGTCTTTGAATGAAATCAGTCAAGCTCCTCACTCCTTTTGATATGGGTAAGAAAGGATGAAACAAGTGCAATTCCCGCACCTATTAGCAACAAGGAAAAACCGGCTTGAAAGGAGAACGCCTGAATGAATGCGCCCATCGCGATTGGTGTAAAAATACTTGCCAGTTTTCCTCCGGTTAACAGAATTCCACTAGCAGTGCCCAAAGCATCTGAGGGAATGATACGCATGGTAAGTCCAATAATGGGTTGAGTGGTAAGGGACAGAAAAAACAAAGAGATCGACTCAAACAACAGAAACTGGTTGACATTGTCAGATAGGATCATAAGCGTAAAGAGAATCGTTGAGAACAGAAGGGACGGAATGACCATCGATCGAAACTTTTGATGAAAATAACGGTCAAACAACCAACCTCCTGCCAAATAGCCAAGCATGGAAATGAGAAGAGGAAGCGATGCGTATAAGCCTGATTGGGTAATAGCGAGATGTTTTTCCGTGGTTAAGTAGGTAGGTACCCATGTTAAGCATCCAACCATCACGATTTGAATTCCGCAGAGCATACTTGTTAGTTTCCACAAATGCCCGTTACGGAAAAGAGACAAAAAAGGGATGGGGTTCGACTCTGATGATACTGAGCATGATGGTGATTCATTCACGAAAGGACGGGGAAGGAATATCCAGAGAATGGGGGCCAAGAGCAGTCCGATTAATGCTGTAACAAAAGTAGCTTCCTGCCATCCCAGTATCGCAATCAATGGTGCTACTAGAAAAGGGGCAAGTCCAGTCCCAATTGGTTCGGCTGATGAAACGATGGATACTGTGGTCGTACGGATGTTTGCAGGTGTTCGTTCGGCAATCGCTTTTAACATAGCAGGCATTAGGGGGGCATCGATAAACCCCAACAAAAAACGGACAACGAGTAAGGCTGCAAAACTTGTGACCGCCCCTGTAAGCGTAGTCAATATTGCCCACAGTACCAAGTTGATTACAATAATTTGCTTCGATCCTCGTTTATCAGCAATGATCCCTCCTGGAATGGTAAATATCGCGAAGCCTAAAAAATAAACACTGACGATTGCACCTTGCTCCACTGGATTCAGCTGAAATTCCTCTCCAATAAGTGGTAGTGCAATAATGATGCTGTACGAGCCAAGTACCCCTACGAGTATAGTGACAAACAAGAGCACAGCACTGATCGAAGTTGCTTTTTTCATGTGCATCACTTCCTAAAAGATGTTATGAGTATTATATTAAGTATTTTCAGTTATTTTAGTCAATACTGAAATTACTGAAATGAGTGCCACTTGAAAAAACTCCTAAGCCAACAGGGAAACCATGTTACAATAGGAAAAGGGATTTGTTTCCACTATAAAAGATGTGATAGAAATGAAAACAGCCCAAAATAAATGTATGGAGTTGAAGGAAATGCCCCAGCTAAGGGATATCATTACTCCCGTACATGAGTGTCTCTCCCCCGAACATACCTTGTCTGACGCTATTCAATTCGTACAGCGGACTAAATGGGATACGATTCCTGTTACCGATGAGTATCAAAAATTGCATGGAGTACTGACCAGAAGCAGCCTCAATCAAGCCATTCTGGATGGACAACCATTGACGAGCGTCATTCATCCACTCATTAAAAAAGACGTCATTTGGACTCACATTGACAGTTCGGTCAGCGACATCCAGGAAATCATTCAAAGAGCAGAAGTAGGGAACATCGTCATTTTGAATGATGACCACCAAGTGACCGGAATGCTTACCAAAACGGACATCATTTTCACATTGTTTCGAGCTACAAGTTCTTTGAAGGATCAACTAGAAGAAATTCTGGTACGATCAGAGCTCGGCGCGATCATCACAGATGATTCTGAACGGATCACCTTCGCAAATCAGAAAATTTGCAAAATGACAGGGCTGACACAAGTAGAACTGCTCCAGCGTGAGGTAACTTCGCTCATTTCAGGTATTCAATTAGAGTCCATGGAGCCTTCCGATCATTATCGGCTACAACTAGGGAATAGTCATGCCGTTACCCGTATTTCTCGCTTTGGGAAAAAAGGGTGTATCCTTTTGTTTCAAGATGTATCACAAGTGGAAAAAATGGCCCAGGAGTTACAGAGCGTAGTCAAATGGAAGAGTATTTTGCAGACGGTCATCGATAATGCGTACGAAGGTCTTATCATGATCAATGAATGGAAAGAAGTTAACTTCGTGAGTCCATCCTTACTTGAACTTTTTGAGTTTGAAGAATCGCAGATTTTATACAAGCCAATCCATGACGTCCTCCCTCAATTGGGACTCGACCGCGTCATGAAATCAGGTCTACCGGAATATAGCGAGATGATGCAGGTAAAAGGCATTCGATATACCGTGCATCGCGTCCCCATTATGCAAGACGACGAAATCATCGGGGTTATCGGAAAAATCTCCTTCCGTGGCCTGCACGAAATGAAAGAAGTTGTACGTAGACTGGAAAAGAGTGAAAAAGAAGAGAAGCAAACCCCACAAGTGCAGCACGAGACCTCCCGCTTCTCATTTGAGCAGATTCTCACACAAGACCCCCAGATGGAGAAAATTATACGTAGCGCCATGAAGTCAGCCAAAGGAAATTCGACTGTTCTGATCAGAGGCGAAAGTGGAACCGGAAAAGAGCTGTTCGCCCATGCGATCCACAGCATGAGCTGGCGCAGTAATGGCCCTTTTGTAACGGTCAATTGCGCCGCGATCCCAGAGCATTTATTGGAATCAGAATTTTTTGGATATGAAGAAGGAGCCTTCTCGGGTGCCAAGCAAAAAGGTAAAAAAGGGAAGTTTGATTTGGCAAATGGGGGAACTCTGTTTCTAGATGAAGTAGGAGATATGTCGCTGCAACTGCAGGCGAAAATGCTTCGTGTCCTCCAAGAAAAGGAATTTTATCGGGTGGGTGGAACAGAGCGCATCCAAGTCGATGTACGCATTATAGCAGCAACGCATCGTTCCCTGGAGGAAATGGTCAGAAATGGGGAATTCCGAAACGACTTGTTCTATCGATTAAACGTCATCTCTTTTGAAATCCCGCCACTGGCGAAAAGGAAAAAAGATATTTTGGTGTTTATTCCTTTCTTCATGGAAGAATTAAATCGCTTGAACGGGACAAGCATTACGGGAATTGACCCGCTTGCCGAAAAAGCCATGATCGATTACGATTGGCCGGGCAACGTACGTGAACTTCGAAATGTCATGGAGCGCGCGATGCTGTTCAGTGAACACGGAAAAATCGAGCTGGCAGATTTGCCCGAATACATGTTGGGTCATGGAAAAAATGAATTCACCGCATTCTCATTTGATTCAGAGAGCTCCCTTATGGAAAAGGCAGAAAGAGCGGCCGTACAACAAGCGTTGGAGCAATCGGGCGGCAACAAATCCAAGGCTGCCAAATTACTGGGAGTAAGCAGATCCGTGCTATATGATCGTCTGAAAAAATACCAATTAACGGTACAAGAGTAAAGCGTGGATGACTTCTGGATGGGACGGAAGTCATTTTTTTATGCCAACTTGTCTGTATTATCTACATCTGTCTGTAAGGTGTGTTTCATCACTATACATAACAACATCCAGCCAAAAGGAAAGGAAGAGAAAGTAAAGAATCATGTGTGGTTGGCATGACATTTGCTATTTCTGAATATTGCGTCTAATTAAGGGTTGTACCCGAAAGGAGGAAACCCTACCAACTCATCTTGCTATTTTCCCCGTTTTCAATAACAGCTAAAGAATGGAAGGGGAGTAATTACATGCGCTGGATTGTCCTAACACTCTTGTTTTTTGCTTATGTCATCAACTATGCGGATAAGGCGATCATTGGATATGCAGCTGATCCGTTGATGAAGGAGCTTGGCTTGAATAGTGCCCAATGGGGAATGGTCGGAAGCAGTTTTTATTGGTTGTTTGCCATCTCAGCTTTATTAGGAGGGACATGGTCAGATCGTATCGGGACTTCGAAAATGATCGTGGTTCTATTGCTTGCCTGGACAGTTCTGCAGTTTGGTTCCTACGCCATTATGACATTGCCGATGCTGATCTTGTATCGGTTAATGCTGGGAGCGTTTGAGGGGCCGTTTACTCCGGTAGCGATGAGTCACGCTGCCAAATGGTTTCCTCCCGAAAGACGAGGAATAGCGTTTGCTGTCATCGTCTCTGGTGCCAGTGTCGGCGGAATTATTTCAGCGCCGATTCTTGTTGCCCTGATAGAAAAGTATGGCTGGCGGTTGACGTTTGCACTTTTAGGTGTCGTCAGTCTGGTTTTGGTTTTCGTCTGGTTGTTTGTGGATCGAAAAAACAAGAATCATCCAAGTAATCAAACGGCTCCATCCCATGTGAAAAAGTTGAGATGGGCTGATATAGCTCCCGTATTGCGTAATCCCGCTTGTTTTCTGACCCTCGCTTTAGCGTTCTCTGCGCTGTGGCTCTCCACTTGGTTACTCGTTTGGCTGCCACTGTATATGACAAAGGTACTGCAACTAGAGCCAATGAACATGGCTTATGCAGTCGCTGGAAGCGGTATTGCAGCCACCGTCATGGTATTGCTGCTCTCATCCATTTCAGATCGCATTTATAAGAAAACCAATAGCTATTTCAAATCGCGGGTTCTGGTACCAGGGATCGTCACGCTCATCGGTGGCCTTTTTCTAGCTATGATGCCTGCTTTTGAGTCTTTTATCTGGGTTTATCTTGCTTTGTGTCTAGCCAAAACATCGAGTTACAGTAATGCTGCTGTAGGTCCGCAAATATTGATTAAGCTCATGCCTGAACGCGCTGGTTTCATGACGAGCATTTTTTCGTTCATTACTAATATGGCCTCCATCGTTGCTCCGGTTATAACAGGGATCTTAGTGCAAGCAGCAGGTAATAACCTTGTGCTCGGATTTCATTACTCACTGTACGTCATTGTGGGGCTTTTCATCGTAACGGGGATTCTCTTTTTGTTGTTTGTCAGACCGGATCAACCGTCCAAAGAAGTTCCACCTCATGTAGAGACCGTATAAGATGTCTGAAAAAAAGATGGTTTGGTTGGAATGCCTGTTTGAAAATCAAACAATCCGACAGCTTTCGTATTGATTTTTTCCTATGAAACTACTTGTTTGCGTTGGCATGACATTTGCTATTTCTCTTTTACAAAATCGAGATGTAAGGAGAGACAGCAATGAGTCTGGTAAAGGTTGAAAAACGAGAGAGAATCGCGATTGTCACTATCAACAATCCACCGATGAACGCATTACGTGCTGCGGTCAAAGAAGAGTTGCGCATCACTTTCGCTGAAGCGCTGGGCGGACAGGTTCTCTACGTAAAACAAACGTCGTCGAAGAAGCCAATTTCAGGTCAGCATGAGACCAAGGTGTGGAAAAATTCGGCAAGACAATGGCGGTTGTTAACTGCGCAGGTATCGGCGGGTCCCAGAAAACGTATGGCAAAAACGGCCCATTCGATCTCGTTCTGTTTACCAAAATTATTCATGTCAACTTGATCGGAACCTTTAATGTCATTCGGTTAGCGGCTGAGAAAATGAGCGAAAACGAACCGACCGAGCAAGGGGAAAGAGGTGTAATCGTCAATACAGCTTCTGCTTCTGCCTTTGAAGGACAAATAGGAGTGCTTCGAAGGGAGGAGTCGTTGGGATGACGCTGCCGATTGCAAGGGATCTATCCTCGTATGTCATTCGTGTCGTAACAATCGCACCAGGTCTTTTTAGACGCCCATGCTAGGCAGAGCTCCCGAGCATCTCAAGCAAGCGCTAAGCGCCATGGTGCCATTCCCGCAGCGTTTAGGACAGCCGAATGAATTAGCCCATCTCGTTCAAAGCATTATCGAAAACCCGATGTTAAACGGGGAAGTCATCCGTTTAGATGGTGCACTGCGAATGCAGCCGAAGTAAACGAAAAGAAACGAAGCCAGGAGGAGAACATAGATGAACATTTTAGTCTTGTTAAAACAAACCTTTGATACCGAAGAAAAAATCGTGATTCAGAACGGGCAGATCAATGAAGAAGGCATCGAGTTTATCGTGAATCCTTATGACGAGTATGCTGTCGAGGAAGCAGTCAAGCTCAAGGAAGAAAACGGAGCAGAGGTCACCGTGATCACCGTTGGCCCAGAACGTGCGGAGGGCGCACTTCGAACCGCAATTGCGATGGGAGCGGATAAAGCGATACTCGTCGATCCAGGTGAAACCGAAGCTGATGAATATACGATTGCTCGCTTGATCACAGCAGCCATCAAGGATCAGTCATTTGATTTGATTCTTGGGGGCAATATGTCAGTAGATACGGGGGGAGGACAGGTTGCGATTCGGGTTGCAGAGGCCCTGGGTATCCCACATATATCCACGATTACGAAGCTTACAATCGATGGCGACAGAGCTACGGTCGAAAGAGACGTAGAAGGCGATATGGAGGTCATCGTAGTAAGTCTTCCATTCTTGGCGACAGCTCAGCAAGGGTTAAATGAGCCGCGCTATCCGTCTTTGCCAGGCATTATGAAAGCGAAGAAAAAGCCAATGGAGCGCTTGACTCCGGAAGATTTGGCTCTCGCCATTGATGAGAGAAAGGCCCGCACAACGATTGTCGAGCAGTATTTACCAGCCAAGAAGCAAGCAGGTCGCCTAATGAACGGAGAAATCAAGGAACAGGTAACCGAATTGGCACAGCTGCTGCGCACAGAAGCGAAGGTCATATAAAGAAAAAGGAGAGGATTCATCATGAGCAAAAAGGTTCTGGTGTTTACCGAAGTAAAGGACGGAAAATTACGAAATGTATCTCTCGAGGTGCTAACTGTCGCGAATCAGGTCGCGGCAGGAGGAGAAGTCATCGCGGCGCTGTTCTCGCCGAATGCGGAGGCGTATGTGCAGGATATCAGCAAATACGGAGCCACTACCTTGTATATAACGAAAAACGAAGCGCTATCTACGGGTACTTCTGAGGCGTATAGCCAAGCATTTATGCAACTCATTCACGAAGTGCAACCAGACGCCGTCTTGGTTGGTCATACCTCATTGGGAAAAGATATCTCTCCAAGAGTGGCAGCCAAATGCGGAGCGGGACTCATTTCAGATTGTACGGCTGTAGAGACAAACGGAGAGCAAATCACGTTTGTTCGTCCGATCTATGCGGGGAAAGCGTTTCAGAAAAAGAACTTCCAAGAAGGAATGGTGTTCGCAACCCTGCGCCCCAATAATTTTGAAATCATAGAGACGGCGGTGCAAACTACACTCGTAGAATTTCAGCCAGAAATCACTGATCTTCGTACCATCATCAAGGAAGTCGTGCGAAAAACAGCAAGTGGTATCGATCTCAGCGAGGCCAAGATCATCGTCGCGGGTGGGCGTGGTGTGAAAAGCGCGGAAGGCTTTCAACCACTGCAAGAATTGGCTCAAGCACTTGGTGGAGCAGTGGGAGCCTCCCGGGGAGCTTGTGATGCCGATTACTGCGATTACTCCTTGCAAATCGGACAAACAGGAAAAGTAGTAACACCCGATCTGTATATTGCGTGTGGCATCTCAGGTGCTATTCAACACTTGGCGGGGATGTCAAATTCAAAGATAATCGTGGCCATTAACAAAGACCCGGAAGCCCCAATCTTTCAAATTGCCGACTACGGAATCGTGGGAGACTTGTTTGAAGTCGTTCCACTGTTGACGGAAGAATTGAAGAAAGTGCTCGTATCGTAATGATTTCAAACAACTCCCCTCAAACAAATGACGATTTATCTACAATAAACAATGATTTTCTTTTGGTATGATCCTTGCTTTTGTATAGAATGATTATCTAGACATCCTTTCCTCACAACGAATGATCGGAGGGCATTCTTGATGGTTGATGTTACGGAGCAAATTCAGCAAGTATTCGAATTGCAAAAGAAACAGCAGCATGTTGCCAAAGGAACAAGTGCCGCAGAACGTATCCAAAAATTACAGAAACTAAAAACAGCCATTCGTACGCATACGCCAGCTATTTTACAAGCGCTCCAGCAAGATTTGGAGAAGCCCTCTTTTGAAGCCGTGACAACAGAAGTACTCGGCGTTATTCAGGAGATTGATCGGTTTATCGCCAACTTGGAACAATGGATGCAGCCTGTCGAAGTCGATACGCAAAGCGTGGGGCATTGGCAGTAGCGAAAGAGCTGGGAGCAGTGGCTGTCGTAAACAGCAAGCAAGTAAACGCCCAGAAGCGGTGCGCGAAATAACAAAAGGCGGTACGAACGTCTCCATTGAAGCGCTTGGTATCCAAGAAACGTTTTTAAATGCGCTCTTGAGTCTCACAAAACGGGGAAGACATGTCCAGATTGGCATGAGCTCGAATCCGAACGGCGGTCTTACTCCCGTCCCTATTAACTTTTTGCTCCGGCAAGAAGCGCAGATTATCGGGTCGATCGGCATGCCTTTGCCTGAATTTTCAACGATGCTTCGTTTAGTGAAAAGCGGGCGTCTTGCCCCTGGGAAACTGGTCACGAAAACAATCTCCTTGGAAGAGAACCATGCATCTTTTGAAGAAATGAATACGTATGCGGGTGTAGGAGTTACGGTGATTAACAAGTTCTTGGATGAACTGCCGTGCTTTACGGACCATCGCTCTTGCCGTAGCGATGGCCTTGGTGTTTTTCCAAATGTATACAAATAGGGGCCCATGGACAAAATATCCGATGAATATTCAAAAAAATAAACCTTTGGGGGTATAGAAATGGCAGATTCGAAAATTAATCAGTCATTGCCGGCGACGCCTTTTACTAAAAAAGCACAGGAGGCCGTTTATGCCTCTCTCCATTTTGAAGACAAACAAGATTTCGAGGATGCAAATAGAGGCTACCTCGCTCCCATCGAAGCAAAAGTCATAAAAAATGAGGCTGGAAAGGTCGTTTGGGACATCGAAAAACTCGGGTTCCTTGATCAGCCAGCACCCGATACCGTAAATCCTAGCTTGTGGAGAAATTCTCAGTTGCATGCGATTACAGGGTTGTTCAAAGTACTAGAGGGCGTTTATCAAATTCGTGGACAATCTATCGTCACGACGTTTTTCATCGAAGGTAAAGAGGGAGTTATTGTTGTTGATACGTTAGCAGGGGTAGAATCTATGCAAGCCGCCATGGAGTTATATTATCAGCATCGTCCAAAAAAACCGGTTACCGCCATTATTATCAGCCAAAGTCACGGAGATCATTTTGCTGGTACCGAAGCAGCACTTCAGTATGCGAAGAATCCCGACATCCCGATTATCGCACCACAGCATTTTACAAAAGAAGCACTGAGCGAAAATGTGCTGCTTGGTACGATTATGGCTCGTCGTGCTGGGTATCAATTTGGTAAAAATCTACCCGTCAGCACTACTGGAACAATTTCTGTAGGGATTGGCCCTGTAACCAATTCGGGTAAGTTCAGCTTTGCACTGCCTACGGTTGATATCGTAAACGAGACACAGACCATGGAAATAGACGGAATCACCTTCGAATTTTTATTAACGCCAAATACAGAAGCACCTGCTGAAATGCATTTCTATATCCGCGATTACAAAGCATTGTTTGTCTCGGAAAATGCCAATAAAACCATGCATCAAATCTACACCGTTAGAGGAGCAAAAACGCGAGATGCTTTGCTATGGGCAAACACCCTGGATAAGACGATTGACTTGTTTGAGGCAGAAGAAATTGATGCCCTGTTAATGATCCATGCTTGGTCAGTATGGGGCAAAGAAAACGCCATTGCGCATCTGAAAATGCAGCGTGATCTGTATAAATACATGCACGATCAAACGGTGCGTTTAGCCAATCACGGATATACAATGGAGGAAATAGCAGAAACAATCAAGCTTCCCGACACCTTAGATAAATACTGGGGAAATCGAGGGTACTATGGAACGCTTAAGCATAACGTAAAAGGAATCTACAATTTTTATCTCGGCTACTACAGTGCGCATCCTTCTGATTTGGACCCGCTGCCACAGGTGGAAGCTGCCGAGAAATATGTTCAGTACATGGGTGGGGCAAGTAACATTTTGCAGCAGGCAAAAGCTGATTTTGAAAAAGGAGAGTATCGCTGGGTGGCGCAAGTACTCAAGCATGTGGTCATGGCTGATCCCACTCATACAGAAGCGAAGAATTTGCTGGCCAATGCGTTTGAACAATTGGGGTATCAAGCCGAATCCGCGAACTGGCGAAACATGTATTTGGTTGGGGCCGAAGAGCTGCGCAATGGGGTCAATAAGGACAACTCTTCAGTTGATGTATCGGGAATCATTACCTACATGCCCATTTCCGATTTCTTAACCCTGTTAGCCGTGAAACTTAACGGCCCAAAAGCAGATGGCAAAAAGCTCACGATGAATGTAACGATCTCAGATTCAGACCAATCGTTTGTGATGTATCTGGAAAATTCCGTTCTCGTGAACAAAGGAAATAAGCATGACACTCATCCAGATGTTACGATAGTTACGGATCGAATGAACTTCTTTGCATTGATGCTTGGTCGTCTACCACTCGATCAAGCTATGGCAACGGGAAAAATAGAAGTATCCGGTGACGCGACTCATATCAAAGGGTTTTTAGCATTATTGGATGACTTTGATCCATTTCCCGCTATTGTGACACCTTAATAGGAGCCCGTGAGTTGACCCTTGAGCCATCAAGGGTTTTTTGTTTTGGTTTTCGAGTGTCATTTTGTATAGATTTCATACAACTGTTGTAGATATGTACGATTTACTTGCGCATAGAACTTACATCGCGTGCATTTCATTCAAATATGTACGAAGCTTCTTTGGCATGGCATTTGCATATCTATATAAACCAATACAGATGTTGTCTTAGTAAACAGCAAAGCGAGGTGAGAGTATGTCCATTACAGAACGCCCAAAAAGGATAGAAGCAGGATTCGAGCAACATATTGGCATGCAACTTAGGCGTATGGAAAAAGGTCATATGGTAGTTGAGCTGCCCATTACGCCTGAATTGTTGAATGCCGGAAATTTGTTGCACGGAGGTGTCGTAGCGAGCTTGCTCGACCACGTGATTGGTTTGACAATCCGCACGCATACGGGGCATCGCTTGGTCACGGTCAATTTAAACATTCATTATTTGGCCTCTGCCAAAGAGGGTGATCTCATCGTCGGAACAGCAAAAATCCGCCATATAGGCAAAAGTCTTGCAACAGGCGAGGGAGAAGTACGAAACGGTACAGGCAAACTTCTGGCGATAGCCAGCGCTACCTTTAAACAGTTACCAAACAATCTGAATGAGGTGAAAGAATGAGCTTGTTACGAGGCTATAAAGTGCTAGATTTCTCGACTTTACTGCCGGGGCCTTTTGCCACGACTATGCTGGCAGATCTGGGAGCAGAAGTTCTTCGCGTGGAATCGTTCACCCGACCTGACAGTATCAGACAAGGCAAGCAAGTAGATGGGGGAGTAACGGCAGCCCATGGCTATTTGAATCGCTCGAAATCTTCTATCGCACTGGATCTGAAAAAGCAAGAGGCCGTAGAAATCGTGAAAGAGCTCGTGAAAGAATACGACATTGTCCTTGAGCAGTTCCGTCCAGGGGTCATGGAGCGACTCGGTCTTGGATTTGAGACGCTGCGAGCGATTAACCCACGACTAATCTACTGTTCCATCACCGGATATGGTCAAAATGGACCGTACCAAAATCGACCTGGGCATGACAACAACTACTTGTCCATTGCAGGAATCAATGATTACTCCCGGCGCAAAGGATCGCCTCCGTCTCCGCATGGTTTTCATATCGCTGATATTGCGGGTGGTTCGCTTCATTCCGTGATCGGGATGCTGGCAGCTTTACTGCATCGCGAGCGGACGGGTGAAGGTCAATACATTGATGTCAGCATGACGGATGCTGCATTCGTACTCAATACGATCCATGGTGCTGGTTATCTTGCGTGCGGAGTGGAGCCTCAGGCAGAGGCAATGCGGTTAAACGGTGGGAACTTTTACGACTACTATGAAACAAAAGATGGGCGGTATTTTTCTGTAGGAAGTATCGAACCCCAATTCCGCAAGCTGTTGTGCGAGGCAATAGGAGGCCAGGATCTGTTGCCATTGTCTTTCAGCGAATCTCCAGATGATGTCCAAGCTTTCAAAGATTATGTTCGTAACGCGTTTCGAGCGAAAACCTTCGCTGAATGGACAGCTATTTTTCAGGAGATGGAAGCGTGTGTTGAACCGGTACTCACTTTTGCAGAAGCGTGCGAGCATCCGCAATTGAAGGCGCGTGAGATGATTGTGGATGTACCGAAACCGGACGGAACAACACAGAGACAATTTGGTTTTCCAATCAAATTTTCCGCAGCCCAGCCAGAATATAAGCATATCGGAAGCAAACTCGGTGAGCATTCTATTCTGCTACTGAAAACTCTGGGGTATACCGACGAACAAATTTCAGTGCTTAAGGAAAAAGAGGTATTTGTATAGGAGAGGTGTATGGATTTTATACAGTTCATCATTGCTTTTGTATTCAACACATACACAATGTACAAGGAGACTTTGAGAGAGTCGATCATTGGCGATAAAACGTGTTGGCACGACTTTTGCTTTACCTAATAGATGTGAAAAGTTCAGTGATCGTCCAAAGGGGGAAGAAGCATGAGTCGAAAAACAAAAGTCATCGGAGTATATATGGTACCGTTTACAAAGCCTGGCTCGCATGAACCGTATGAAGTGATGGCATCCAAAGCAGTCAAAGGTGCAATAGAAGATGCGGGTATTCACTATTCTGACATCCAACAAGCTTATGCGAGCTACGTATATGGAGACAGTACATGTGGTCAACGAGCTTTGTATACGGTCGGGATGACAGGGATTCCGATCATTAACGTCAATAATAACTGCTCTTCCGGTTCTACTGCGCTATTTTTGGCGAGGCAAGCAGTCGAATCGGGTATGGTAGATTGCGCATTGGCAGTTGGTTTTGAAGAAATGAAACCAGGCGCATTGGCAAGTGTCTGGACAGATCGGACTCCTCCGTTAGGGTGGGCACAAAATCGCTTGAAAGAGCTGTGGCCAGACGTGCCGGATTCCACTTCGAACGCGATTAAGTTTTTTGGAGCAGCAGGAAAGGAATACCTTGAAAAGTACGGAGCCAACCCAGATATTTTTGCCAAAGTATCTGTGAAAACGAGAAGTCATGCCATTCAGAATCCTTATTCGCTTTTTCATAAGCCGCTGACGGTGGAAGAGGTATTGAACGCTCCAGTCTTAATGCCGAATTTGACACGGCTGATGGCTTGCCCCCCAACCTGCGGAGCTGCGGCAGCGATTGTGTGCAGTGAGGCCTTCGCGATCAAGCACGGGATTACCAATGCTGTAGAAATTGTGGGGCAGGCGCTCACAACAGACACCGATGTGACACATGAGTCTCTCCTCAATCTAGTTGGAGCTGATATGACCCGCCGGGCAGCAGATCAAGTCTATGAAATGGCCGGGATCGGTCCCGATGAGGTCAACGTAGTAGAGCTCCACGACTGCTTTACTCCCAATGAGGTTATTACCTACGAAGGCTTGGGACTGTGTGAAGAAGGCGGGGCCGAAAAGTTCATCCGCGATGGACATAACACATACGGTGGAACCTACGTTGTCAATCCATCAGGCGGTTTAATGTCAAAAGGTCATCCATTGGGAGCAACTGGTCTGGCACAATGCACCGAGCTAGTTTGGCAGTTGCGTGGCCAGGCGGACAAGCGGCAGGTCGAGGGTGCGCGTGTCGCTCTCCAGCATAACCTGGGCCTTGGCGGGGCGTGTGTCGTTACGATGTATCGTATCGGCTAATCAATCGTACTTGGAGGGATTATTGATGTCACAAACCATTCCGGCATCGAAGCCAGCGACATTTGATTTATTTAAAAGAAATCGCCCTTTTCTTACACAAGAGCACGAGATGTTTCGCAGCTCTCTACGCAAGTTTCTCGAGAGGGAAGCCGTACCGAACATTGAGAAGTGGGAGGAAGAGCAATACACCCCACGTGAGTTTTATCAAAAAATGGGCGAGCAAGGGTTTCTATGCCCGCAAGTTGCACCTGAGTACGGCGGACTTGGACTCGATTTTGGTTTTAACATGGTTTTGGCCGAAGAATTGAGTCGGGTTGGAGTAGGCGGCTTGGCAAGTATGAGCAGTTCCATCATCGTTCCCTATTTGGAACGCTATGGCACCGAGGAGCAGAAGAAAAAGTACTTGCCCAAATGCGTATCTGGTGAGATTACGACAGCGATCGGCATGACGGAACCAGGCATCGGCTCCGACTTGGCGGGAATGCGGACAACTGCCGTGCGAGATGGAGACCACTATATCATCAATGGACAAAAAACATTTATCTCTAATGGAATCAATGCAGGGCTATTCTTCATTTGCGTCAAGACAGACCCAACAGCTACACTTGCTCATAAAGGGATCAGCATCCTTTTAGTTGAGGACGGTACACCGGGTTTTTCTTGTGGTCGCAAATTGAAGAAATTGGGGCAGCATTCTACGGATACGGCAGAGCTGGTTTTTGAGGATGCACGTGTCCCTGTATCCAATCTGCTTGGTGAGGAAGGCAAGGGCTTCTACTACCTGATGGATAAGCTGCAACAAGAGCGGATTATGATCGCAATTGGCGCGTTAGTTGTGGCTGAAGAGATGCTCAAGACGACCATGACTTACGTAAAAGAGCGACACGCTTTCGGTAAACCAATCAGTTCCTTTCAAAATACACAATTCGAGATGGCGGAGATGGCTACGGAAATTTCCATGGCTCAGACCTTTGTCGATGATCTGACCTACCGGCATATGAATGGCGAAAATGTATCGACGCAAGTCTCCATGGCGAAGTGGTCGATCACCGAAATGGCACGACGTATGTCCGTTAGATGCTTGCAGCTTCATGGAGGATACGGCTTCATGGAAGAATACGCCATTGCTCGTCGATACCGTGATGTCGCTGTCATGCCGATCTACGGTGGTACGACAGAAATTATGAAAAACATTATCGCAAAAAATCTCGGGATGTAGGCGTAATACTGTCCGCAGAGTTTTGGTGGACGAAGAGAAAAGAAAGAACAACTCAACCGGTTAATCGATGCAAAGTCAGAGAGCTATTGTACGCCCTTGATAATAATCAGTCCATTGACGTTGAGGACGGGTTCATTCCCCCAACGTTTCCCACTGTCATCGAATTTTGGGGTTCTCAAACGTCCGTCTCAATGAATTTGGGTCTGAAAATTGAAAAAGTTCTCCGCGGTGGACAAGAATATGAGTACTTAGGCAAAATCCGAATCGGGGATGACATAACGGTTTATGGAGAAGTCGAGGACGTATACACAAAAGCGGCCATGAACTTCGTCGTCATCAAAAAAGAGTTCGTCAATCAACATGGTGAAACCGTTGTCGTTGGACGTTCGACCATCATCGAAAGACATTAGGGGGATGAACATGATCGGTAAAACCATTCGAACCGCTATATAAAGAAGAAATAACGCATAGCCAGCTCGTCCGATATGCCGGAGCCTCAGGTGACTTCAATCCTATTCACACGGTAGTGCCCGTTGCCGAAAAAGCGGGGCTTGGTGGCGTCATCGCACACGGCATGATGATCATGGGTTTTGTCGGGCAAGCAATCCATACGTGGTTTCATGCAGATGATCTCTTGAAGTTCTCCGTTCGGTTTCGAGGCATGACGCGACCGGGAGAAAAAATCATCGTAAAAGGCTCCGTTGTAGCTGAAAAGGAAGATCGTTGGCTATGTGAAGCAGAAGTCGTCAATGAAGCAGGAGAAGTGAAGGTCAGTGCCCAGTTTGAAGTTAGAAAAGGATAATAAGGGAGGGTATCAAACATGATCAGTTTTCAGGTTTCAGAGGAAATCAAAGAGGTAATCTCCGCGATTTATCGATTCGTTGAAGTAGAAATTGACCCTCTTCGCAAGAAATATCAAAAAGAGCTGGAAAATGAAAGATATTTTTATGACGAGAATGGCTTGCTTTCACCTGGGGTACAAGAAGCGCTGAAACAAGTTCGCTTAAAATCAGCAGAAGCCGGATTCTATACGATGTTTGGTGAGTCAGAGCTGGGGGGATCGGGAGATGATTTTGGCCCGATTTCTGTCGCTCTGATATATGAAGCTATCATGAAAAAATACGGTCTGGACCCGTTAGTCATGGAAATGTTCCCAGCGGGTCTGTTTACAGGCGGACTCACACCAGCACTGTTGGGGATGCACCCTGATACCAAAGCCGAGTTATTGCCCGGTATCTCTAGAGGCGAAATTACGTTATGTTTCGGACTGAGTGAACCAGACGCAGGCTCTGATGTATGGGCGATAAAGACCAAAGCCGTGAAGGATGGGGAACACTGGGTTCTGAATGGGACGAAGCAGTGGATTACCAATGCGCATTACGCCAAATACGGGATCATTTTCGCCATCACCGATCCCGAACTAGTGGAAAAAAGAAAGGGCGGAATTACCTGCTTCCTTGTCCCGTTTGACGGAAAAACATGTGTAGCAACCTCATCCATTCCGTATATGGGACACCTGGGCTCGCGGATCGGGATCATTTCCATAGAAAACGCGCGGGTTCATGAAAAATATATCATCGGCGAATTGAATCAAGGTTTCGGTAAAGCCTTGCACGGCGTTGATGTGGGAAGGGTAGTTATGGCAGCGACATGTGTAGGTGCGGCACAGTGGGCGCTGGACAAAGCGATCCAATACGCAAATGAACGCAAGACCTTCGGCGTCACAATAGGGAACCATCAGGCGATACAAATGATGCTCGCTGATTGCGCGATGGAGATCTATGCCGCACGTAATATGCTGCTGCATTGCGCGTGGAAAATGGAAAATCAAGAAAAGCTCCCGCTCAAGGAAATCTCGATGATCAAAGCTTATTGTACGGAAATGTTGCAGAAAGTTGTCGACCGATGCATACAAATCCACGGGGGCATGGGCTTAACGAATGAAATGAAGCTGGAAAAAGTATGGAGATGGGCAAGAACCTTGCGAATTCCTGACGGTACGACGGAAATCCAAAAGCGTACGATTGCCCGACGCTTGCTCCAAGGCGATCAAAGCTTTCAGTAGAATCTGGAGGAACCAGATGAGATTTCAAGGGAAAGTAGCTATCGTCACTGTAGGCTTCCCAAGCAATGAATCGGTGCATGAAAAGTTGCTCCGATTCATTGCTGGTCTTACTTGAGGAGGTTCATCCATGTTATCCTTCCTAAACTTTGTAGCATTTCTCGCCATAACAGGGTATGCCACATATTTATTCGTACAAATCGTGTACAGCCGAATCGCCTTTATCAAGCTCGGCAAAAAAGCAAACCTGAAGAAGGATGCCGCGATACGCATCCAAGAATTTCTCACGCAAGTATTTGGCCAAACAAAGCTCTTGAAAGATCCGAAAAGCGGTGTCATGCATATCATCATGTTTTACGGCTTTATCATTCTTCAGTTTGGGGCGATTGAACTCATTATCAAAGGGTTCGTCAAAGGCTTTGAATACCCGATGGGAGAGGCTCACAAGTATTTCAGTCTCAGTCAGGAGATTACGACTTTTCTCGTGCTGCTCGCAGTTGGTTATGCCTACTATCGTCGCTATATTGAGAAAGTAAAGCGTTTGAAACGAGGGTTTAAATCAGGGCTTGTGATTATCTTTTTAACAACACTGATGCTATCGATTTTCTTTACTTTAGCCTTTGAGCACCTATGGCTGGGAGATTCAGGTGGGGCGCATGCTCCCATCTCATCGTTGATCGCTAGCTTGTTCGCTGGGATACCCCCTGAGATAGCTGGTGCACTGTTCTATCTGTTTTGGTGGGTTCATCTACTTACGCTCCTTGCGTTTATGGTCTATGTCCCGCAATCCAAGCACGCGCATGTACTATTCGCGCCTGTAAATATCATGTTGCGCGATACCAAACCTGTCGGGAAGCTCACATCCATTGATTTTGAGGATGAAAAGCAAGAGACTTATGGCGTCGGAAAGATCGAGGATTTCCGGCAAAATCAGTTGATTGACCTGTACGCCTGCGTGGAATGCGGTAGATGTACCAATATGTGTCCTGCATCCGGTACAGGCAAAACGCTATCGCCAATGGATCTGATTGTGAAAATGCGCGATCATCTGACGGAAAAAGGCTCAGCGATTACATCACGTACGGCATGGATGCCTTCCTTTGCGTTTGCGCAGGCAAGAGGGAACCATCCAATGTATGATGAAGTGGCTGTTACCGCAGTACAAGCTCCTACGCTGATCGGAGACGTCATTACGGAAGAAGAGCTATGGGCTTGTACAACGTGCAGAAATTGCGAGGATCAATGTCCAGTAGCGAATGAGCATGTGGAAAAAATTATCGATATGCGCCGTTATCTCGTGTTAACGGAAGGCAGTATGCCGCATGAAGCATCTCGCTATTTCCAAAATATCGAACGACAGAGCAATCCGTGGGGGATTAACCGAAAAGAGCGGTTGAAGTGGCGAGAGGGGCGCGAAGACATCCAAGTGCCTACCGTGAGTGAGGTAGAGGAGTTCGAATATTTGTTCTTTGTCGGCTCCATGGGATCGTTTGATCTTCGTAGCCAAAAGATCGCGCAGGCTTTCGTCAAAATTATGAATACGGCGGGTATTTCTTTTGCTGTTCTGGGCAATGAGGAGCGTAATTCCGGGGATACAGCTCGTCGCATGGGGAACGAGTTTTTATTCCAGCAGCTCTGCCAGGAAAACATCGCGAACTTCCAAGCTTATGGCGTCAAGAAGATCGTCACGATTTGCCCGCATACGTACAATACGTTTAAGCATGAATATCAAGAATTCGGGTTGGAGGCAGAAGTCTATCATCATACAGAATTGATCTGGAAGTGGATGCAGGAAGGACGGATCAAGCCGACGAAGGAAGTCGACGAATCCATTGCTTATCACGACTCCTGTTACATCGGGCGGTATAACGATATTTACGATATCCCGCGGCAAATCCTTACCCACATTCCAGGTGTTCAAATGCTGGAGATGGCGCGCAACAAACAAGATGCGCTGTGCTGCGGGGCAGGCGGTGGGATGATGTGGATGGAAGAAACACAAGGAAAACGTGTAAATATTGAGCGTACGGAGCAGGCACTCCGTCTAAATCCAACGACAATCGGCAGCAACTGTCCATACTGTCTGACCATGATGAGTGACGGGACAAAGGCAAAAGAGATGGAGCACCTCGTCAAAACGCTGGACATTGCAGAAATCGTGGAGAAAGCGATCTAAAAGAACGTCGAAAAAAGAGCGATAGACCGCTCTTTTTTGTTTGGAGAGGATTTTTCGTGACAATCGGCATTTGATATATTATAGTAACTTTATTACTAATCGTAAGTTAAAACGGAACTTCATCTCGGAATAGAGAAGGTCGTTTATGGTCAGCTTGACAGAAGTATGAAGAACACCCATG
Source organism: Brevibacillus brevis (assembly GCF_001039275.2). Lineage (NCBI taxonomy): Bacteria > Bacillati > Bacillota > Bacilli > Caryophanales > Paenibacillaceae > Brevibacillus > Brevibacillus brevis. The sequence goes on from NZ_CP030117.1 coordinate 2,921,418, forward strand.
TATATAAACGAGGAGGAACACGCTCATGACTTTTCATCAAAGTCCCCATACGTTTGTCCGACAGGTCAATCTCAAGGTACAGAACCTGGATCGCTCCCTGGCTTATTATCAGGAAGTAATCGGATTTAAAATCTTGAACCAATCTGCCACAAAGGCGGAGCTGACTGCTGACGGCAAAACAGTGCTGCTATCCATCGAACAACTTCATGACGCATTACCGAAACAAAATCATTCGACAGGTTTGTATCATTTCGCGCTTCTACTGCCAAAACGCTCTGATTTGGCTAGCGTTGTGCGACACTTCTCTGCGTTGAATTTGCGTATCGGGTCTTCGGATCATCTCGTTAGTGAAGCGCTATACTTATCGGACCCGGATGGAAATGGGATTGAAATTTATGTCGATCGTGATCCTGATCAATGGAGCTGGCATGAAGGTACCGTAGACATGGCAACAGATCCATTGAATTTTACAGATTTGTTGTCAAATGGGGAACAAACCGCGTGGAAGGGTCTGCCTGCTGGTACCATCATGGGACATATTCATCTGCATGTATCGAGGTTGAATGAAGCTGAACATTTTTATACCAAAGGACTTGGCTTTGAAGTAGTGAACCGATATGGAGCACAAGCACTGTTCATCTCCACTGGAAAGTACCATCATCATATCGGGTTGAATACATGGGCGGGTGTCGGCGCTCCACCGCCACATCCGAAGAGTCCGGGGCTCGAATCGTTTATCCTGGTGCTTCCGAATGAAAGAGCGAGAAATCAAGTAATCACTCAGTTAAGAGAGATCGGTGCAAGTGTTCAGGAGGAGAGCGGTCATTTTGTTACGGAGGATCCTTCTGGCAATCTGATTCAACTGCACATATAATTGGAAGCCGCAGGAGAGCTTTCAGCTCGATAAACGAAAACGACCTGTGGGTTGCATGAATGGTTTTCCATCGTGCTACCTACAGGTCGACTACTTATCTCAGATATTGATTAATGATTAGTACTTTCTCGTGAGGATTCGAGAATGCTCTCCGTCTACAGTGATTTCCCAGCCTCTTGGGATTTCATAAGCAAAGGCTGGCGAAGGGTGCTTGACCGCTTCAATGCTGGATTCAGTAGGGATACTGGTGATATTTACGATTTGTTTTTCATAGAGACTTACATTTACCACGACCCAGCCATATGGTACAGGCACCCCGGTACCGACCCATTTATTCTCCAGCTCTTGAGGTTGGTACCGTTTTTTATTCTCATTTCTGATATCGATATAAGCCTGTCTCTTGCTGTTATAACCTCGACCGATTTCTACCCAACCAGAAGGGATGTTAAAGCTTAAGCTTCTTTCCACTTGCCCATAATTAGCGCCATTAATATATTTCGCTATTTCATATCCAAGCTGTGTTCCACGATGTGGCTCTTTTTCAATCGAAATCCATCCATTCGGAAAGAACGTGTCGTATGCGACTACTAACGTATCACCGTACTTCCAGTTTCCATCAAAGATATACTTTTGTGGACGGACGTTAGATTCTTTTCCTTTTCCTACTGCATCTGCTGCTTGTGTCGGAACGATCAGGAATGATGATGCCAAGACGAGAATACCCAAACTTCTTACCACGTTATTCATAGCGTAACTCCTCCATATGAATGCAATAAGTAAAAAAAAGAATTTCAATAAGCATGAGAATTCTAAACATTTTTGAAATTTCCTTCTTTTTCTGGAAAAAAATTCTTGTTGATAATCGTCGAGGGAGTCGTGTCGTCGGAATTATAAAAAGTAAAACTTGTTGAAACTAAAAAATGGATATGATACAATACTGTTAAATTAATGACGGGAGCTGAAAGGTATAATGGATTCTTTTCTTGCTTAAAAAATAAAACAAAAAAGCGATATCCTTCGCATGTTTTATTCTTTATACGCAAGAAAGTTACATTATCTTTTCACTCAATCAATATATCCATATCTAACTCTTTTTGAGTTGGATTTGCTGTATTTATTTGAGCTACAAGAGAGGGTAACTTTCTTGTAGCTTTTCTATTTTTATACAGGAGGTTGATTGTATGTCATTAATCAATGTAAATAACTTAACGTTTGCCTATGAAGGCAGTTTCGATAATATTTTTGAAAACGTGAGCTTCCAAATCGATACGGATTGGAAATTGGGCTTTACGGGAAGAAACGGGAGGGGGAAGACGACCTTTCTCAACCTGTTGCTTGGTAAATATGAATACAGCGGAAAGATTAGTGCTCATGTCAGCTTTGAATACTTTCCTTTCCAAGTCGAGAACAAAGAATATCTGACCATTGATATCGTTCAAGACATTGTCCCGGATTATCAGCTATGGGAATTAATGCGCGAGTTCTCCCTCTTAAAGGTTTCAGAGGATGTTCTGTATCGTCCCTTTGAATCTTTGTCTAACGGGGAGCAAACGAAAGTAATGTTAGCCGCCTTGTTTCTAAAGGAAAACAGTTTTTTGTTAATTGATGAGCCAACCAATCACCTCGATATGCATGCAAGGGAGCTCGTCAGTGATTATCTCCATTCCAAAAACGGTTATATTTTGGTGTCTCACGACCGAGCATTTCTAGACAATTGTGTCGATCACATCTTGTCCATCAACAAGACGAACATCGAGGTGCAAAAAGGGAATTTCTCTGATTGGTGGGAAAATAAACAGAGACAGGATAACTATGAACTCGCTGAGAATGAGAAGCTCAAAAAAGACATTAAACGCTTGTCGGACGCAGCCAAACGTACAAGCAACTGGTCGGACGCTGTGGAAAAGACGAAAAATGGAACATTGAATTCCGGTTCCAAAATAGACAAAGGGTATGTTGGCCACAAGGCTGCGAAAATGATGAAGCGCTCCAAATCGATGGAGCAAAGGCAGCAATCCGCCATTGATGAAAAGTCGAAGCTGCTGAAAAACATTGAAAACCAGGAGAGCTTAAAGATTGCACAGCTTGCTTATCATAAAAATCAACTGGCCGAACTGGAGAAGGTCTCGATTTATTACGGAGAGAAGCTAGTTTGTTCAGATGTCAACTTTACGATTGAGCAGGGAGAGCGTATAGCGCTGGCAGGTAAGAACGGTTCAGGAAAATCCAGCATTCTCAAGCTCATTTGTGGGGAGAACATCCAACATACGGGGACCTTCCGAAAGGGGAGTCAATTGAAAATCTCGTATGTTTCTCAAGACACTTCCCATCTAAAGGGCAATCTCACTGACTTTGCGCGAGACAACGGGATCGAAGAGAGCTTGTTCAAATCAATTCTGCGCAAGCTGGACTTTTCCCGCGTGCAATTTGAGAAGGATATCTCCGCTTTTAGTGGCGGACAGAAGAAGAAAGTACTCATTGCGAAAAGTCTTTGCGAGAAAGCACATCTTCATATTTGGGATGAGCCGCTAAACTTTATTGACGTCATTTCTCGCATGCAAATTGAAGAGCTGCTCCTGGAACACTCGCCAACAATTCTTTTTGTGGAGCATGACAGGGAATTTTGCAATAACATCGCTACAAAGATCGTTGAACTATACTAGGACGAAAAGTGTCTAAAAGAAGGAAGGTGGGGAGAACCGTTTCGTTTTCCTCACCTTCCTTTTTCGTAGGAGGTCAGGGACTGTTCGTAAGGAAAATTGAGCAATCGAGAAGAAATAGTAAGCAGCGAAATGTGGTAGTTTTTAGATAATACTTTTAAAAGAATGGCGGAGATCCAATGGGGAAAATAATTGCAAATGTAAGCAGTACATTAAATGGTATCTATACTGGGCCGACAGGAGAAGAAGATAATATGGTAAGCTGGGCATTGCCTGGAATCATCGACGCCACAGATGACGGTCTTGCGTTATTCCAGAGGGTTGACGCCATCTTGATGGGGCGAGTCACCTATGAAGGCTTTTCAAGCTATTGGCCGTTCCAAGAGGGAGATTGGGCTGATGCGATAAATAAGACTCAAAAGTTTGTAGCAACCAATAATAGTGAGCTTACGGAAGTTCATTGGGGTGACTACGGCAATACGATTACACTCCTTCATTCTGATGTCATGACCAAAATAAAAGAGCTTAAAACACAAATCAAGGGTGATATCATTGTTCCTGCTAGCGCGGGCCTTGTTCAAGGTTTGATCCATGCTGATTTACTTGATGAACTCCGAATGATTATTCATCCGGTGTTATTGGGCAGCGGCAAACATTACTTTGACAACATTCATACACGTCACGACATGAAGTTGATAGAAACGAAGCTTTACGGAAAAAGTGGTTCCATACAACTACGATATGAGATCGGAAAGGCACAAGCAGAATAAAAAAGGTTTTTGTCCAATTTCTCAATTTCATGGATGGAGAAATTGGACTTTTTGGTTTTTACACTAATTCGTTCGTAAAGCAGGGTATACGAAAGCCTTTAACGTAACACCCGTAAAGGAACATCCAGAAGCCTTTGGATGACCGCCACCACCGTAATGCTGGGCAATCACAGACAGATTCACGTCTTCTCGAATGGTTCGAAAGCTAATTCTACCTTTTCCAGGATCAAGCATCGCGACGAAATCAATCATCTCCGCATTTTTACATAAGAAATTACCTGTCGTGGAGTGATATTGCTCGAGGAAAACCACGCCCACTTGATACGTTTTTGGCTCGTCTAAATCAATTTCAACCGGAATCAGCTTCATTTGCTTCAGCTTTTTTTGCTCAAATTCATCGATTCGTTTTTCTTCTGTATAGATGAGGATCGATTCTACTTCGTCAAATACGAATTGATCTGTATGAGCACCTTCACCACGCAAGCGCCCCAGCACATTTTGAACAAACGTGTCTCGCTCGACCATATAGAATAAAATGTTCAGTTGATTGGCTTGTACAGTACCGGTTGCATCCCAGTCCCACGTATCAAAGGCACGAACCAGCTCCACATAGTCAGAGAGAACGCTAGTTGGAATCAGATATCCCTGCTTTACCAGGTAATCATAATAGAGGCTCGTTGCCGAAGTCTTTTTCCCTGATTCTTCCGTAATAACCTTTGCCCATTCGTACTTGGAGGCCAATGGCAAGGCGGTTGGATGATGATCGATCAAGACAAACGCATGACCCTGATCGATCTTTTTCTGAATGAGCGTTGCGACCTCGTCATTGACACTTACATCGGTAATTACGACATACATATCGGGGGTGAGTTCTTCTTCGATAAACTTTTGTACGTCTTGATTGACAGTGTAAGGAGTTACCCCGCGGGAATCGACTTCTTGCTTGGAAAAAGCAATTTGACTCAGTATCGCACAGGATACGCCATCCAAGTCCTTATCACTGAAGTGAATGATTTTTTGATGATTCATTGGGCATCTCCTTATGAATTGAGTCCAGATTTCGTAGTTCACTACCATAAATCATTTTTCCCAGGACCGCAATAGATAGACCATCTTTATTTCAATACCCTCAATCCAGCATCGGTTAACCTCGTCCCAAAAGGCCCCCGGCTTTTTACAATATATCCACGCGATTCAAGTACATCCAATCTGCTGCGAATCTGCTGCTCGCTCAGTGGCTTTGCCCAATCCTTGCTCATCTCGGTTATTCTCCGTCGATTTGGCCTTTCGCCACGTTCAGCGATGGTTTGAATACTCCGTAAGATAAGCAGCAGCTCGTCTTCTTCATCAGGAATGACCGGCGCTTCGGTATGTGAATGATCGCTTTTTAAAAAGCTATTTTCCCACGGCATGTCCTTAATTTGGATGATATCCTCGTCACAGACAGCCAGCATGTAATCGATGGTGTTCTTTAACTCCCGCACATTTCCAAACCACGGTAGGGTAGTGAGCCTCTCGATGACTTCCGGCTTGATAGTCACTTGTGGGTGTACGCTTTGTCGGATAAAATGCCGAACGAGCAGCGGGATGTCATCGGTTCGAGTTCGCAGGGAGGGGAGATCGACAAAGAGAACACGTAGCCGATGATACAAATCTTCCCGAAAAGTTCCTTGTTCGATCATATGCAGCAAATTTTTGTTAGTGGCAGCAATGATCCGAACATCGATTGGAATGATTTGGCTTCCCCCGATGCGCATAATCTCTTTTTCCTGCAGGACCCGCAGAAGTCGTGCCTGTAGCTTCAGGCTACTGTCACCGATTTCGTCCAAAAAGATCGTGCCGCCGTTTGCTTGCTCGAACAAGCCAACTTTTCCACCTTTTTTAGCCCCTGTGAATGCACCGTCATCATAGCCGAACAGCTCGCTTTCCATCAAATCCTCAGAAATGGCGCTGAAATTGACAGCGAGAAACGGCCTCTTATCCCGCAGCGATGCGTTGTGGATGGCACTCGCAAAAAGTTCCTTGCCCGTGCCGCTCTCTCCTTGGATCAGGAGGGTGAGGTCTGTTTTTGCCAGTTTTTTTGCCTTTTCCTTTGTGCGCGTGAGGATTGAGCTTTCCCCAATCATATCGTCAAATGTGTATTTGGCCACAAAGCCTTTCTTTTTCAATTCGGAGCGCAGCGATCTTTCCAACTCGATTGTCTTTCTCGCATTCTTGAACGTAGCGACGAGTGATTGGTCATTGTTTAAAGGGAAGCGGTGAACAATGACTTCAACCTCACCGAACGTAAACCAGCGATCCTCTTCCTGTGAGAGGGCAAATAAAAAGTCGATGAGCTCAGGATGATCCATGACATCACGAATATGTCTGCCAATAACACGCTTGGCAGAGACACCGAGCAGAAGGCCGAGCTCCTCATTGAAGACCGTGATCTTGCCATCTTGCGTAATTGTCAAGATCCCGTCGTTTACGCCATCCAGCACCTCATTCAAATGCTTATTCAAATCTGTGGCTATCTGGTTGGCATCAGCCAGCCGCTTGCTCAATTGAATGATTTTACGCAAATAGCGCTGAGAGATCACGTCTCCTGGCCCGTTCAGTTGGAAATGGTCGAGTATTTGATGAATCGTCGAGATGTCCATCAGGCGGGGACCGATACTCACTACATCTTGAACATGGTCAGGGATTAGCTCGAACGCCCCTGGTGTCACTGCGAGATCAATTATTTCTACGTGCGGAATGCCGGGATAATACGGTATGTAATGAATGTGGTCAATCCCCAGCTTTTTCAGTGATTCAATGGACTCCAAACATGTTTCTAAGGAGTCATTGACGTAATAAGCTTTGGTTCCAACTGGTAAGTATAAGAGCCTGTCGATGTTTTCGTAATTGATGATCCTATTGGCGATGATGAGTTTGCAATTTGTTCCAAGGCATGCTCTTATTTTTGGCTCTTCTAATACGAGCGGGTGGGAGAGGACGACCAATTGATTATGAAGGGTTGTTGGAAGTTCCTCCTCGACGGAATAACTACTCATCCGCACATACCCGTCCATAATCTCCTGAAGTTGATTGACAAGCGCGATTCGGGTGTCTTTGCTGCCAGCTAGTAAAATGAATTCGTTCATCATGCCTTCCTCGCTTTTGGTTATTTGGGTGTGTTTGGTTGAATTAATTGCAAGAAATAACCGAATATTCTATATCGTAAACCAAATAGTATTTCATTGCACGATTAATTGATGGAGAAAACCAGCAAATATCAACGGTTCAGGACGAGGAAGCAGCATAGACTGCTCCCTATTTTTTTGGCATAGATCATGCTAATTAATTCAGTAGTTTCACTTCATTAATAGAAAGGGGAGAGATTTACGTGCAGATGAGAAGAAGAGTGAGATTACTCACAGTCAGCTTTTTGATGGCAACAGCCATGCTATCTGCCTGTACGAGCAATTCTGGTCAACCCCCGCCAACAAGCGGACCAGCGCCTGGAAATGCTCAACAACAAGAAGTACCAGCAAAGGCAGTACGAAATGCGGAATTAACAGTGGCTCTTGAAGCGGAGGCCACCTCACTTGATCCTTGGAATTCCACGGATAGCAACACGCTGCATATTTTGTCCACGATGTTCGAAGGATTGCTTACGCTGGATGAAAATCGGGAGGTTGTCCCTATTCTTGCAACCGATTACAAATTAAGCGCTGATGCAACCTCTTTGACTTTTCATTTACGCAAAGGAATCCTTTTTCATGACGGTTCACCCTTTGATGCAGAAGTAGTGAAAAAGAATCTGGATTACGTACGCAACAAGGAGAATGGCATGGCAAGAGCGAGCTTTTTTGGATTTATCAAGGAGGTTACTGTAGTAGACCCGTACACGATCACTGTTGTGGCGAAAGAACCAAATTCTGCGATGGTTGCCTTTATGGCACATCCTTCTGCCACCTTTAAATCGCTGAAAGAATTGCAAAAAAAAATCGATGATCCGAAATACAATTTGGACCGCAATCCAGTAGGGACAGGACCCTACCAATTCCGCGAATGGAAGAACGGGCAGTTTGTGAAGGTAGCTGCCTTTGATGGTTACTGGGATAAAGAGAAGCCGGCAAAGCTAGCAGCGATTCTGTTTAAGCCTGTGACGGAGGCGAGTACGCGGGTCAATATGCTCAAAGCCAGCGAAGTAGACATTGTGACAAGTTTGCCGACCCTGGATGCGCGGAGTATGGGAACAGATCCGAATCTCGATGTTTACTCCGGTCCATCGCTCAACATGATTTATGTCGGTATGAATACAAAGCTGGATAAGTACAAGGACAAGCGGGTGCGGCAGGCGATGAACTACGCGATCAACAAAGAACAATTGATCAGTCAGGTTGCTGACGGTTTTGGTACAGCTGCCGATTCACCGCTTTCGCCATTGGTAAAAGGCTACGCGAAACAGCAAGGCTATCCGTACAACGTTGACAAAGCGAAACAGCTTTTGACAGAGGCTGGTTATCCAGATGGTTTCGCAGCTACGTTGTGGACGCGCAATTCAACGGAATTCGTCGCGATTGCTGAAAATATCAAAATGCAGCTGCAAGCTGTAGGGATCAAAGTAGAGGTGCAAGCTTACGAGAGCGGCACGCTATTTGAAAGGCTGGATGCCGGAGAGGGAACGGATCTCTACATCGGGCGATGGGGTACGGGTACAGCGGAAGCGGATTGGGGAATGCGACCGAACTTTGCATCTGACCGAATTCCACCGAACTATAATAACTCTGGCTATTATCAGAACGAACAAGTCGATCAGCTGCTAAATGAAGCATTGAAAGCAACAGCCAACAGCATGGCACAGCAAAAATACACCGAAGCACAAAAAGTCATCATGGATGAAGCCCCATGGATATTCCTGTACGTCCCGGATGTGGTGATCGCAAAACGGAAAAATGTCTTGGATGTTGGGGTTACTCTTGATACAGTTCGTCTCCAGGCTGCATACAAACAATAAGTTAGTTTTCTAAAGAGAAGGTGTAGGAAATGGCTAGATATATTTTTGGTCGCATATTGGGCATGATTCCCATTTTAGTGATCATCTCGATCCTTTCTTTTTTGTTCGTACATCTTACCCCTGGCGACCCGATCCGCATCATGTACGGTGCGGAAATGGATATGGCCACCTATGAGAAAGTAAAAGCGAATCTAGGCTTTCATGATCCACTCTATGTGCAGTACGGTCGTTATCTTCAGCAAATTTTGTCCGGCGATTTCGGTGTTTCCTATAAAACAAAGACCAATGTGTCTGACGAGATCGGTAAGCGGTTCTTATACACGCTTGGATTAACGTTTGCCGCCATGTTCTGGGCGCTGATTATAGGCCTGGTTGTCGGAATTTATTCAGCGGCTCGGCGCAAGTCGATTTGGGATCGCATCGGGATTATCTCAACCACGACGATCATTAGCATTCCGGAGTTTTGGTTCGGACTCATGCTCATGCAAATGTTTGCCGTGCAGTTGGGATGGTTCCCAACCAGTGGCAGCGGAACTTTTGCGCACCTTCTGCTTCCGTCGATAACACTAGGATTCGGAGTGTCTGCGATCATTGCCCGCTTTACACGCTCCAGTGTCCTTGAAGTATTACAGGAAGATTTTGTACGCACAGCCAAGGCGAAAGGGCAGCGAGAGTCAGTCATCATTTGGACGCATGTATTGCGTAATGCGCTGATTCCTGTGATCACGATGACTGGGTTGCAATTTGGCTTTTTGCTCGGAGGAGCAGTCGTAGTTGAGCAAGTTTTTTCCTGGCCAGGGCTGGGATCGTATTTGATTGATTCCGTTCTCGCTCGCGATTATCCGGCCATGCAAGCGCTCATTCTGCTCTTTTCCGTCCAGTTTCTCATCGTCAATCTTCTTGTAGATATCAGCTACAGTCTTGTGAATCCGCAAATCCGTTATGAATAACAAAGAGGAGCAGACGAATGAAAAGTCAGAATACTCACTCTCCCTTTCAGCTATTTTTGAAAAAGTTCAAGAAACAGACGATGGCGGTAGTAGCCTTTTGGATATTAATCGGCATCTTTCTGCTAGGGTTGGCAGGGCCATGGATCACACCCTATGATCCGAATCGGCCTGTGACAGAGCAGTATGAGGAAAAGGGAATCGACAAAACGAAAGAATTGACCGGATCGATTCAAATAAGCGGGATCATGAGTGATGGTACAGAACTCCCTGTGTCTGAGCTTATGCTGCAAAGTACGAACCGACAGATTTCCACCGTCAGTGAATCGAATGGCTCGATCACCATAACACCAGTCGGGCAAGGAAGCACAACGGTGCTGATGGCAAAAGGAGATGTCGCTTCGCAGATCAAGCTAGACGTTTCTGCAGAGGACTCCCCACCGATTCTTACGCAGCTGCTGCTTCAAGGTCCGGCAGGCATGGTAAAGAAGGGGGACATCTTCCAGCTTGACCTAGAGGCCAGACTTTCAAATGATGTTAAGCTGATCGGCTTTGAACAAATTCGTAGCAACCTGAAACAAGTAGTGGGGGCGAACAAGGCTGTCTCACAAGAAAACAACGGGTTCGTAACAGCCAAGAAAAAGCAATCGGAAGAGGACGGACAAATTCATTACCAGTCGACAGATGAAAAAGTAGTACGTGTAACGCCTGATGGGATGGTGACCGCGCTTGGTCAGGGTATCGGGCAAGTGAAAGTATCAATCGGGCCTGTATCTACCATTGTCCCGATAGCTGTTGAAACATCGATGCAAGAGCCTGTACTCGTCCAAATACAGCCTAGTCAGACGCATATCGCACTTATGGACAATAGGAAACATCAACAGCCATCCCTACTGCACTGGTTCGGAACCGATCATCAAAATCGGGATATCTTCAGTCGTGTCTTGGCTGGGACTCGTGAAACACTGTTCATTGGTTTCGTATCTGTCGGGATCGGTGCTGTTATTGGGACGCTGCTTGGCCTATTAGCTGGATATTACGGAAGGTGGATTGACTCGATTATTACGCGTCTAACCGATATTTTGTTGGCGTTTCCGGGGATATTGCTCGCGATCGCAGTGATTGCCGTGCTAGGGGCTGGGATGGTGAACATTATTTTTGCAGTAGCAGTTTTTACGGTTCCCATCTTCATCCGCATCGTCAGAGGGAGTGCTTTAGCGTTAAAGCAAATGACGTATGTGGAAGCGGCTAAATCAATCGGTGTGCAGGATTTTGTGATTATCATACGGCATATTTTGCCTGGTATGCTTCCTGTGGTCATGGTTTATTTGACGATGAGAATTGGTACAGCGATTCTGCTTGGAGCTGCTCTTAGCTTTCTCGGTCTAGGTGGTGACATAACAGCTCCGGAATGGGGGGCGATGTTGAGCGCAGCCAAAGACAACAGCCGGAATTTTTTCTACCCAACATTTTTTCCTGGGATCGCCATTGTACTGACTGTAGTCTGCTTCAATTTGTTTGGCGACGGTCTGCGAGATACGCTCGATCCCAAGCTAAAGGAGTAGAAGTGAACGAATGAATACGCCTATTTTAGAGGTCAACCAGTTACAGGTTTCTTTTAAGAAAGAAAAGGAAGAGATAACTGTCGTCAACGGTATTTCTTTTATTGTTCATGCGGGTGAAACCTTGGGGATCGTCGGAGAATCCGGTTGCGGCAAAAGCATTACCTCACTATCGATCATGCGCCTGATCAACCCACCCGGCCGCATTACGAATGGACAAATTGTTTATAACAACAGGGATTTGACCCAACTCTCCGAGGAAGAAATGCGTGTGGTCCGAGGAACCGAGATCTCGATGATTTTCCAGGAGCCGATGACCTCCTTAAACCCTGTTTTTACGATCGGCCGACAAATCGATGAGATTATTCTACTTCATACGTGCGCATCCAAACAGGAAGCAAAAGAACAATCCATTGAGATGCTAAAGCGCGTCGGTATATCCCGTGCTGAGCAAATCTACCGAAGCTATCCGTTCGAATTGTCGGGTGGAATGCGGCAACGGGTAATGATTGCGATTGGGATGGCATGCCAGCCAAAGCTGTTGATTGCGGATGAACCAACAACGGCGCTGGATGTAACGATTCAATTGCAAATCTTAGACCTGATGAAAAAATTGCAAGAAAAAGAAAATACAGCCATCATGCTAATCACTCATGACCTGGGGGTGGTCGCTGAGATGTGTGATCGCGTTCTGGTGATGTATGCAGGAGAAGTCGTGGAAGAAGCTGACGTCGATGATTTATTCCATAATCCTAAGCATCCTTATACCATTGGTCTACTGCAATCCATGCCCTCTTCAGTAGAAAAGAGAAGCCGCCTATATACGATCAAAGGGCAAGTCCCGCCAGCAGGGTCGATCACCAAGGGTTGTCGCTTTGCAGAACGGTGCGATCGTGTTATTGACCGTTGCTGGGGGGAAGACCCCGCGATCGTTTCGGTCGGCAATAATCATACGTGCCGCTGCTGGTTACATGCCTAGGAGAACGGGAGGTGTTGGGATGGACCCATTAGTAGAAGTACAACAGTTACAGGTGTTTTATCCAGGGAAGAGCAAGCTGCTGCAAAAAACGAAGAGTGTAGTGAAGGCCGTCGATCATGTTTCGTTTACCATCAATCAAGGAGAGACGCTCGGGCTGGTAGGAGAATCCGGATGTGGAAAATCGACGATGGGCAGGGCGATTTTGCACCTGATAAAACCAACTTCAGGAGATATCAGCTTTGCAGGCAGGAGTCTGTCCTCCTTATCAGCAAGTGAAATGAGGCAACAGCGCAAGCATTTTCAAATGGTGTTCCAAGATCCATTCTCGTCGCTTAACCCACGATTGACGGTAAAGGAAATTCTAGATGAGCCGCTAAAAGCCCATAGATTGGGTGATGAACATCAGCGTTTGGAAAAAATACATCATATGATGGAGGTTTGCGGGTTAAATCGCATGTATGCTGAGCGGTATGCTCATGAATTTTCGGGTGGGCAGCGGCAACGAATTGGCATTGCTCGTGCACTGATTCTTCAACCACAGCTAGTAGTGGCTGATGAACCCGTCTCTGCACTAGATGTATCGATCCAGTCGCAAATCTTAAATCTTATGCAGGATTTACAAGAAGAATTTCAACTGACTTACTTGTTCATTTCCCATGATCTCGGGGTGGTTCGACATATCTGCAATCGTGTCGGAGTCATGTATTTAGGAAGAATGGCGGAGCTTGCGAAAACGGAACAATTGTACGCCAATCCATTACACCCCTATACCAAGACGTTGTTATCCGCCATCCCGGTGGCAGATCCCCGATTGAGAAAGGAACGAATTATTTTGCAAGGGGACGTGCCTTCGCCAGCCAACCCTCCACAGGGCTGTGCTTTTGCCAGTAGATGTCCGAGTGTGATGGAGATTTGTAAAGAAATCAGACCAGATATGCGGCAAGTGACCGATGCGCATAGTGTGGCTTGTCATCTCTATGTCTGATCCAAAAGGAAACAATCGATAGGAGAGAATATAACAATGAGCTTGGCTACAGTTCAGCGTCTGATAGAGGAGCGAAAAGAACAATATTTACAGCAACTGTTTGCCTTGTTGAAACAGAAAAGCATAAGTACAACCAATGTAGGCGTACGAGAATGTGCGGAGCTGTTGAATGAGATGATGCAGGCATGTGGGATACAGAGTCGCCTAATGGAAACAGCGGGACATCCAGTTGTATATGGAGAATGGATAAAGGCTGAGAATGCATTCACAGTATTGATCTATGGTCACTATGATGTCCAGCCTCCTGAGCCGCTCGAGGAATGGCTGTCGCCACCCTTTGAACCGAACATACGAGACGGAAGGATTTATTGTCGAGGAGTAGGAGACAACAAAGGTCAGTTAATGGCTCAGGTACTGGCGATTCAAACGTATTTGGACAGCTTTGGTGAGTTGCCAGTCAATGTGAAGCTGGTATTTGAAGGGGAGGAGGAAAACAGTAGTCCTCATCTCGCGACTTTCGTTGAAGAGAATAAAGAGCTATTGGCATGTGACCTTGTTTACACATCAGATGGGCCCATGCATGGAAGTGGTATCCCTTCTGTTGAGTTAGGTGTCAGGGGTATTCTTGGTGTCGAACTGGTAGCACACGGAGCAAAATGGGATCATCATTCGGGAAATATGGGAAATATCGCACCCAATCCGGCATGGATTCTTATTGACTTGTTAAAAACGATGCGTGATGAGCAAGGGAGGGTGCTAATCGAAGGATTTTACGATAATATCCGCCAACCGACTGCCTATGAGCTGGATTTGCTTCGCAAGCTTCCTTTTGAACGTGAGGTGTTAATCGAGCAGATCGGATATCCAGATATCGAAGCGGACGCCGAAACCTTTTATCGCTTGGTATCCTTGGAACCGACTTTCAATATTTGCGGTTTTCACAGTGGGTACGGGGGAGACGGCTCCAAGACGATTATTCCTGCCACTGCGCGTGTGAAAATGGATATACGGCTAGTCATCGATCAAGACCCAGACGATATTTTTCAAAAGCTTTGCGAACATGTGAAAAAACACAATCCTTCCATAGAGGTCTTGCATCAAGGAGAAATGAAACCTTCACGTACTTCTGCTGAACTGGAGATCGTGAAAGTGGTTACACAGGCAGTCAGAGACGCGTACAGAGTAGATCCTCTTCTTGTACCTGGAGTCGGCGGGAGCCTCCCCGATTATGTCTGGACTCAGATTCTCGGAGTCCCATCCGTGATGGTCCCGTATGCGAACGCAGATGAGGCGAATCATGCGCCGAATGAAAATATGGTAGTGGACCTTTTTTATCAGGGCATTTCATGTACATGCCATGTGATTCATCGATTAGGGGAGCTTTCAAAGTAAGAATCAATAAGTGGTAATTTGCTATTCATATCCATATGTAATATAATGCTTGGGTTAATAGCACTCCACGTATCAGTAACGGCACGGGCGTGTTCGCGATTATTCGCGATCGCCCTTATTTCTATTACACGAGTAAAATAGTGGAGAGAGAATATGGAAAAGGTGGTCTTCAACATGAAAAAGTCTGCATTGATCCCCGCTGCACTTCTGCTCGCAGTCCTGACTGCTTGCGGCAACACGCAGCCTACGGAGCAACCAGTAAATCAAAATCAAGCAGCAACAGGCACCCAACAGCCAGCAGGTGACGCAACTACGCAAAAACCTGAAGAAGCGAAAAAAGAAGAGCAACAGGTGATCGCTGCTCCACAGGAAATCGTAGTGTACAAGCAAGGGGAAAAAACATCGCTGAAGCCGGAAGATGATAAGTTCAAGGAAATTCTTGCGCTCATGAACAAACGCTTTGAAACGCCAGCGAACCAAATGCGTTTTGACGAGAGTACCCAAGCGGTGGAGAAGGACAAGAAAGAGGCTTTGGCGGTTGAATTCAACTACGCTGAAGTAACGACAAATACTTTGCCAGCGACTGTTAGTACAGATAACAAAGCAGAAGTAAAGGCGAAGACACTGTTCTTCGTATTGAGCGGAGAAAACAAAGACCATATGTTTGATTCAGAAGATGGCAAAGCTTATGGAACTGCACCGCTGCAATTGACCGAATCCACTGAACTGACCGAGCTGTTGAATAAGTAATCGAACGACGCAGACTGTCGAGCAATCGGCAGTCTTTTTGCTATTTAAAATGCCTGATCAAAGAAAACCCTCTTGATCTTGGGGCAACCGATCAAGAGGGAAGAGCAAGATAAATGATTACCTTTTTTGATCTGGTTCCGATTGCACAACAGTTAACGCCGTGTCGCCATCGGTCTCTACCAGGTGCTTTAGCATAGACAGCTTATTGTTCCAAAACTGCTCGTAAAAGGAAAGCCACTGCTTTACTTCTGTCAGGGGACCGGGATGCAGCCGATAAATTTTCTCACGACCTACTTTATGTCCCGTGACCAGATCAGCGTCGGCAAGTATATGAAGATGTTTGACCACAGCAGTTCGGCTTATGGGGAAATGAGAGGTAATCGCTGAGATCGGTAATTCTTTTTCAGCTAGCAAGCGAAGTACTTCTCGACGAGTAGGGTCAGCAATCGCTTGAAATACATCAACCTTTTCTGCTGAGGCAGACATTTAGCCTTCCACAACCTTTTTCAGGCGCTCGTGAACAATTCCAACCCAACCTTGATTCATCTTCTCGCGAATCATTGAGCTCTTCGCGTTTGCTTTTCCGATGATCTCATCTGCCGCTTTCCATCCACCATGAATGAGGGTAAACTCCGTCTTCTCTCCCAGGTCTTTTAAAAGAAAAGAGACGACCCAACCTTCTGTATCCCAAGCAAAAGAAAGGCGATGTGGTGCTTCTACTTCCAACACTTTGCATGGTGACGGCCCAAAAGGGGATTGGATATGAAACTCATGACCAACTACAGGCTGAAAATCATTCGGCATAAACCAAGCTGAAATGGCTTCCGCAGTGGATACTTTCTCCCATACCTTTTGAATAGGGGCGTCGAAAACAATGGTTTGTTTAATATCTTCTACGGCTTGCTGGTTGTTCTGTTCCACGATGAATCTCTCCGTTTCGTAGTGAAAATATAACACCTTTTGGTTTTACTTTATGATGATATAACACCTTTTGGTTTTATGTAAATGGTATTTTTCCCCCAAGGATATAAGACTATACAAAAAAGGAGATCAGATTAACTGAAGCTCCTTTGTAACATTCATGGATCGACTCATAGTCTACTTCCTTCTTTAAATGGCTCCGCTTGCACTTGAAGTTCTTTCAAAAATTCCTTACCGACCGCGGAAACGTATTGGTTTTTTAATTTGATGCAATAATAGGAGACTACGGGTTCCTTTGCAATGAGAGGCTTGCAAATAATATCTTCCCTTTGAAAAAATGGATCGGTTTTCGTCGTCAGGCGAGTTTCAAATCCCAATGCCATTCCTTGCGAGATGAAATGTTTTTTTGTTTCATAGTTTTGGGATTGAACGAAGAAGTTAATTTTGTGAAATTCCTCAAATAGATAGGAATAAAATTTTTTTGTATCACTCAAATTGGTGGAGGCAACAATTGGATAGTTATATAAATCCTCCATGTAAACAATCTCTTTGCTAGCCAATTCCGAGTCCTTTCGAAAACAAACCATCATGGAGCTATCTGTAATGTGGGTTGTAGTAAGCAGTTTGTTTTCTTCATGGGAGGAGGGAAAGGAATAGATGACTCCGATGTCGACATCCCCATTCAAAACATCTTTTCGAACTTGCATCAGATGTGCTTCTTTTACATGAAGATGGACCTTCGGGAATTTTGTCGTAATCGCAGCCAAGGTTTTCGGGACGAGTGTTCGACAGATGCCTGGGACAATAGAGATGGATAGCTGTCCTTCGAACTCAGAAGAATCACATCTCGCCTCATTTTTGAATTCTTCGATGTGGTTTAATACTTCCTGAGCGCGTAAGATCAGCTTCCTTCCCACTTCAGTGGGCTCTAATCCAGTGCGTGAGCGTTCAAAAATTTTTACGCCGAGCTCTTCTTCCAAGCTGCTGATCGCAAGGCTTATACCTGGAGAAGACACAAAAAGTCGTTCGGCGGTGTTCGCAATCGATCCTGTTTTTGCTATTTCAGTTATGTAGATAAGCTGCTCGATACGCATAGCTTCACCCCAGTAACATTGATTTTCATGGAAAATGTGTTTAGGAATGCTTACTAATATGAGCCATTAATATTTACATAACGTACCTTTTCATTTCTAAACTTTAAAAATGGATAGTACAAGAATATCATGAACGTAAGATTTCGAACAATCAGAATTGTCACTTTAATAATAACGCTTCCAAGTTAATTTTGAAAGGAAGGAGGAGAGTTTCGTTTAAGTAGGGTTGGTAGCATTTGACAAAACTCGGTTCGAGTACACCAAAGAGGTGAGTCGTATGAAGGAAAAAAACATCCTGACCACGATTGAAAACAACATTTGCATCATCAAATTGAACAGGCCTGAAATTAGAAATCCTTTAACGGAAGCAGCATGGGAACTACTCGATACATTAAGGGAAATTCAATATGACGACCAAGTCAAAGCCGTTATCATCACAGGTACAGAACGTGCGTTTAGTGCTGGCGGTAATTTGGGTAACGTTCAGCGTGATACTTCGGATGCTTTTGCTACCCGTAAAAGAATGAAACAGTATTATGAACTGCTTCATATGATGAGAAAAGTGGAAAAGCCCATAATAGCTGCTGTAAATGGCGCCGCAGCAGGAGCGGGAGTCAGTCTGGCTTTAGCCTGTGACTTGGTTATTGCAGCCCGTTCCGCTTTTTTCATTCAAAGTTTCGTGAAAGTGGGGGCTCTTCCCGATTTCGGTGGGATTCATTTTTTGACACAATCATTGGGGCCTCACCGAGCTAAAGAACTTATGATGTTGGGAGAGCGCATCACGGCAGAACAAGCATACCAGATAGGGATGGTGAATGAAGTAGTCGATGATGGTATCTTGCTGGAGCGGGCATGCTCCATAGCCCAAAAGATTGCAGAGGGGCCGAGCTTGTCCATTGGACTGATCAAACAACTTGTTCACTATAGCGCGAATGTCAGTTTGGAAGAGTTTTTGGAGCTGGAAGCCTTTGGTCAAGGATTATGCTTTCAGACGGAAGATTTGAAAGAAGGAGTTACTGCCTTTTTTGAAAAACGGGCTCCACAATTTAAAGGGAAATGATAGGAGAGTTCCTTGTTGGTGAGGTGGGTCATCGTGAATATTGGGAGTTCACTTGTCAGAAACGCGAATATGATGCCGGATAGAGTCGCGATCGTCTATCAGGATCAGACATACACGTATGAACAGCTAAACCGAATCGTAAATCGCCTGGCACATGGTTTGCTTTCACTTGGAATCGCGAAAGGTGAAAAGATATGCTTCATGATGAAAAACTCCGATATCTTCCCGATCGCTTTTTTTGCGGCCGCCAAGATTGGTGCTGTTACCGTTCCGATTAACGTCCGGCTGACGAAATCGGAAGCAGCATATCTCATCGATCATTCTGATGCCAAGCTGGTCATTTATGATGAGGAATATGGAGAGTTGATAGAACAGGCTCGATCTGCCAAGGTTGCTCATTGTATTGCTGTTCACCATGCACAAGTAGAAGGACATTTGTCGTTGCAACAGGTTCTGACTGAAAATGAAAATGAACCTGATATTGTAGTTGAACAGCATGATGATTCTCACATCCTGTATACATCCGGCACGACAGGAAGACCCAAGGGAGCTTTATTCGATCATTACCGAGCTATTTTGTTCGTATTTCATTCGCTTGGTATGAGTGGGGAAATAATGAATAGCCGCATCCTGCATTTCATGCCTTTCTTCCACGGTGCAGGCTTCAGTATCCTCTTCAAGGATTTATTTTTGGGCCAAACGCTTGTCATTCAACGAAAATTTGATCCTGTTGAAGTATTGAAAGCAATTGAGCAGTATAAAATTCAATCATTTATTGCCGTCCCAACGATGTATAACATGATGCTGCAAGTTCCAGATGCAGACCGATACGATTTATCCTCGATTGAAAGCCTAAGGTATGGGGGGGCACCTATGTCTCCCGAACTGATCAAGAGAAGCATGGAGCTGTTTAAGACGGATCAGTTTAACAATAGATGTGGTTTGACAGAAGGTGGTCCTTCCGGGATTTACTTATATCCGGAGGATCATAAGGAAAAACTCGGGACAAGCGGAAAGGCAAGATTTTTGACGGAAGCCAAAGTTGTTGACCAGCGTGGAAAAGAGGTCGTACCTGGAGAAATCGGGGAACTGATTCTGCGGAGCGAGATGGTTATGAAGGGCTACTATAAAAATCCAGAGGCTACTGCGCAGGCCATTCGTGATGGATGGCTGTACACGGGGGACTTGTGCTCTATTGATGAAGATGGGTTCATAACGCTTGTGGATCGCAAAAAGGATATGATTATTTCGGGCGGGAGCAACATCTATTCTGTGGAAGTGGAGAATATCTTGTACGCTTTTGATGGTGTATTAGAGGCAGCCGTGATCGGTGTTCCCGATGAGAAATGGGGTGAATCGGTCGCAGCCATTATCGTAGCAAAACCTGGTTGTACCATCGATAGGGCCGAGTTGATTGAATTTTGTCGAAAGCATCTCGCAGGCTACAAGATCCCTCGCAAAGTCATGTTTATGGACGTATTACCAAGAAATCCTTCCGGGAAAATCCTGAAGTATGAATTGCGAAGTCGTTACATGAATCATCCATCCGAATTTACTTTTCCCCAGTGATTGTGGAAACAAGCAATATATGGCCATGCAGGAAAGGATGTCTCCATGATAAGACATTCTTTTCTTCATTTGAGAGTTGTTTGCCGAAGGTTTGGACTCGCTTTATTCGAAACAGTTGGACAAATGGATGGAAGAACGATGTAAGGGTTTTTAAAGACCTGAGATATGGAAAGGAGCTGGTCGTATTGAAAAAGCCATGGCATGCCTTTTATCCACGAACGATCCCGTATGAAGTGGAAATTCCTTTGTGCTCAATCTACCATTTCCTGGAGCGAGCTGCCCAAGATTTCCCTCACCAGACAGCCGTGATCGAAGCGGATGTGGAGCTGACCTATTCCGAACTGAAACACGCAGTTGATCGGTTTGCCGCTGCTTTGTATCGACGTGGATGCAGGAAGGGAGATCGCTTGGGGATCATGCTATTCAATTGCAAGGAATACATCATCGCCTATTTCGCCGTTCAACGATTAGGGGGGATTGTCGTCCAACTAAACCCCATGTTTCAGCAGCGAGAATTGCAAATCATGTTGGATGATTCGGAGCCGAGCTGGCTGATTTGTGATAGCAGTCAGATTGAGAAACTAGAAAGTACCGGCTATCAAAAAAAGCTGACGATCATAACCACAGATGACAATCAGAATGGATATGCCTATTTCTATCAGTGGATCGAAGAACAAAACGATACACTCCCTCCTTTGCAAATCAATAGCAAGGAAGATATTGCCGTTTTACAGTACACAGGCGGAACGACAGGAACACCAAAAGGGGTTATGATTACGCATTTCAACACGG
Source organism: Brevibacillus brevis (assembly GCF_001039275.2). NCBI lineage: Bacteria > Bacillati > Bacillota > Bacilli > Caryophanales > Paenibacillaceae > Brevibacillus > Brevibacillus brevis. The sequence continues at coordinate 2,942,760 of NZ_CP030117.1, forward strand.
TAGCGAGCACATACCATACCTTTATCACAGACGAAGGGGCACTTCAACGTCCCGGTGAACGGTTTCTTGGTGTTTTCCCGATGTTCCATGGAGCAGGCTTGATGGTCATGATGTCCTCTATCTTCCATGCAGGTGCGTACATTCCCATCAGACATTTCCGCATCCACGAGGCACTTCCCATCATTCGCAAGTATCGACCCTCTCATCTTTCAGCGTCACCCACTGTCTTTGTAGCATTAGTGAACCATCCTGATTTTCGGGACGATGATTTGCGTACGCTGAAAATATGCAGATCAGGTGCTGCTCCGATCCCTTTGGAGGTGCTTCGAGCCTTTGAACAAAAGTCAGGCGTCCGTATTTCTGAAGTGTATGGACTTACAGAATCCAACGCAGTTATCGTTCGGGTATTTGGAAAAGGTGATCGAAAAACAGGGAGTGTAGGGATCCCAGTCCCTAATGCCGATGTGAAAATCGTGGATGTGGAAACGGGTTTAGAAGAACTGCCTCTAGGAGCTACAGGTGAAATTATCCTGAAAGGTCCGCAAATCATGAAAGGTTATTGGAAAAAACCAGAAGAGACTGCACAAACGATACGTGATGGATGGCTCTACACGGGTGACACCGGCATGCTGGATGAGGATGGCTTCTTGTATGTAGTCGGAAGGAAAAAGGAAATGATCATCGCTGGAGGATACAATATTTATCCCAACGAGATTGATGAGGTTTTATACCAGCATCCAGCGGTTGCAGAAGCGTGTACATTCGGTATCCCGGATGCCTACCGAGGAGAAACCGTCAAAGCAGCCATTGTTGTGAAGAAAGACCATTCGCTGACAGAAGAAGAAATTGTGCATTGGTGCAAAGAACGGCTGGCGAAATATAAAGTGCCTAGATTGATCGAATTCAGGGAACAATTGCCGAAATCGGCAGTGGGCAAAATATTACGCCGTACATTGGTTGAGGAAAATCGTAGCCATTAATATTTACTTAATGTACCTTTAGCGTTCTAAACTTTATTAAATACAAGCATAAATTTATTATTAATTTAAAGATTCAAATTATTCATAAATATTTTGAGCTACTTCACCATTTTACAAAGGAGGCGAGACTATTGGGTAAAAAAGTAAAAGTAATCGGCGTAAATATGATACCGTTTACAAAACCTGGGGCACACGAGCCCTATGAAGTTATGGCAGCGAAAGCAGTAAAAGGTGCACTGGAAGATGCGGGAATTAACTATTCCGAAATCCAGCAAGCCTATGCCAGCTATGTATACGGTGACAGCACGTGTGGCCAAAGAGCGTTGTATTTGGTAGGGATGACAGGGATTCCTATTTTTAATATCAATAACAACTGCTCCTCCGGTTCCAATGCCCTGTTCCTGGCACGACAAGCAGTAGAGTCTGGAACCGTAGAGTGCGCATTGGCTGTAGGCTTTGAAGAAATGAAGCCTGGTGCATTGAAATCCCATTGGGATGATCGAACGCCGGCAACAGGCTGGTTGCAGGATCGCTTGAAGGAATTGTGGCCGGAAGTGCCGCAAGCACCGAATGCAATCCGGTTGTTTGGTTCGGCGGGTAAGGAGTATCTGGAGAAGTACGGGGCGAATCCCGACATTTTTGCAAAAGTTTCCGTGAAAACAAGGAATCATGCCGTTCAAAATCCGTACTCGCTCTTTACACAAAAGCTGACAGTGGAAGAGGTCATGAGTGCGCCGGAGCTGATGCCTACATTGACTCGCCTCATGGCCTGCCCACCAACCTGCGGAGCGGCAGCGGCTATTGTATGCAGTGAGGAATTTGCCAAAAAACACGGTATTTCCAACGCGGTCGAGATTGTGGGGCAAGCGCTGACAACGGATATGAACGTCAGTTACGACAATATCCTCAATCTGGTGGGTGCCGATATGACACGTCGTGCTGCTAAACAGGTCTATGAGGCAGCAGGCATCGGTCCAGAAGAAGTCGATGTTCTGGAGCTCCATGACTGCTTCACCCCAAATGAGGTCATTACCTATGAGAGCCTGGGGATATGCGAAGAAGGTGGAGCAGAGAAATTTATCAATGACGGCAGTAACACATACGGTGGCAAAGTAGTGGTCAACCCTTCAGGTGGATTGATGTCAAAAGGACACCCCATCGGGGCAACAGGCCTGGCGCAGTGCACGGAGCTAGTCTGGCAGCTACGCGGGCAAGCACAGAAACGGCAAGTGGACAATGCAAGAGTCGCCTTGCAGCACAACTTGGGTCTTGGTGGCGCTTGCGTCGTAACCATGTATCGAGTTGGATAATAACGAAATGGAAGGAAGAGTGGATATGACGAAAATGTTGGAAAACCAAGTAGCAATCGTTACAGGGGCAGGACGCGGAATTGGCCGTGAGACGGCATTGGTATTGGCTGAAAATGGAGCGCGAGTCGTTGTGGCAGATCGAGACGAAGAACCGGCAGCAGAAGTCGTTTCTACGATCAAGGATCTCGGAAGCGATGCGATCGCATTTTGCGGAAACGTAACAGATCCAGCCTATCCGAAACAATTGGTAGATGCGACGATCTCAGCCTTTGGTCGACTGGATATTATCGTGAATAACGCTGGCTATTGCATTGACGGCCTGCTTCATAAAATGACGGACGAAGCGTTCCAGGCGATGCTGGACATCCACTTGATCGCTCCCTTCCGCTTGATTCGTGAGGCATCTCCATACATGCGCGATGTCGCCAAAAAAGAGATCGAGCAAGGAATCGTTCATCACCGCAAGATTATCAATGTTTCCTCAGGTTCTGGAGTAAGAGGAAACATGGGTCAAGCCAACTATTCTTCAGCAAAAGCAGGTGTTATCGGATTAACCAAAGTCGTAGCGAAAGAGTGGGGGCAATTCAATATCAACAGCAATGCAGTCGCTTTTGGTTTCATTGATACTCGTCTTACACGTCCAAAAGAAGAGGGTCTGGTCGTCAACGGCGAGGCCGCGGGCATTCCAGAGAAAGTACGGCAGAAGCTAATTAGCAACATTCCTCAACAGCGCGTTGGCAGCGCAAGGGAAGCAGCCGAAAGCATTTTATTCCTCGCATCCCCATTGTCCAACTATATCAATGGACAAGTGCTTGGAGTAAACGGAGGTTCCTTGACGTAATCATTTCGTCCAATTTATGTAGATGAGGTGAATGAACATGTCCCATGTGAAAGATTTGATCGGTCTGGAGTTTAAACCGTACACCATGACAGTAGAAAAAGGAAAAATAAAAGAATTGGCCCTCGCCATTGGTGATGACAACCCGATCTATTACGATCTGGAGGCTGCCAAAAAAGAAGGCTACGCTGGCATTCCGATCCCGCCAACTTTTTTGCAAGTCATTGACTTGTGGGGCGGCATGGGTTCCGTCGAAAAAATGGAGAAGCTGGGATTAAAACTGGCGAGAGTTTTGCATGGACAGCAATCCTACGAATATGTGGGTGACATTGTCGCAGGAGATGTGCTGTCTGTCACGAGTAAGGTTGTGGATGCAGAAACGAAAACCGGAAGCACCGGTTCGATGGATTTGGTCACCTCTGAAAATCAGTATCGAAACCAGCGAGGCGAACTGGTAGCCATTACGCGAAACACGATCGTGCATCGTCATTAATGAGGCATGAGAAGAAAGGAGAACGACATGATATTTTATGAGGATGTAAGCGAAGGATATGAGTTCCCCATTCTGGAAAAAGAACCGATCACCCGCGTGCAACTCGTTCGATTTGCAGGTGCTTCCGGCGATTTTCACCCGCTCCATTTGGTGGAAGAGTTTGCAGAAAAAGCCGGAATGAAGATCATCGCTCACGGTATGCTAGTCATGGGGATGCTGTCCCAAGGAGTCACTTCCTGGGTTACTCGAAAAAATGTTCAGAAGATTCAAGTTCGTTTCAGTAAAATGACACTGCCTGGCGAATCGATCCAGATTGTTGGGAAAGTGTTGGAAAAAAAGCCGGACAATACCGTAGTGGGAGAAGTACTGGCAAAGAATAAGGAAGGCGAAGTCAAAGTTTCAGGCATTTTTGAAGCCAAATTGCCCTCCAGGTAGTAGATAAGGCTGTGTATCCTAACTGACCGGATTGAGTGCCGTGAAAACTGGTTGCAATTTTCGCCTTTCACGGCTCTCAAAGACGGTCTTTCCTATATGTGCCTACTCACGAATCATGATTGGGAGGATGATATGATGTCAAGCCCATCAACTTCAACTACACGAACTACTTTTGATTTATGGAAAAGAGAAAGACGTTTCCTTACAGATGAACATGAGATGTTCCGAACGTCCTTGCAAAAATTTCTCGAAAAAGAAGCAGTCCCTAATATTGAAAAATGGGAAGAAGAAAAATACACGCCACGAGAATTTTATCAAAAGCTGGGTGCTCAAGGGTTTCTTTGTCCACAAATAAAGCCAGAATACGGCGGGCTTGGCCTAGACTTTGGTTTCAATCTCGTCTTGGCGGAGGAGTTAAACCGTGTTGGCGTAGGCACACTGGCTAGCACGAGCTCTTCGATTATCGTCCCTTATCTCGAGCGCTTCGGAAACGAAGAGCAAAAGAAAAAATACTTACCGAAATGTGTAAGCGGAGAAATCACGACTTCGGTAGCGATGACAGAGCCTGGAATCGGCTCGGACTTAGCCAGTATGAGTACCATGGCTATTCGTGATGGCGATCACTATATCGTAAACGGACAGAAAACCTTTATCTCCAACGGAATCAATGCATCGCTGTTTTTCGTTGCAGTCAAAACAGATCCAAAAGCAACTCCAGCCCGGAAAGGCATCAGCATCCTCTTGGTGGATGCGGGTACACCCGGATTTTCCCGCGGTCGTAAATTGAAAAAGCTGGGTCAGCATTCAACAGATACCGTTGAGTTGATTTTTGAGGATGCACGAGTTCCCGTTGCAAATCTGTTAGGAGAAGAAGGCCAAGGCTTCTACTACTTGATGGAAAAATTGCAGCAGGAACGGCTCTTGATTGCTTTGGGTGCATTGGTCGTAGCAGAAGAGATGCTCAAGACAACCATGAGCTATGTGAAGGAAAGACAGGCTTTTGGGAAACCGATCAGTTCCTTTCAGAACACGCAATTTGAGATCGCGGAAATGGCAACCGAATTAAAAATGGCACAGACCTTCCTGGATAATTTAACCGAAAAACATATGCAAGGTGATAATATCGTGACCCAAATTTCCATGGCAAAATGGTTCATTACCGAAATGGCAAGGAAGATGTCAGCCCGCTGCTTGCAGCTTCATGGCGGATACGGCTTCATGGAAGAATATCCGATCGCCCGTCGTTACCGAGATGTTGCTGTGATGCCGATCTATGGGGGGACAACGGAAATTATGAAAAATATTATCGCCAAAAACCTCGGTTTGTAAATGACTATCATCTACTAAAATCAGAAAGGGAGGATGAGTATGAGATTTGCAGGCAAAGTCGCGATCGTTACCGGTTCAGGTAAAGGAATTGGCAAGACGATTGCTCAAAAACTGGTTCTGGAAGGAGCACTTCTTACCGTAACGGATGTCAATAAGCAAACATGCGAAGAGACTGCGCTGCAAATCAATCAGGCGGGTGGAAGGGCAATCGCAGTAGAGGCAGATGTTTCCAAGGCGGAGGATACACGAAGGATTGTTGACAAGACAATCGAGGCCTATGGAAGAATCGACATTCTCGTGAATAACGCTGGATTTGTGAAAGATGCGCGAATCAATGACATGGAAGAGAATGAATGGGATTCTGTCATCGATGTTTGTTTGAAGGGCGCTTTTTTATGCTCCAAATATGTGTCTTCTCATATGATCGAGCAAAATTACGGGAAAATCGTCAATATTTCCTCGCGAGCACATTTAGGTAATCCCGGTCAGGCAAACTACTCCTCGGCCAAGGCTGGAATCGTCGGATTAACACGCGCTCTGGCCAAAGAATTAGGAAAAAACAACATTACTGTCAATGCAATTGCACCCGGTCTTATTGAAACGGATGCACTCCTACACCATCCCAAATATGAAAAAATCAAAGAGCTTCAAAAGAAAGATACGCCCATACAACGGATTGGATTACCGGAGGATGTGGCGAATGCCGTTTTGTTTTTTGCATCAGATGAATCCTCATATATCTCCGGTGATCTACTGCACGTCTCCGGCGGAAGATTTGGTTGAGAAGGAGGAACTGAACATGGCTCTCGTATTATCCGATGAACAAACGATGATTAAGGACACCCTTCGAAGATTTTTGGATAAGGAAATACACCCCATGGTTGATGATTACGAGAAATCAGGAAAAGCGGTATCAAAAGACATCGTGAAAAAATTGGTGCCATTTGGGTTTCTGGGAGGACTGCTGCCTGAGGAAGCAGGTGGTAACGGACTCGATTACACAACCTACTTTACTATGATCGAAGAATTGTCCAGAGTGTGGCCATCCTTGCGTGCGACAGTGGGACTATCGAATTCGGTACTGACTCATATCTATGAATACGGAACAGAAGAGCAACGAAGAAAATTTTTACTACCATTAATGAGCGGTGATAAATTTGGCTTTTTTGCCCTGACAGAACCAAATGTGGGATCGGACACATCGAGCATTCAAACTCGTGCAGAACGCAGGGGAGACAAGTGGGTGATTAACGGCTCCAAGATGTTTATTACGAATGGGCTGGAAGGAGAAATCGGGATCGTCATCGCACAAACCGATAAATCCAAAGGAAATGACGGGATTGCCGCTTTTATCGTAGAAAAAGGGATCTCTCATTATCAAACCAAGCCCATTGAAAAAATGGGCACAGTGAGTTGTCCATTTGCTGAGTTGATTTTTGAAGATTGTGAGATTCCGGCAGAGAATTTGCTAGGAAAAGTAGGGGATGGATTACGACAGGGACTAAAATTTCTCAATAGCGCTCGTGCTATGGTTGCCTTTATATCGACAGGCATTGCCCAAGCGTGTATAGACTCTTCTGTGAGGTATGCCAAAGAACGGGTGCAATTTGGAAAACCGATTGGAGGCTTTCAGCTCATTCAAGCAAAAATCAGTGAAATGGTAACGCTGACGAACGCGATGCGCTTGTTGGGTCTTCAAGCCAGCCATCTGCTGGATCAAGGAAAGCCGTGCAAACTGGAATGCTCGATGGCGAAATACTTCGCGACAGAAAAGGTGCTCAAAGTGGCGGAAGAAGCCTTGCAAATCCATGGCGGCTACGGGTACACAAAAGAGTTTCCGGTCGAACGCTATTACCGTGATATTCGTTATTTTACGATCGCCGAAGGAACCAATGAGATTCAAAAACTGATTATTGGACGAGAAATTTTAGGGATCTCCGCTTTTTCTTGATCGTCTGTAAGAGTGGTAAAAGTGCCGACAGAAAGCTCTGTCGGCTTTTTGGTGTTTTTTTACTTCGTCTAGGAGATGATTCCTTGCCGATAGAGTTCCCCAACAGCGTGAGATCGGTTGTTTGCACCTGTTTTTTGAATGGCGGATTTCACGTATTGTTTTACGGTCAACTCACTGATATTCATCGAATCAGCCATTTCCTTTGTACTTTGTCCCCACGCGATTCTCTGCATGACTTCCAGTTCTCTCTTGCTTAATGAAGAAGAATTTTCTGCACCCTGAAAATCTTCAATAACCCTGCCGACGAGTTTGCCATATAGAGTGGCAGATGTAAGGAGATCTTCATCAATAGTCGCTCCTATATGAAATTGTTTGGAGGATATTAAGCCAATGACGACAGAGCCGTAGCAAATGGGGGAAACTAAAAGAGCATGATCATTGGAGGAATGAGCGTAATTGCTACTGGTTTGTTTGAAAAATTCGATGCCAGAACAGTACTTGGCTTTTCTTTCACGGATGACTCCCTGCAAAATATTGTATGACCGAGCATCATCCCGTTTTTCCCGTATATGACTTAATCCTTTTGAAGAAAGGGATATAATTCCTTCTGCAAAATATCCAATAGGCGAATATCGATATAACGAGGCATCCTGGACTGGAAATAGCTCCATATAGAGCTCAAGAATTTTATATAATTTTTCTTCATGATTCGTTATGGCATCCAGCTTTCGAACTAGTTCTTCAATGGTATAGATTGCAGTCACTTTGTCATCTCCTTTTGGGGGAATCTATATACGACAAAATGGGAATATTCCAATTATACAGAAAAAGATAGGCTTTAGATAGAGAGAAAGCATACATGATAGCAAGGGAAGGATGGAAGTTTTGTGGCAAATTTAGATCCAAGAGCAAAAGTTTATTTGGACAGGATTAACCAATTACCGCCTCTCCATAAGTTAGAACCGCAAGCAGTGAGAGATTTATTCGCACAGATCCCTCCTGTCGAGGTAAAGCTCGCACCACTCGCAAAAGTGGAGGACAAGCGGATTCCTGTTGGAGCGGAAGGCGAAATAACCATCAGGATTTACACACCAGAAGGACAAGGTCCGTTTCCACTTTTTATCTATTATCACGGTGGAGGTTGGGTAATCGGTGATCTTGAAACCGTAGATGCCAGTTGTCGAATGCTGGCTTATCAAACGGGAAGAATCATCGTTTCTGTCGACTATCGTCTAGCTCCAGAGCATAAGTTCCCTGTTCCCGTCGCAGATTCCTATGCAGCGTTAAAGTGGGTGAGTGAAAATGCTTCCTCTATGAATGGAAGCGCTTCTGATTTGGTCATAGGCGGTGATAGTGCAGGAGGGAATCTTGCCGCTGTGCTCTCGCTTCTTGCTAGAGACCAAAACGGTCCTGCAATAAAGGCGCAGGTCCTCATTTACCCAGTAACGGACATGCGCTTTGACTCTTCGTCTTACATGGAATTTCAAGAAGGATTTGGTCTGAATCGGGACCTGATGATTTGGTTTTCCAACCATTATATCAATCATGAGTATGATAAAAGCAATCCGTATGTCGCTCCACTTTCAGCAAGTGATTTGAGCAATCTACCTCCAGCGATCGTGATTACCGCTGAATGTGATGTTCTGCGCGATGAGGGGAAGGCTTATGCCGAACGCTTGAAGAATGCAGGGGTAAAGGTTGAATCGATTTGTGAGAAAGGCTTGGTACACGGGTATTTTGCGAATATGGCTATATTTCCGGAGCGTATAAAAGCAACGATTTCTCGTATAACAGAATTTTTGCATAAGATCGATCAGATTATCACCAAGTAGGATAGGGGGGTGTATCAATGTTGAAGGGAAAGCTACTCATTTTCTCACTGACTACTGTCCTGACAACGCTGTCCTTTTCTGTTAGTAATGCTGCTTTAAAAGCTCCTGCTCAGGCTAGCACCATCGTGCCCTTGGCGAAGCAAGGAACGGTATCAACCAAACAGTCACGTGAGAATTTAGCGTACAGCCTGGGTATCCAAGCGTACATTTACGGTTATCCTCTTGTAACCATGGAGATGAAGAAGCGGAATGCTATACAAAACAAAAGGCCTTTAAATCAGTTTTTTCATCATCAAACGCTACCTGCTGCTGATTATCGGGGCGTAGTTTCCCCCAATCACGATACGCTGTACTCGGCTGCCTATCTTGACCTTACCCAAGGTCCTCTGGTCCTGCACGTACCTGATTTCGGAAAACGATATTATACCATCCAATTGATGGACGCATGGACAAATTCCTTTGACTACATCGGGACGAGAACGACAGGCACAAAAGAAGGCGACTATGTGATCGTTGGACCAACGTGGGAAGGTGACCTGCCAGATAATAGGAAAGTTATCAAGTCCCCGACCAATACAGTGCTCGCTGGTGGACGTATTTTAATAGATGGGGAGAATGACATACCGAATGTAACAGAACTTCAAAAGCAGATGACGATTACACCCCTTGTCCAATCTGCGCAGACCAGTTCTTCCACAAATGTACCTGCTGCTTTATTCGACGATCAGGACCCGCTGTCGTTTTTTCGTATGCTGACCAACTCCATGAAAGCCAATCAGCCTGCTCCAGTGGATGAGGCTCACGTCAAGCAATTTGAACACATTGGGATTTCGGCTACCGGTAATTTTAATGAAACTGCGCTTGATGAAGCCACTCTGGCGGGGTTAAGACGAGCTGTAAAAGATGGGGAAGAAATCATTGCAACGGCAAGTGTTGGCAAAGGACAAGGAGAAAATGGATGGAGCCTCAACCTCGATTACGGAACTTATGGGGTTGATTACTTGAAGAGAGCTGTCGTAGCTCGTACGGCTTTTGGTGCCAACATCCCGAGTGAAAGCGTATATCAAAGAACGGCTGTGGATGACAATGGGGACCCATTAACCGGAGAGAATCGTTATGTCATTCACTTTGCAAAAGATAACCTTCCTCCTGTCGAGGCTTTCTGGTCACTAACCCTGTATGGAGCAGATTACTACTTCGTACCAAACCATATCAATCGTTATGCACTTGGCGACCGCACGAGGGAGCTGAAATACAATGCAGACGGCTCTCTTGATATCTACCTCCAGAAAGAACCGCCAGCAGGAAAAGAATCGAACTGGCTGCCGACGCCAGAAGGAGACTTTAACTTGATGCTCAGAATGTATTTGCCAAAGCCAATTGTCCTGGAAGGCAAATACGAAATTCCCACGGTGAAAAAAGTAAGCGGACAATAAGCAAAGGGGGAAGTGCTTGTGAAAAAGGCAGGTCTGTTCATTACAGCACTGAGTGTATTGACTTCAATGGCGACGGGTAGTGCTTATGCAAAAGAAAACAGGCAATACCAAGCAGGAATGGTTCAGTCACAAGCTTCGGCCGCACCAAATACAGTACCACTCGTGCAAGCTCCCTTCCGTACCAATTTGGCGTACAGTGTAGGCGTTGATGCTTACATATACGGCTATACCCTGGTTGAAATGGCAAGAACGATGCAGACATACACGGAAAAAACCCCATTGAACACATTCCATCATGACAAGCTGTTAGCTGATGCCAGTTTCAGGGATTTTGTTACACCAAACAATGACACATTGTACTCAAGTGCATGGCTTGATTTATCAAAGGGACCCCAAGTGTTGCGTTATCCCAAAATCGACCGTTACTTCACTCTGCAAATGATGGATGCCTACAGTAACTCCTTCCATTATATCGGCGGCTCCAATCTAGATGACTATCAAGGTGGAAAGGTTGTGATTGTGGGACCAGAGTGGAAAGGAAAGCTGCCAAGTGATGTGGAGGTCATCAGAGCGCCAACGGATATGCTCTGGCTTCTGGGGAGAACATCTGTCAATGGCGAAAAAGATTTGCCCAATGTTTATAAAATTCAGGAGGAGTATACATTAGCACCCTTGGATGCCAAACAGAAACCGGGTTCGATCCATCTACCCAAAATTCAATTGGGTGACTTCGATGATCCGTCAAAATTTTATCCATTACTCGCCCAATTGATGAAGCTCAACCCACCGCCACAAAAGGATGAGGCTTTTCTAAGCAAGCTTGAGTTCATAGGCTTGGATTACCAGGCAGGGACATTTCACGCAAACAATGATCCAGTGGTTATGGAGGGCTTGACGAAAGCGGTAAAAGATGCAAAAGAGATCATAAAGAATTCCATGAGTATTCTCCAAAGACCCAACAATGGAAATTGGCGGGTAAACAATGAACGAGTGGGTATTTATGATACCTACTATTTAAACAGAGCAATGATTGCCAAGCGTGGACTTGCAGCCAATACGGCAAAAGAAGCTGTATACGCAACAACCCGTGTGGATAGTGATGGGAATCCTTTGGTCGGTCAGAAAAAATACGTGATTCATTTTGAGAAAGATCAGATCCCTCAGACAAAATCGTTCTGGTCGCTCAGTATATATGATTCCGATAATCACTTCATCAATAATCCGATGAATCGCTATTCGATTGGAGATCGCACGGAAGGGCTGAAATACAATGAGGATGGTTCGTTAGATATCTACATTCAAAGCACACCACCGGAGGGCAAAGAATCTAACTGGCTACCATCACCTACCTCAACGACAGCCCCGAATTTTAGTTTGGTCTTAAGAATCTACACCCCAGATGAGTCTTTACAGGAAAATACCTTTGTCGTACCGGCTGTGAAAGTAGTGAATGAGTAAACATGAGGAGGTTGGAACAAAAATGACATTTACTCAGCACAAATCCCAGAAGAATGCGAATACCGACTTCGACGCGGTGATCATCGGCGCGGGATTCTCGGGGCTATACATGCTCTATCGTTTGCGTGAAGCAGGATTTTCTGTGCAAGCTTACGATGCCGCTCCAGATGTTGGTGGTGTCTGGTATGCAAATCGTTATCCCGGAGCGAAATGCGACTCGGAAAGCATCATTTACAATTACATGTTCTCCGAGGAGCTCTATCAGGAATGGACATGGTCCTCCAGATACCCGGAGCAGGCAGAAATTCTGAGTTATCTCAACTATGTGGCGGACAAGTTCGATTTGCGGCGTGACATCCAGTTCAATACGCGTATGAGGGCGGCCCATTACGATGAGGTGAATAACAGGTGGCGACTCCAGACGGAAGACGGCACGCATATAACGGCGACGTACTTTATTACTGGTGTCGGTAATCTCTCGTCCTCCAATATCCCCAAATTTAAGGGCTTGGATAGCTTCGAAGGCGATTGGTACCATACCGGACACTGGCCACATGAAAAGGTAGATTTCAAAGGGAAGCGCGTCGGAGTGATCGGTACAGGTTCGAGTGGTATCCAGTCCATCCCGGTCATTGCAGAAGAAGCAGGTCATCTTTTCGTCTTTCAGCGGACACCTGGGTATTGTACGCCAGCGAGAAACCACGCCTATGATCCTGAGTTCATCCGCCAAACGAAAGCAAACTATAGCGAGATTAAGCGGCAAACGCGTGAATCTGCGACCGGCTATCTGCACAAATTGATCCATGATCGATCCGCGCTGGCAGATTCTCCAGAAGAACGCCAGCGGGAATACCAAAAGGTTTGGGATCGGGGAGGATTTGGGTTAGGTACAACTTACAATGACTTGATCATTAACCCGACAGCTAATGAAACGGTCGCCGAATTCATTCGCAGCAAGATCGGTGAGACCGTAAAAGACCCCAAAACAGCGGAGCTTTTGAAACCAACTTATTATTTCGCTGCGAAAAGACCTGTTCTGGACACCAATTATTATGAGACCTATAACCGCGACAATGTCACTTTAGTTGATGTAAAAAGTGCTCCAATTACAGAGATAACACCCAAGGGAATCAAAACGACGGAAGAGGAGTATGCACTGGATATCCTCGTTTTTGCAACCGGTTACGATGCGATGACCGGGCCGTTATTTAAAATCGATATTCGTGGAAAAGACGGAATCTCCCTGAAGGAAAAATGGGCTGGAGGTCCCCAAACCAGAACGTACCTAGGCATCGCAAACGCTGGTTTCCCGAACATGTTTATGATTACGGGTCCCGAGAGTCCCTCCTCTCTGTCAAACGTTCCTGTTTCCATTGAGCAGCATGTGGAATGGATTGGCGATTGCCTGGAATATTTGCGCGAGCATGGGATTACAACCATAGAGGCGAAAGCCGAGGCAGAGGAGGCTTGGAGCGCGCATTGCAGAGAAGTGGCCGATGCGACACTCTACACGAAAACAGATTCATGGTATACAGGTGCAAATATTGAGGGTAAACCACGTGGATTCCTCATCTATGTAGGCGGTGTTGGAGCCTACCGCAAAATATGCGACGAGGTCGCAGCCAAAGGCTATGAGGGCTTCTCCTTAACCCCTACGTCTGCTAAAGAAACCATTTCATAAAAAGACGCAACATTCCAAACAAAAGGAGATGAATAGCATGTCCAAAGTACGAGCTGTACCGCAGGAAAACGTGGCTACTTTCCTTTTTGACACCAAACAAATGCTGATCAACGGCGAATGGGTTCCTTCTCTCTCCGGTAAAATCTATGAATCTATCAATCCAGCAAATGGTGAGGTCATCGCCAAAATCTATGAAGGAGACGAGGCAGATGTAGATCGGGCAGTGCGTGCAGCAAGAGCAGCATGTAACGGGCCATGGTCAAAAACATCCCCTGTAGAACGAACACTACTCCTCCATAAGCTTGCAGATTTGCTGGAACAACGTGCTGAAGAATTTGCCTATCTCGAAACGCTGGATGGCGGTAACACGATTACGCTTACTCGTCATGCATTCGTCCCAAGCGCCGTGGCTCACTTGCGCTATTATGCAGGCTGGGCGACCAAATTAACGGGACAAACGATACCGCTTACATCAGGCGGAAATTTTCATGCCTATACAATTAGAGAGCCATTAGGTGTTTGCGGACAAATTACGCCATGGAACTATCCTTTGCTGGGGACAGTCTGGAAGTTAGCCGCTCCGCTCGCTGCAGGGAATACCGTGATTTTGAAGCCTTCCCAGCAAACATCCTTGACGACCTTGCTGCTTGGTGAGCTGATTATGGAAGCAGGTTTCCCCGCGGGTGTGGTGAACATTGTAACAGGTTCTGGCCGTAAAATCGGGGAAGCGATCGCGAATCACCCTGATATTGACAAAATCGGTTTCACAGGGTCGACGGAAGTGGGCAAAGGAATCATGAGAAAATCCGCTGACACCTTGAAAAAAATCACTTTGGAATTAGGGGGAAAATCACCAAACATTATTTTTGCGGATGCTGACCTGGATAAAGCGATACAAGGTGCGTTTCTTGGGATGTTTACAAACCAGGGGCAAATCTGTGTGGCAGGGACTCGTCTCTATGTTGAAAAGCCAGTCTTTCAACAGGTCACAGCTAAATTGGTTGAAATGGCACAAAAAATGAAAGTTGGGAACCCTCTAGACCCAGCTACACAGATGGGGCCACTGATTTCCAAAGAGCACTTGCAAACTGTGAAAAATTATATTGAAATCGCCAAAAAAGAAGGAGCTACCGTTTTAACAGGCGGAAACATTCTACAAGAAGGCGAGCTGGCAGGCGGAAACTATTTGGAGCCTACCATCCTTACTGATCTCGAAGAAAATTGTACGGCGGTAAAAGAGGAGATATTCGGCCCGGTCTTGTGCGTCATGCCGTTTGAACAGATAGAGGAAGTCATTGAAAGAGCGAACGAAACCGAATACGGATTGGCTGCAGGTATATGGACGCAAAATTTGACGACCGCGCATAAGGTCAGCAATGCGTTAGAAGCAGGGACTGTCTGGGTAAATACGTATCTGAAGTCGGATAACGCTCTTCCCTTCGGAGGACATAAGCAAAGCGGGATTGGATCAGAAATGGGTTATCAAGGTATAGAAGCTTACACCAAAACGAAAAGTGTCTTAATCAGCCTCGATTAAATGAATCAAAATCATACCAGGGGGTAAACAGAATGAAGGCACTCGTACTCGTAGATAAGCAGAAATGTGAAGTGAAAAATGTTCAAGATCCCACACCTGATAAAGACGGGATTCTCATTAACGTCATGGCAAACGGAGTATGTCGGAGTGACTGGCATTTTTGGCTGCATGGACAACCAGTGAACCGTATTTTGGGTCATGAATTCTGCGGTATCGTGGAAGAAGTGGGAAGGGAAGTGACCCATTTTAAAAAGGGAGATCGGGTAGTTGTTCCATTTATCGGAAGTGATGGAACGTGCCCTTATTGTCTCAGTGGGAAGTCAAACCTGTGTGACTCTCGGTCATTCCCCGGAATGTCTTATGATGGCGGCTATGCAGAATACGTCGCGGTTCCAAAAGCAGATCGAAATGTTATCCATTTGCCAGAAGAAATTGGCTTCCTTGATGCTTCGGCCTTGGGTTGCCGCTTCATGACCGCATTCCATGGACTAGTCGATCGGGCTCAAGTTATGCCTGGAGAATGGGTTGTCATTTACGGATGTGGTGGCCTTGGGCTTTCTGCAATTAACATTGCCTCGGCTATGGGGGCAAACGTGATCGGTGTGGACATTCATGATACGAATTTAGTGTTAGCCAAGCAGATGGGGGCAGCTTATACCATTAACAGCCGTAAAACGAACTCCGTTGAAGCCATCATGGAACTCACGAAGGGTGGAGCAGACGTGTCAGTAGATGCACTGGGGCATTCCGAGACATGCGTCAACTCAATCCTCAGTCTCAAAAAAGACGGCCGCCACTTGCAAGGGGGGATTGTTACACATGATGGTGGAAATGTTACGATCCCAGTAACGGATATGGTCAAGAAAGAGATTCGCTTCCTTTCTACCTTTGGCATGCCGGTTCATGGTTACTCTTCTTTGCTTTCTTTTGTGTTGCAAGGAAAACTGGCTCCTAGCAAAATGGTGAATCGCGAAGTGTCTCTTTCAGAAGTGAATGACATTTTCGAAGGGATGACACAAAATACGCTTACTGGAACATTTGTTGTCACAAAATTCGAATAAGACAAGCCAGTCATTGCAAGCATGAGGAAGAGTCTGCGGGTCATTACAGCAGACTCTTTTTAGTGAAGTCATTTATAGAAATTTCTGATTTATCATCCAAGATCGATGGTGTATAGTAAATGAAAAGGAATCAATAATGAAACGTTCCGCTCGCCCGTTTCTGGTATCGACCTAGTCTCTACAAGCTTGGTTTTTATCACAATGGTCCTCATGATGGTAGTGACCATCATGTTGCTGGCACCGAATTAAAACGTCGAATGGAAATCCGGCGTTTTTTGTTTTTCGTGTGACCAATGTGCTCCTATTTTGCATGAAAAGGGTATAATAAATTGGCAAAAGCCAATTGATAAAAGGAGATACAATGACAGACAAAAAAGCAACAATCGAACCGGGATGGAACTTCGATAACAGCTATACAACGCTGCCAAAATCATTCTTCTCTAGGCTCAATCCACCTCCTGTACGATCACCGAAGCTAGCCATTCTCAATGAACGTTTGGCAAAATCGCTAGGGCTGAATGTCGAAGCTCTGCAAAGCGAAGAAATCATAGCCATGCTCGCAGGAAATAAAACCCCAGAAGGCGCTATGCCTCTCGCTCAAGCATATGCGGGGCATCAATTTGGCCATTTTACCATGCTGGGCGACGGGCGTGCTCTCCTGCTTGGCGAGCAAATTACGCCTACAGGCGAGCGCTTTGATATCCAACTGAAAGGTTCAGGCAGAACACCTTATTCACGCGGCGGCGATGGTAGAGCAGCCCTTGGCCCGATGCTGCGCGAATACATCATTAGCGAGGCCATGCATGGACTCGGAATTCCTACTACTCGGAGCCTTGCGGTAGTGACAACCGGCGAGTCTATTTACCGCGAAGCCGAGCTGCCTGGTGCCATTTTGACGCGTGTCGCAGCCAGTCATATCAGAGTAGGCACGTTCCAATTCGCGGCAAGATTTTGTTCCATTGAAGATCTCCGCGCGTTAGCTGATTATACGTTACAAAGACATTTTCCAGAGAACCATGCAGAGGAAAACCGCTATCTCCTCCTATTGAAGGGAGTCATCCAGCGTCAGGCTATGTTGATAGCAAGGTGGCAACTCGTAGGCTTTATTCACGGGGTCATGAACACCGACAACATGGCGATCAGCGGCGAAACCATTGATTACGGTCCTTGCGCTTTCATGGACACGTATGATCCTGCTACTGTATTTAGCTCCATTGATGTTCAGGGCCGCTATGCTTACGGAAATCAGCCGTACATAGCCGTATGGAATCTTTCCCGTTTTGCGGAAACCTTATTGCCTTTGTTGCATGACAACGAAGCGCAGGCTGTGAAAATGGCCGAAGATGCCCTTGCCGAATTCAGCAAGCTGTATCATAGCAATTGGCTCACTGGAATGCGGGCAAAGCTCGGATTGTTTAACGAAGAGGAACAAGACGAGGCGTTGATCGAAGGTCTGCTCAACATGATGAAGGAGAATCATGCAGACTATACGAATACATTCCGTGCTTTTACGCTCAATCAACCAGAAGATAGCGTGCTGTTTGGTACGTGCGAATTCCCGGAATGGCATGAGCAGTGGAGAGCGCGACTAACGAGACAGCCAGAAGACCCCGCTGCGGTACAACAGTTAATGAAAAAGAGTAATCCGGCAGTCATCCCTCGCAACCATCGTGTAGAAGAGGCATTGGAAGCTGCGTGGAAAGAGGGCGACTACACGGTGATGGAACGGCTCCTGGCAGTCCTTTCTGATCCATATGCTTACACTCCTGAACAGGTAGAATACACGACTTTACCAGCGGAATCGGCACGTCCTTACCAAACGTTTTGCGGTACGTGATAGCATGGAATCAGAGTCCAACGATCTTTCACACGTTGGACTCTTTTTTCATACGTCCGATCCGCGCTAAAATATGGAAAAGCATCATAGTAAAAAGGAGCAATCGATTTATGGATAAAAAAGCAAAGCAAATCTTGATGAAAACATTTTGGAGCAGTAAAGGCTGGAACAGTGCTCCGTACGACTTTTCGGGAGAAGATTTTGAATACGCCAAAAGCAAAGGACTCATGTTTGACCCGTTAACGATCAGTCACGAGGAGTGCATAGACAAAATCATTGCTCTGCATGAAAAAGTGACGAAAGAACAAGTCGCCGCAGCATTTTTGTACAGTCTCTCGACGCGAAAGGTGTACCTGCGCAGCGCCTTGTCTAGTTGGGCTTTGACTCAGTCTTTGACAGCCCATTCGTTCGAAAGTAACGTCGGCAAATATATAAATCCAGAAAACGGCACCTATTTCGCTATGTACGGAGACTGCCATCTTTGCGACCGCTACCATATGGCAAGTCGAGAGCAGTATACGAATGAAGATTTGAATGTATTGAATTTCGAAAGAATCAAGTGGGGCGGTATCCGTCTAAATTACCTTTTGTACGTCATGCTTGATCTGGAGCTAGTAAGCAAAGAAGAAAATCTTTCGGTACAGGAAGAAGATGTAGCCATCCTCCGTCAGGTGCTAGCCATCATCGCGAGCAGTGAACCAACTGATGCCGCCCGTCAATTGGAGAAGCGCCTCCATGGTGTCTTTCCATCTAGCAAAAACGAACGGGATGTGTTCATGGAAATTCTTGCATCCGCTGGAATCTTGGCTCCAACCAAGAACCGACCAGGGCGTGGCGGGAAGAACGACTTTTTCGCCGTCGTGAATTGGCGGGGGGAAGATAGCTACTCCGAGCAAGCTGTCCAGAACTTCTTTGGTCCGTGGCTGTAAAGAACGGAAAATCTAGGAACAAAGAAGGGTGCCATCTATACGCGAAGTGTGTATAATATTGGAAAAGCATGTCGAAAAGTTTGTTTTTATTGAAAGGAGGTGAGATATAAGTGAAAAAGAAATTAATCGTCTTGTCAGGCATTGCGGGCAGTGGCAAAAGTAAGTGGGCGCAAGAAATTGCCAAAAAGGAACGGGCAACCATTGTGTCTACGGATGAAATTCGCCAGAACTTATTCGGTGATGAGCGAAAACAAAAAAAGTCTGCGCAAGTATTTTTTGAGGTCTATTCGAAAATCGCAACGGAGCTGGCGAATGGAAAGAATGTCATCTTAGACGCGACCAATATCGACAGAGAGAAAAGAATGAAAGTCCTTGCCAAATTTCCCGATGTCCAAAAGGAATGCTATTACTTCGACGTTCCCTATTCCGTTTGCCTGGAGCGCAATCGATCCCGAAAGAGAACCGTAGACGAATACATCTTGGCGAAGATGCGGAAGAACTTCCATTTTCCCATCAAGAATGAAGGCTGGGATCACATTCATCTCTTGCACGAACCAGTGCCTTATGCCATTGCAAAAGAAGAGTTCGTTCAATTGCTTCAAAACGAACCCTCCTATGAAGAGCTGTTCGACAGGTTGAATGCCATACCAATTTTCAAAGAGATGTATCAATTTAATCAAGAAAACCCTTATCATCAGTACCCTTTGTGCAAGCATACCTATCATGTTTTCGATTATGTAAACGCCTTTTACACGGAAGAAGACAAATTTCTCATGCAAGTGGTCGCCCTGTTTCACGATACAGGAAAACCATTTTGCAAAACCTACAAGCCGATGAAAGGCCATTACTCCTACTTCGGACATGAGCATGTTTCCGCACAAATTGCTTGCCATTTCTTAAAAGAATTAGGATTCAACGATGATTTTATTTTCGAAGTCGTCAACCTGATTCAAATGCACATGAAGATTAACTACGGAACGCAGCAAGATATTTCCGAGATTTATCATTTGCTAGGCGATGAGTACCTATGGAAGCTGTACTTCTTCAAGGAAGGGGATGCCTATGCCAAATGAGGAGGTGAATAACGATGCTGAAAAAATACCCGAGAACCTTTCACTTACCCTGGTCAAGAACTAGAACCGACGATGATAAAATTTTGCGAACGGTTTGTCATTTCGAGGGAAAAGAAGTAGTCGTGACAGAAAAGCTGGATGGCGAAAATACCACGCTGTACCGAAATCATATCCATGCAAGGTCACTCGATAGCAAAGATCATGCATCTAGACATTGGGTAAAGATGCTGCACGGGATGATTTCGTTTCATATCCCGGAAGGCTGGAGAATTTGCGGGGAAAATGTATATGCACTGCACTCCATCTATTACGAACACCTAACAAGCTATTTCTACGTGTTCTCGATCTGGAATGAAAAAAATGAATGCTTGTCGTGGGATGAAACGGTAGAATGGGCCGAACTACTTGGCTTGGAGACAGCGCCTGTCTTATACAGAGGGATTTGGAAGGAAGAGACCGTAAAAAGTTGCTACACCAAACAATCTTTCTTCGGCGGGGAACAAGAGGGGTACGTGGTACGAGTAACGGAGAGGTTTCCATACGAAGATTTTAAACAATCTGTCGCCAAGTTTGTACGCAAAAATCATGTGCAAACCGACCAGCACTGGTTATCGAAGCCAGTCGTTCCGAATGGGATAGCACAGGCTCATTAAAGACTTTTGAATAGAAGGGAATGAGAACGATGTAATTTGCTAAGTGGTATTGACCGTCTAATAGAGTATCCAAAATTCATTTTGGCTATTGTTAAGACTGTCATTACATAGGAGGTAAGAGAGATGAGCGAAGAAATGAACGAAGAAATGATGTCAGCGGGCTGGGATGCCATTGATCAGGAGATGAGAAAGATTTATGGAGAGCAGGAGCCTAAGCATTACGGGACGCTCATCTCGTATGCGCTGGGTGGTCACGATCCATTGGATGGAATAAGCGCCTACAAATCAGACGAGCCTTACCCGCATTGGCATTTTGTGACCTATGGATTTACTGAGCTGTATGAAAAGGAATCCGAGAATGAAGAGGAAAGCGGTTTTGGATTTGAATTGACGTTTCGATTGGCGCGAAAGGACGACGAGGAAGAACCGCCTGCCTGGGCGCTGAATCTGCTTCAAAATATGGGGCGTTACGTATTCAACACGGGCAATGTATTTCATGCAGGTGATCATTTGGATGCCAACGGTCCGATATGCCTGGGCGCCGATACCCAACTGACTGCGCTCGCTTTTGTCACGGACCCACAGCTTGCCGAAATCGATACGCCGAATGGTCGAGTGCAATTCTTGCAAATGGTCGGGATCACTGGTGATGAACTAGATGCGATGATGGCTTGGAATACACGTGGCGTACTCGAATCTGGCTTGCCGTACATGCCTTTCTACATAACCGATCTCGAGCGGGATTCACTCCTTCGCAACTCTACCGTTTCTGATGCTGTGCAAAAAGGCATGGAACAAGAAGGCTCCAACACTGCCTATTTGTTTGTGAGCCAGCTTGGCTGGGAGCCGGGTAAAAAGGGCTTATTGAAAAAAACGCCTTCGACCTTGAGGTTGGGAGCTAAGCAAGCGGAAGTCATCGGAAAAATTCTCCGTGGACGTATACGAAAAGGAGAAAGCCTGAGCCTCGTGGGACCTGATGTCCGTGTTGTATTTGAGGCAGGAAAGAAGCCTGAATGTAATCCAGGGGAGGATGTCATTCGCTTTGTCCTCGATGATGCGACAACGATTGCGCTAACCAAGCAGTTGCTTCCAAAGGAAAGCAGCTTTGAGATCCCTTCCCTGAAAGGAATTGCCATCAACATTGTGAAAACCAATATTACCGATAGCGAGGGCAATGTCGTCAAGGTCATCGGTTAAGGCGACAGCGCTGTTTTTGGCGAGGAGGAGAGTCAGTCAATGCATCAGGCAGCAGAAGCATTTCTAAACGAAGTATGGACTTCCATCCAAGAAATTTACCAAAAAGAGAACCAGCGGATCAAAGAGATCAAAGACTGGAGTCTACTGCAGGCGGGGGTCAAAGACTACCTGAGAGTGGCGTGGAGAAAAGGAAAACCTAATTGGGCCAATGGCAAAATCCACGTGGATGTTCACGAACCTTTCAGTTGGAGTGACGACTCGTACAAATACGAGGCGGGGTCTTATATTGAGGAGCTTACAGAGGAAATGCTCATGAATGAGTTTTTTCCAGCACTGTGTGATCGAATGGAATCCCTGTTCCATTCCACCGACTATGATTCTCACTTTTTTAATTACCACTTCGAGCTTGTTTTCGAATTCGAGTGGAAACAATCGGTGCAATGCCATGCTCGCCATTTCATAAACGAGCGAAAACGCGAGAGTCTAAAACAAGCACTGGATCAATTTATCGAGACAAAAATGAAAGCGGAGCTTCCTGTACGTCCGAAAGAAAGTGACGATTTTTTCTTCGCCCATTGTCTCGTCAATCCCGATCTGATGGAACAGAAGCAAGAGGTAATCGAACCGCTCATCCAGCGTCTTAGTGAAAAGCTGCGCTCCAATAAAGAACGCAGTGATTCGTGGACATACCACTCTACTTTGGCTTTAAAAGGCTGGGCGAATGAGCGTTTTTTAGTCAAATTTTTCGATCGTACCGGGCATTATGGAATGGATTGGGTTTTGAAACCTGAGCAGGAACGTCAGGAACTGAAAACGGAGGAGCTGGACTTTTTCCTGTACGTCGCTCTCGCAATAGGTAACAAGGAGCCGGACACCCGCAAGAAGTTCCTGGACCTCGCTGTTCAGCTTGGCTCCAAGCAGGCTGCGGACTACGTAAACCGGGGCAGTGGTCGCTTTGAAAACGAGTATAAAAGCAGTCTGATTCAAGCACATGCCAATGATGTTTTGCAAGCGATCGACATCCGGATTGTATCTGAGGAAGAAGCGGCCTACGGTGAAGCCATCGATTTTATCAACGGCCTTTTGCGTGAAGGCTTTCCCAAAGGGTACAAGCTCAAGCTGAAAAGCAGCGAAAAGCACTACCTGCCAGTAAAAAAGCTGGCGAAGTCAGGTCTCCACCAGTTTTTTGGCAATGCGTCCCGATATCCTGGCTTATACCCGAAAATCGCAGAATATGCCGAGCTTGCGATGGAGGAGTTCGCGTGGTACGGGGATGTAGAGCCTAGTGAAAAATCCGTCATGCCGGGCACCTATGCGGTATTGGCTCTCGGCTTGTCTAGCAACGAATATTTTCCACTCTTTTGTCGCTATATGGAGCTGGTCGACACGGAGCATCAGTCTGCCCAGGACGATTTTGCCATGGCTTTTATGGAGGCGCATGGTATAACCGCAAAGAATATGCCGGTACTCGTCTCTCTGGTGCTTGGCAGTAGCGACTCGGCGAAGCCTTTGAAAAATATCACCCTCGATCGTACCGAACTGGTGGATGCACTCATAGAGGAGCTTGCAGCAATGGAAGATTACCATCGGGAAACTGTTATTTATCGTCTTTTTGGAGGGAATAAGAAGCTCGCACAGGCGGTAAAAAAGGAATCTGCCCCCCTCAAAGACAAGCTTGCACAAGTGCTGGCCTTGGTCGAATAGCTGCTTCATTTACATTATGTAGAAGGCCATGTTATATTGAAGGCAACTATGTGGAACGGAGGGTGAATCATTTGCGCAACTGTTTATTTATTGGAAAAGCCAATCCTATCATAAATAAACAAGAAGCCAAATTCACCCGTAAATGTATATCCTGAATCCCTGTATGGTCTATTTTTCATATAGCGATTTCTAGTACGAGAGCAAGATGCTTCTGTTTATTGGACAGAAGCATCTTGCTTTGTTGTCAAAAAAAGGGGTGATACAGATGAACAAAGAGTAAACGACGAGAAACGAATATGGCATGGGTTTTCTTGCACAGGAGCTATCTAACGAAGAAAAACAAATGACCATCGCCGACTTTTTTGCCGAAAATTATTGGAGCAAAGAACTTGTGAGAGCGATGGATGATCTCGGTATTCATGAATTGGATTCAGCTAAAAAGATGGGTGTTCTGTCCGGTGGTGAGCGTTTCAAATACCGTTTTTTAAGTCTGTTGGCAAAGAAACCCGATTTGATTCTGCGGTACATGTGCCTGGCAGTAAACAAATCCTCGACTTTTCATTGGAAGTACTGCAAATAACGAACAAACAGCTATCGAAACAGATTCATTTATCGATCAAGGGGCCGGAAAAAGTCGCGATTATTGGGGAAAATGGGATCGGAAAAACAACGTTGTTAAAAAAGATCATGGATGAGCTAGTCCAGCACCCGTCCTTACAGATCGGGTACATGCTCCAAAACTATGAAGACCGGCTGGCTTCGACAAAAACACGCTTGAATACTTGGAAACAACAGGAATGAAAGATGCGATTACAAAAGCGTATACACATTTAGGCAGTATGAAATTGACAAAAGAGGAGATGCATCAACCCATTAAAAACTTGCCTGGGGGATAAAAAGCGAAATTGCTCCTAGTGAAAATGATTTTGGATCAGTGCGAAATATTGATACTGGATGAACCGACCCGAAACTTCAGTCCGTTGACGACTCCTGTTCTGTGCCGCGCCTTAACGGCTTTTGACGGTGTGATTATCAGTATTTCGCATGATCGAAGGTATTTACATGAAGTCGCAACAACTGTTTATGAACTCACCTCCGACGGTCTCACGAAAATAAAATAAGGGATCGTAGCGGAATCATTGCAACATGGTTGACATTGCTATTTGAATTCAATATACTGACTTTAATTTCATATGAAACATACGTTGAAAGAGCCCAGTAGCAGCTTATTCCCTGTCCTAGAAAGCCGGGGGTTGATGGAACCCGGTACACAATAAGCGAGCGAATTACACTCTGGAGTATCTCGGGTAATGCCGAGCGGAATCGCGAACGATAACTCGCTACGAGTGGCATGAATGGCCTGCGCTAACGCTGGGGTCCATTGGTGCAAGATGGGTGGTAACACGGTTATTCAATCGTCCCTATGTCTACAATAGACAAGGGGCGATTTTTTGTTTTTACCATAGGAGATTGAAGGAGTGTATGGCAGTGAATATTATCGACGAACTCGAATGGCGCGAAGCCATCAATCAGCAAACAGATGCAGAAGGGCTGCGAGAATTAACGAATGAAAAAGCAGTCTCGCTATATTGTGGTGTTGATCCAACAGGTGACAGCATGCATATCGGTCACTTGATTCCTTTCATGGTACTGAAACGCTTCCAGCTCGCTGGTCATCGTCCGGTCATTTTGATCGGTGGTGCAACAGGTACGATCGGCGATCCGAGCGGACGTCAATCTGAGCGCTCTTTGCAAACAATGGAACAAATTCAGGAGAACGTAGAAGCGCTCACCGCACAAATGAAGAAGCTGTTCGTAACAGAAGGCGACAACCAAATCCGTTTGGTGAACAACTATGACTGGACACACAAAATCAATGTCATTGAATTTTTGCGAGATTACGGTAAAAACTTCAGCATCAATACGATGCTTGCCAAGGATGTTGTGTCGAGCAGACTGGAAAGCGGCATCTCGTTTACGGAGTTTTCCTATCAAATTCTGCAATCGCTGGATTACCTGCATCTGTACAAACATGAAGATGTTCAACTGCAAATCGGCGGTTCCGACCAATGGGGCAACATCACAAGCGGTCTTGATCTGATCCGCAAAAAAGAAGGACCAGAAGCGAAAGCATTCGGTCTCACCATTCCTCTGATGCTGAAGGCAGATGGTACGAAATTCGGGAAGACAGCAGGAGGAGCCATCTGGCTTGATCCAAACAAAACAACACCATTCGAATTCTACCAATTCTGGGCGAATACGGATGACCGCGATGTTGTGAAATACTTGAAATACTTTACGTTCCTCTCGAAAGAGCAAATTGAAGAGCTGGCTGAAAAAGTACTGACCGAGCCACATAAACGCGAGGCTCAAAAAGCGCTGGCTGAGGAAATGACGAGATTTGTGCACGGCGAGGAATTGCTGGAGCAGGCGAAGCGCATTACAGCTGCTTTGTTTACTGGTGATATTAAATCGCTGTCGGCAGATGAGATCGAGCAAGGCTTCAAAGAAATGCCGACGTTCGAATCAACCCTCGAAACGAAGAACATTGTCGATTGGCTCGTCGAGGTCGGCATTGAGCCATCCAAGCGTCAAGCACGTGAGGATATTACAAAAGGCGCTATCTCCATGAATGGCGAGCGCGTTACCGATCTGGAACTGGAAGTAACGCCAAGTCTCGCTATCGGAGGTCGCTTCATCATTATCCGCAAAGGCAAGAAAAACTACAGCTTGGTAAAATTGTCTCAATAGATAAAGGAATAAGAAGCTTCCCTGGAAACATGAAGGGAAGCTTTTTTGTATTTGTGAGCATTGATTTTCCTTTTATTACGGGAGTGCAACACTATCCATTTTGTTCGCAGCAATAACCGCAACTGCATTCGGCTCCAGATCGAACCAAAAAATAAGATCGCCATCCGCTTTCTTCTGCGACGGCTTCAACCCGTTCACATAGACTTCTGAAGCTTTTGTCGCCATGGAAAGACCAGAAATCTTGCGCATGCCATCATTGTGTAGAACAACAGAGCCATTTGGTGCATATTCCATTCTGACTTGAGAGAGGGCAAGCCAATAATCCATGATTTCACGTACCGTCGTCAAATGCAATTTGCCTTGATCCCGCAGCGCGCCCATTCGCTTCAACAAGCGGTCAAAATCGGGATGGATGATCCAGTTCCCTTTGGCATCTCGAATGACAAATTTCCCGCCTTGCTTTTTGGCTGGAATTCTTGCCAAGTAGGTATGGTTAATAAAAACCCCACGATTTTGAATGAGCTGCTGGAGATTTTGCTCCCGATACAGATACAGCGTATCTTCCGGAATGGTGGCAGCCGACCATGAAAAAAACGAACCAGTCACTGTCGGATGCGACCAATAGAGAGGGGTGCGCAGG
Source organism: Brevibacillus brevis (assembly GCF_001039275.2). Lineage (NCBI taxonomy): Bacteria > Bacillati > Bacillota > Bacilli > Caryophanales > Paenibacillaceae > Brevibacillus > Brevibacillus brevis. The sequence goes on from NZ_CP030117.1 coordinate 2,969,885, forward strand.
GCGTCGCCTTTCTGAGTTTGGTACAGATCAAGGCCATTATTCGGATTGGCGATATCTTCTGAGCTGTAGTGCCAAAAATACGAGGTGCCAAATTTTCCCCACTGATGAGCCAAGTAATTCGCAGTTTGGTTGTCGAGCCCGTTAAACGCAAAGCTGGTCTTCAAATACCCATGGTCAATCCAGGTCCTGCTTTGGAAGTGATCTTTCATTACTTGCAACGCATCTTCCGTCGTTTTTTGATAGTGCCTGATTTCGTAAGGATAGAGGGTATGCAGACCAATATCATCACCGTTCCGATACAGATCATCCAGAAACTGCAAAAATTCAGGACTTTGCGCAATGGCGATATTGACAGGTGATTTCGCTTGAAAATACGGATTGGAGTAAAATACGCTTTTCGTAACTGGAATCCGGTGTTTGACAAAACCGCCTGTCGCTTGTGCTGACGATGTAATCTTCTCGGAACCGAAATAAACAGCCCGATTCGTTTGCAGCGTCTGCTCGTCAGCATGCTCTGTCCATACATGTGTCGCCAAATAGCCAGAAGGCTGACTCATAAATCGCGGCATGAGCTTCGGTTGATACCCAACTACCAACGAGAATGAATTCGTCCGTTCATCGTTTGCACGATATTCAGAAGAGTGGCGGACTTTTCCGACTTGATTCGTAGAGCCTTGCTGTACGTATCTGTGATCGTTCATGTGATCCAGATTGACGATCAGCTGTTTTTGCGTTGTATTCAATTCAAGTGACGACACGTTGGGAGCATGGTACAAAAAAGCTGCTTGCTTCCCTTGACCGAATTTCGCACCTTGGTGATCCAGCCAGTAAGATGCTTGGAATGATTGTGTGTCCACTTTCCGGTTTTTGCGGTATACCTCTGTTACTTTTGGCTTGAATTGCAGGGCGAATGCCTCTCGAAAAACCTTTGCCACTTGCTTGTAGCTGGTTTTTACGGTGACATCGATGGCAGGGCTATTTTTTTGCAATTCATATTGTGCTGTAACCACTGAAATCGGAGTATGACCTGTGACAATGATTGTGTTACCAGTAGCGGTCTCCTGTTGTTCCACCTTAACATCATCCCATTTGCGAACCCAGTAACTGCCCCGTTTGATAAAAATGTTCCGGTCGATGACTTTCGTCGTAGCAGGAGAGAAATAGACATCATTTCCACGGACGGCAGTTACTTTTGCCTGATGGACAAGCGGAGCATTCATTCTGCCGCCAAACGATTCGGAGCGAATTTCGATGGCCGCACCTGGTTGAAAGGGTGGACTTTGATCCAACGTTATTTGATGGGAGCCTTTCGGAAGGGAAGGAGTCATCGTATTATAGATGGTGCCATATTCGGCTTGGTACTGAATAGAAGAGAGGATTTCATTTTTCGCCAGATCGGTAATACGGATATTGCCTGCCTCATCCCAGCTAAACACATAATACAGATTTTGAAAGGAGGATTCCTTCGCAAGTGCAGGTATTGGAAAATAAAGGACTAAAAAAAGCAAGAATAAGAAGGAAAGTGCGAAAAACCTTTTTACCACCATGATTTTCTCCTTTTGAATGATGATATAGGTTAGACGAATGTGCACGGAAAAAGCCACAAGGTAACCCACCATGATTTAGACCTTCTCAAACAGCAAGAAAAGAGATATAATTAATTAAATTAATTAACTAATACAAAGTACAAAGGAGCTAACATGTACCCGTTCTTTTCAAAAGTCGCATTCACACATCGTATGTACAATAACCAATTGCAAGAGGAGTTACTTCCATTCGGTATATCCGTCACACAATGGGCGTTAATTCGTTACCTGAAAAATAACGGTTCTGCTACTTTTAGCGACGTCGCCGATTATTGGCAAGTAGAGAAGCCGGCTATTACACCTATTGCGCAAAAATTAGCTGCGCGTGAAATCATTTTGATCTCATCTGGATCAGACAAACGGCAAAAAATTATGTATTTGTCAGAGAAAGGTGAAGCGCTACATAAGACGATTATGGAAGCGACTGATCCGTTCCTGGAAGAAATATTGGAGGGCATCTCACCAGAAGAAAGAGACGCAGCAGCCACCGTACTAGAAAAAATAATCATGAACCTAAAGAGAAGAGGGTAAGCAGTGAATAAGGATAGGCTTTGGACGAAAGAGTTCGTTATTGTTTCTTTCATCAATTTTCTTTTGACACTTATGTTTTTCTTACTCATGGTTACGATTGCTTCGTATGCCAAAACAGAATTTCACGCTTCAACCAGTTCAGCCGGATTAGTATCCAGTATCTTTATCATTGGTGCTTTGATTGGCCGCCTACTCACTGGTAGAGCCATTAGTCATATTGGTACGAAAAAAACGCTTTGGATTGGGTTAGCATTTTTTGCTGTCACCTCGTTGCTTTACTTTTTTGCTGTCCATATCAGTTTGCTACTGGTAAATCGATTGCTGCAAGGGATTGCCGTTGGTATTGCGAGTACAGCAACAGGAACCATTATTGCTCAAATCTTGCCAGCGTCACGCAAGGGTGAGGGGATTGGCTATTACAGTTTAAGTGCGATTTTAGCCACCGCGATTGGTCCTTTTCTCGGCATGATCTTATTACGGCTTGAAAATGGTTTCACCTGGATCTTTACGATGAATGTTGTGTTTTCCCTGATTTGTTTGCTGTTTTATGCCATGGCAAAAATCAATGTTCCGCTTCCTTCCTCAAGTGTGAAAGAGGAAACAAAAGGTTCTCTGCTTTCGAAATTCATCGAGCCGAAAGCCTTGCCGATTTCATTCATCGCCTTATTAATCGGCTTCAGTTATTCGGGTGTCTTGTCATTTCTATCGTTTTATGCGGAAGAAATTAATCTCACCTCCGCTTCCAGTTATTTCTTCCTGGTGTATGCCATTGTCATTATCCTCTCTCGACCATTCTCAGGAAAGCTAATGGACGCAAGAGGGGCGAACATCGTGACATACCCCAGCCTGGTGATATTTGCTGTCGGGATGCTTTTATTCAGTCAAGCCTCCACTTCATGGATGCTGCTGCTATCTGCTGCATTGATTGGAGTAGGTTACGGAAACTTTAACTCCATTGCCCAAACCGTAGCAGTGAAGGTGACAGATCCGCATCGCTTTGGATTAGCAACCTCTACGTACTATATTTTGTACGATCTAGGATTAGGAATCGGGCCCTATCTGCTCGGATTTATCGTACCGCATACGGGATATCGTACGATTTTCGTCGGGATGGTTGCCTTCATCCTTTTCAGTATCCCGCTTTATCACTGGCTACACGGAAAACGCGATCGGGAATTGATGCGTACTGCCTAACTCATCCAAGTAAAAAAGGAGGAGTCAGGCCCCCTATAAAAGATAGGCAGGCTGCCCTTAGTCGGTAGCCTGTTATCTTTTTCAGCAGTGTTTTTGATATAGGATTATGGAAAGTTCGAGGGAAGTTTTAGTGAAAGTGGAAAAATGATAACAGACGGTTGAAAAACATAGTATACTTTTGAGTGGACATAGTAATGGAAAAGTTTATGAACAAGTTTATGAACAAACCGCTCAACTTAGAACTCACAAAGGTTAGGAGTCAGCTAGAAAATGATGGAGAAAGTACACTGGCGAGATATAAAGAAGTACATAATGATCGCGACTTACACCGTATTACTGTTTGCTGTGGTCTGGAATTTCCCTTCTGTAAAGTCATTTATCTATGAAATATTTGACTTATTAGATCCTGTGATTTATGGGATCGCCATTGCTTACATCTTGAACATTTTAATGAGATTTTATGAAGAAAGACTTTTCTCGCCTCTTAACCGCAGTAACAATCGAATCTGGTCAAAAGTAAGACGTCCTTTTTCGATCCTGTTAACTTTGGCGACTGTCCTGGTATTTTTTACATTTCTTATGTGGTTTATTGTCCCTCAGCTTCTCACGAGTATTTCCATGCTTGCCGCAAGTATTCCGAATGACATGCAATCGTTAAAGGCTTTCGTTGATGGTTTTGCAGAGAGGTTTAACTTGTCCGGCGATTTATGGAATACACTTATGGAGAAGTGGAATGAAATTGTAAATAAGTTAGGCCATTTTTTCCTGACTTCCATCCCTGTATTACTGACGTACACGAAAATGTTTACCGTTAGCTTTATCGATGTCATCATGGGGTTGATGTTGTCCGTCTATTTGCTCCTCTATAAGGAAAAGCTGACGCTCATTGCGAAAAAACTCGTTTATGCCTATTCGTCAAAAGCAAAGGCGGATCGAGTTGTAGAAATTGGACAAATCACAAACCGCGCATTTAGTGGCTTTATCTCAGGCCAGCTAACAGAGGCGCTCATTCTTGGCGGGCTTTGTTTTGTAGGGATGTGGGCATTTAATATGCCGTATGCACTACTTGTGAGTGTGATCATTGGCGTAACGAGCATCATTCCGATTTTTGGTGCTTATATCGGGACGATTCCGAGTGCCTTTATTATTTTAATGATCGATCCAGTGAAGGCTATTTGGTTCATTGTCTTTATTCTTGTCTTGCAGCAAATTGAAGGTAATTTTATCTATCCAAGAGTGGTAGGGAATTCAATCGGATTGGATGGCTTATGGGTGATCGCAGCCTTATTGGTTGGCGGAGCATTGTTCGGGTTGATGGGAATGCTGCTTGGAATCCCTGCTTTTGCCGTCGTATATACGCTTGTCAGAAGTACGACGAACAAGCGACTGAAGGACAAGAATATCTTCCTGAAAGAATAGGTGTCCACCGTTTCGATTCCACAATGAAGTCGTAAATCAAAAGGCTCACACTTTCGAATGAAACCAGAAAGTGTGAGCCTTTTTTGTAGGGATTGAAGAAGGGTTTGGGTAAAAAGTAACACAATTAACAAAAAATCCCTATTTTTTAACTGATTTCCAAAACACTCTCTGTTATAATGAATAACAGTTTCTCGAACAGGTGCATATGAATACGTTATTCTGCTGGATTGTAAGGAGGTGTGCAGGCCAGCACATTTGTTTTCAGGTAATGTATTTTTTCCGTTCGAAATGGTCGGGAATCATGTCCTGAATCCATTAGGCTAGAGTATCAGTGCACATGCTTTGACCAAGATATGGAAGGTGACTTTTGTCCTGAAAACCGCTTTGAGTAAACAGGGAATTATTCCCATTGTGAAAAAATGTAAAATCGCGGAAAATTTGTAGGTGAAAATTGGTTCATGACCATAGTAATATGAAATTGGGTAATACTTACAAAAAAGATACAAAAACCCACATATTTTGTTACATTTGCCCATTATATTAAATGGTGTTGATGAGGAATTTCCAATGTGAGCCATTCGTCACTGATGCTTCATCTTCAGAGTTAGCAGACCATTTCCTTGTAGTGTCGTTCACTTGTTTGGCCATCACATTGTATTGTCACACTTCATGATAGACAAAAGTTTGCCAATTATCGGAGGGGACATATGTTAGCAAATCAGGCCAATCTTATCGACTTGGAGTGGGAAAAAGAACAGGTAGCTTTGTTTAATGATACAAAGGCTGAATATCCACAGGATAAGTCGATTCATCAGTTGTTCGAGGAACAGGCAGAAGCTGTGCCACACCGAGTTGCCATCGTTTATGAAAATGAGCGCTTGACTTACCAAGAGCTCAACCGAAAAGCCAACCAATTGGCAAGAGCCCTGATTGAAAAAGGGATTACAAGAGATAGCATTGTCGGTGTGATGATGGAGAAATCCATTGAAACTGTGACAGCTATTCTTGCCATCCTCAAGGCTGGCGGAGCGTATGTTCCTATCGATATCGAATATCCCCGAGATCGGATTCAATATATCCTGCAAGACAGTCAAACGAAAATCGTCATCACTCAGAAAAAAGTCAGCCAACTTGTTTATGACGTCGGATACCGTGGACCTGTAGTCGTACTTGAGGAAGAACATCTGGATTCTCGCGCAGATTCCAATCTTCACTTGCCAAGCAAACCTACTGACATGGCGTATGTCATCTACACTTCAGGTACAACCGGCAAGCCGAAAGGAACCATGCTGGAGCATAAAGGGATCGCTAATTTGCAATCATTCTTTCAAAATGCATTCGGTGTAACACCTGCAGACAGGATTGGACAGTTTGCCAGCATGTCTTTTGATGCATCGGTATGGGAAATGTTCATGGCTTTACTAACCGGTGCCAGCCTCTACGTCCTTTCGAAACAGACGATTCATGATTTCATCAGTTTTGAAAACTATTTGAATGAAAATGAATTGACCATCATCACGTTGCCACCCACATATTTGACTCACCTCAACCCAGATCATATTACTTCACTTCGCATCATGATTACGGCAGGTTCTGCTGCCAACTTCCCTTTAGTAAATAGATGGAAAAACAAAGTCCGATACGTGAATGCATACGGACCTACGGAAACAAGCATTTGCGCGACGATTTGGGAGGCACCTTCCAATGTGCTCGTCAACCAAACGATCCCAATCGGCAAACCGATTCAAAATACGTCCGCGTATATTGTCAATGAAGAGCTTCAATTACAGCCAATTGGCAGTGAAGGCGAATTATGCATAGGTGGAGTAGGCTTAGCCAGAGGATATTGGAATCGCCCGGATTTGACCGCAGAAAAATTTGTAGATAATCCGTTCGTACCAGGAGAGAAGATGTACAGGACAGGAGATCTGGCCAAATGGTTGCCGAATGGAGAAATCGAGTTTCTCGGCAGAATCGACCATCAGGTGAAAATCAGGGGTCATCGGATTGAGTTAGGAGAAATCGAGTCCGTTTTGCTGAAACATGAACAAATAAAAGAGGCAGTGGTAATCGCTAGAGAAGACCAACACGCTCAACCCTATTTGTGCGCTTATTTTATTTCGCCAGAGGAAGTAACACCTGCGCAGATCAGAGAATTTGCCGCTCAAAAGCTTCCTGCGTACATGCTCCCTTCGTATTTCGTGAAGCTGGATAAAATGCCGCTTACGCCGAATGACAAAATTGATCGCAAAGCATTGCCAGAACCCGATGTTGCTGCTGAGACAAATCCTGCATACGAACCTCCCAGAAATCAGACAGAATCGATTCTCGCAACCGTGTGGCAAGAGGTATTGGGAATTGAGAAAATTGGGATTCGCGACAATTTTTACTCACTCGGTGGGGATTCCATTCAAGCGATCCAGGTCGCTGCTCGTTTGCATGCCTATCAACTAAAGCTAGACACGAAAGATTTGCTGAATTACCCGACCATTTCCCAGGTTGCTCTCTATGTTAAAAATACGACGAGGAGAAGCGAGCAGGGAATTATCGAAGGCCCTGTTACCTTAACGCCCATTCAACAATGGTTCTTTGAAAAGAACTTTACGAATATGTTCCATTGGAATCAATCGTATGTATTGTATCGCGAACAGGGATTTGATCCTGAAGCCATCCAACAGGCCTTGGATAAAATTCTTTCACATCATGACGCACTACGCATGGTCTATCGGAACGAGAATGGGAGAATCGTACAACAAAATCGTGGGTTGGATAGCGAATTATACCATTTCCTTCAATATGATTTGACCTCGCATTCGGATGTCCAGCAAGCAATCGAAGAAGAGACAAAACGATTGCATGGCAGCATGAATTTACAAGAGGGACAGTTGGTGAAGGCAGCCTTGTTCCACACGCTCCAAGGCGATCATTTGTTTTTGGCCATCCATCATTTAGTCATGGATGGAATCTCTTGGCGCATTCTGTTTGAGGATCTAGCAACTGCATACAGTCAGGTACTAGGAGGAAAAGAAATCGTTCTCCCAGAAAAAACGGATTCTTTTAAAAATTGGGCAGTGTGGTTGAACGAGTATGCGAATAGTGATGAGTTGATGAGCGAAATCCCGTATTGGGAGAATCTTGAATCAGGAGCTAGGAATGCTTCCCTTCCGAAGGACTATGAAACGGTGGGCTGCAAACAGAAGAGTATCCGCAACATACAGGTCGGATTGCTAGCAGAGGAAACCGAACAATTGTTGAAGCAGGCAAATTCTGCTTATCAAACAGAAATCAATGATTTGTTACTGGCAGCGTTGGGGCTGGCCGTTGCAGAGTGGAGCGGGCTTGACCAAATCGTGATTAATCTGGAAGGGCACGGGCGCGAGGATGTGATCGAACACGCTAACGTGACAAGAACAATCGGATGGTTTACCTCCCAATATCCAGTTTTACTAGATTCGAGTCAAATGAATCACTTACCTGACCATATCAAATGCACGAAAGAAAACCTGAGGAAGATCCCCAATAAAGGCATTGGCTATGAAATTTTAAAATATATGACAGAACCGGAAAAACGGCATTCCTTGTCCTTTTCCTTGCAACCCGAAGTGACGTTTAACTACTTAGGTCAATTTGACGCAGGCCTTAACAACGAAATGTTTAGCCGATCTCCGTATAGTTCAGGCAACACGCTCGGTGCGGATGGGAAGAACAATCTGAGTCCCGATTCGGAGATTTATACCGCCTTGAATATTACAGGAAGAATTGAAGGTGGAGAGCTTCTCATCACGTTTACTTACAGCGAGGAGCAGTTTAAAGAAGAGTCCATTCATCAACTGAGTGCGGACTATCAAAAACATCTCCGGGCGATCATTACACATTGCTTGCAGAAAAAAGAAGTCGAGCGGACACCCAGTGACTTTAGTCTAAAAGGACTTCAGATGGAAGAAATGGACGACATCTTCGAATTATTGGCCAATACGCTTAAATAAATAAGCAGTTGCTACTATTTTTGGGGTTAAACATGTTCTTGTCTTACATTTTTATGTAAATATAACAAATAATGTCGATATCGAGGTGCCGGAATGAGTGTTTTTAGCAAAGAACAAGTACAAGATATGTATTTATTGACGCCCATGCAAGAGGGAATGTTATTTCACGCCTTGCTAGACGAAGAACATAACTCTCATCTTGTACAGATGTCCATTTCGATTCAGGGCAATCTTGATGTTGGTTTGTTTACCGATAGCTTGCATGTACTGGTAGAGAGATATGATGTGTTCCGCACGTTGTTTCTCTATGAAAAATTAAAACAGCCTTTGCAGGTTGTCTTGAAGGAACGGCCCATTCCCATCCTATTTTGCGATTTAACTGCATACGACGAGCAAGAAAAGCAGCAGCGCTACACACAGTACAAAAGGAATGACCAAGAGAAAACCTTTCATCTAGCGAAAGATTCGTTGATGAGAGTGGCTATTTTCCAAATGACGGAGAGCGAATACCAAATCATCTGGAGTTTTCATCACATACTCATGGACGGTTGGTGCTTTAGCATTATTTTTGATGACTTGCTTTCCGTCTACTTATCCTTAAAGAATGGGGCACCGATTTCGCTTGATCCGGTGCAGCCATACAGCCAATTTATTCGTTGGCTGGAAAAGCAAGATAAAGAGGCTGCTCGCGCATATTGGAGAGACTATCTGGAACAATTTGAACAGCAAACTTCCTTGCCGAAATTTGGGAAGTCTTCTAGCAAAGCCTTTCTACCAGCGCAATATCGTTTTGCGCTGGACCGTATGCTGACGCAGCAGCTTTCTGCGATCGCAAGTCAAAATCAAGTGACATTGCCGACGGTGATTCAAACCTTATGGGGGATTCTCCTCCAATCCTATAACGCTACGAATGATGTACTATTCGGCTCTGTTGTATCCGGGCGACCAACAGAAATCGTAGGAATCGACAAAATGGTTGGGTTGTTCATCAATACCATTCCATTCCGCATTCAAGCGAAAAACGATCAAACCTTTGCCGACTTGATACAGGATGTGCACCAAAGAACACTGCAATCCCAATCCTATGAGCATGTACCTTTGTACGATATTCAAAACGATTCTGTATTGAAGCAAGATTTGATCGATCACTTGATGGTCATCGAAAACTATCCGTTAGTCGAGGCCTTGCAGAAAAAAGTAGCGACACAGCAAGTAGGTTTTACCATTTCTGATGTCGAGATGTTTGAGCCTACCAATTATGACATGACCGTCATGGTAATGCCCAAAGAAGAGATTGCGATGCGGTTTGATTATAATGCTGCTGTTTTCAACGAAGCTCTTATCCAAAAAATGGCTGGACATCTCGAGCAGATTGCGGCTTGCGTGGCAAACAATCCGAAGGTCAGCCTTCAGCAGGTTACTTTGCTGACAGAAACTGAAAAACAAGAGCTAATGGCCAGAAACCGTGATACTTCCGTTGCCTATCCAACGAAAACGATGCACGAGCTCTTCATGGAACAGGTGGATAGGACACCTGAGCAGGTAGCTGTCGTATTCGGAGAACAGCAGTTGACGTATCGGGAGCTAGATGAAAAGTCCAATCAGCTCGCCAGATTTTTGAGAAGAAAAGGCATTGCAGCAGACAGTCTGGTTGGTACGATGATGGATCGTTCGATCGAGATGATTGTCGGAATTCTTGGGGTTTTGAAAGCCGGTGGTGCGTTTGTACCGATTGATCCGGAGCTGCCAGAAGAACGAATTGCCTACATGCTCGAGCATAGCGGGATTCAATTGGTAGTGACCCAGCAGCATCTACTAGAGAAAGTCTCTGCTTCTACTGAAAAAATAGATATCAGCGCTCCAGCCATCTGGGAAGAGAGCCATGCGTCTGTGGAAACGATCAATCAACCAGATGACTTGTTTTATATCATCTACACGTCCGGAACGACAGGCAAACCAAAAGGGGTCATGCTTGAGCATAAAAACATGGCAAATCTGATGCACTTTACGTTTGCCAAGACCAACATCGATTTTCATGAAAAAGTATTGCAGTATACCACATGCAGCTTTGATGTTTGCTACCAGGAGATCTTCTCCACGTTGCTTTCCGGGGGACAGCTCTATCTCATCACGAATGAGATGAGACGTCATGTAGAAAAACTGTTTGCCTTTATCCAGGAGAAACAGATCAGCATATTGTCCCTCCCTGTATCTTTCTTGAAATTTATCTTTAACGAAAAAGATTATGCCCAAAGCTTCCCGCGTTGCGTCAAGCACATTATCACTGCCGGGGAACAGCTCGTCGTCACTCATGAGCTACAGAAATATCTGCGGAACCATCACGTATTTTTACACAATCATTACGGGCCGTCGGAGACACATGTGGTAACTACCTTCACGATGGACCCAAGCATGGATATACCAGAGCTGCCACCAATCGGAAAACCGATCAGCAACACAGGCATTTATATCCTGGATGAAAAGCTGCAAATGAAACCAGATGGCATTGTTGGGGAGCTGTATATCTCTGGTGCGAATGTAGGAAGAGGGTATTTGCACAATCCGGAGCTGACTGCGGAGAAGTTTCTCGAGAACCCGTATCAATCAGGAGAAAGAATGTATCGAACGGGTGACCTCGCTCGTTGGATGCCAGATGGCAATATTGAGTTTTTAGGGCGAATCGACCATCAGGTAAAAATCAGGGGTCATCGCATCGAGTTGGGAGAGATCGAATCGCACTTGCTCAACCACGCCTCCATCAAGGAAGCCGTGGTCATCGATAGAACCGATGAGACAGGTGGCAAGTATTTGTGCGCCTATGTTGTTTGGACAGAGGAAGTCAGCAACGAAGAGCTGCGTGCGTACTTATCACGAACGCTGCCGGAGTATATGATCCCTTCCTTCTTTATGAGCTTGGAGCGGATTCCGGTCACACCTAATGGAAAAACAGACAGAAGAGCCTTACCCATCCCTGAGGGTAATGCTTTTAAGGGAGCGGATTACCTCGCTCCGACAACCGAACTGGAACAGAAAATGGCAGCGATTTGGGAGAACGTACTCGGCGTATCCCCGATTGGCATTCAGGATAATTTTTTCACGCTGGGGGGCCATTCGTTAAAAGCCATTCATCTCATTTCCCGGATGCAAAAAGACTGCCAAGCAGATGTTCCGCTTCGCGTGTTGTTTGACAGACCAACCATTCAAGAAATCGCCAAGTATGTGGAAGGTGAAGAGGAAGGAAAGTATCTCGCTATTCCGCGCGTCGCCATGCAAGAGCACTATCCTGTATCCTCTGCGCAAAAACGCATGCTGATATTAAACCAGCTTGATCCGGCTAGTACGGTGTACAATCTGCCCGTTGTGACTGTACTCGATGGGGAATTGAATGTGCAGCAGCTGGAGCATGCCATTTCCAATCTGGTGAGTCGTCATGAATCGCTGCGGACTTCCTTCCATACCATTAACGGTGAGCCGGTTCAACGCATTCATCAGGAATGCAAGCTGCCAATCGCCTACATGGAAGCGACAGAAGATGGTTTGAATCAAGTCATCATGGATTTCATGCGTCCGTTTGATTTGGAAAAAGCGCCATTAAGTCGGGTTGGACTGGTCAAACTGGGAGAGCGGCGCCATGTCATGATCATCGATATGCACCATATCATTTCGGATGGTGTGTCATCGCAAATCATCCTGAATGAACTTGCGCAGCTCTATCAAGACAAATCCTTGCCTGAGCAACGCATTCAATATAAAGACTTCGCGGTTTGGGAGAAAGGTCTGGCACAGACAGACCAATACAAAAAACAGGAAGCGTATTGGACCGAGCGATTCGCTGGTGAAATTCCTGTTTTGAACCTGCCTTTAGACTACTCTCGACCGTCTGTTCAAAGCTTTGAGGGCGAACGTTATTTATTCGGCTCGGAAAAACAGCTACTGGATGGCTTGCAAAGAGTGGCGGCAGATACTGGTACTACGCTCTATATGGTGCTCATGGCAGCCTATCATGTTTTGCTCGCAAAATACTCCGGGCAAGAAGACATGGTAGTCGGGACCGTGACAGCTGGAAGAACGCACCCTGACACCGAAAGCATCACGGGTATGTTCGTCAACACGCTGGCAATGAGAAATCAGCCGGTGGCAACCAAAAGCTTCAAGCAATTTTTACGAGAAGTGAAGGACAATACACTCTCTGCCTTTGAGCATGGGGAGTACCCGTTTGAGGAACTCGTTGAAAAGCTGGCGGTCAATCGAAATCGAAGCCGCAATCCATTATTTGACACCTTGTTTATTTTGCAAAACATGGATGCCAATCCGATCAAGATCGAAGGCATGACAGTGACGCCTTACGTGCCCGAGGGCAAAATGGCGAAATTCGATTTGTCGCTCGAAGCAACCCAAAACAACGCAGGTCTCATGTTCTGCTTCGAATTTTGCACCAAGCTGTTCAAGCAGGAGACTATCGAACGCATGTCGCGTCATTACATCCAAATCTTGCAAGAAGTCATCCGGAACACGGACTTGGCTCTCTATCAGATAGAGATGCTCACCGAGCAAGAAAAGCAGGAATTGCTGGTCCATTTCAATGACACATTCAAGCCTGTTCAGTTGGAAAGCACACTCCCACAGCTATTTGAAGAACAAGTAGGGAAAACCCCTGATCAAATCGCGCTGGTTTGCGGGGACCAAAGGTTGACATATCAGGAGCTCAATAAGAAGGCCAATCAGCTTGCTCGTACATTACGGAAAAAAGGAGTAAGTGCTGACCAACGAGTTGGGATTATGGCAAATCGTTCCTTGGAGATGGTGATTGGAATCCTTGCCATTCTCAAGGCTGGCGGAGCATATGTGCCTATTGATCCAGAATATCCGAATGATCGCATTGCCTATATGCTGGAAGATTGCGAAGCCCGTCTGGTGCTTACCCACGAGCATCTTGGAACAAAGGTTGCGGCTGGAGTGGAATGCCTGTATCTGGAGGATAAGAGTAACTATTCTCGTATCACCACAAACCTTGACCCGATTCATACGGCTACCAATCTGGCTTATATCATTTACACATCGGGTACGACGGGTAGGCCAAAAGGGGTCATGGTGGAGCACCGAGGTATTGTCAACAGTGTGACGTGGAACAAAGAAGAGTTTGCCCTATCTGTCCATGACAGAGGTTTGTTGGCTCTATCTTTTGCCTTTGATGGTTTTGTCCTTACCTTCTTTGCGTTGATTCTATCCGGTTCAACGGTTGTCTTGACGAAGGATGAAGAAGCCAAAGATCCGATAGCGCTCAAAAACCTGATCTCAACATGGAGTTGCAGCTACACGTTATGCGTACCGAGCTTGTTCCAGGCGGTTTTGGAATGCAGCACCGCCGACGAGATCAGTCCGATGAAAATGGCCGTGCTCGGGGGAGAAAAGCTATCGCCGAAGTTAGTTGAGATGTGCAAAGAGATGAATCCGCAGATGATTGCTGTCAATGCGTACGGTCCGACAGAAAGCAGCGTTATCGCCACCTATCTGTGCGATACGCTCCCGGATGCTCCGATCACCATTGGACGGCCAATAGCAAACACAAGCATATACATCGTGGACCATTCACATCAACTGCTCCCAATCGGTGTAGTGGGAGAGATATGCATAGGCGGACTCGGTTTGGCACGCGGATATTGGAACAAACCAGAACTTACCGAGGAGAAGTTTGTCTCCAATCCATTTGAGCCTGGTGAACGCATGTACAAGACGGGCGACCTTGGCAGATGGCTCCCTGACGGGACGATTGAATTCGCAGGACGCCTGGATGAACAAGTAAAAGTGAGAGGATACCGGATTGAGATCGGGGAGATAGAATCGGTTCTGCTCAGCTATGAAACGACAAATGAAGCGATTGTCGTGGCTTATCAGGACGGAAGCGGGGATGCGTATCTGACTGCCTATTTCACCGGGAAAGACAACATCTCGGAAGCGGCGCTTCGAACACATCTATCGCAAGAATTGCCAGCGTATATGGTACCAACCTATCTGGTTCAACTGGATGCTTTCCCGCTCACGCCAAATGGCAAGATCGATCGCAAAGCGCTGCCGAAGCCTGAAGGAAAGCCTACAACAGGTGTGGAGTATGTCGCTCCTGCCAATGAAGTAGAGGCAACACTGGCCAAGATTTGGGAAAACGTCCTTGGCATCACAGGCATCGGAGTGATGGATAACTTTTTTGAGCTGGGTGGACATTCTTTGAAAGCAATGACGGTAGTGGCGCATGTGCACAGGGAATTTCAAACCGATCTTCCGTTGAAGCATTTCTTTGAACAGCCTACCGTTCGAGCCTTGTCCAGGTTGATAGCACACAGTGAGAATGCGCCAGATGCATCGATTCAACCAGCAGAACCACAAGAGTACTACCCGGTATCCTCTGCCCAGCAGCGGATGTACGTGCTCCATCAGTTGGAAGGCGCGGGCATCAGCTACAATACGCCTGGGATGATCATGCTAGAGGGTCAACTGGATCGCGAACAATTGAAGCATGCACTGCAAGCATTGGTGGATCGTCACGAAATCTGGAGAACCTCCTTTGAGATGGTAGGAGATCAGCTAGTCCAAAAAATTCATGACCACGTGGAAGTGGAAATGGAATATCGGAGTGCAGAAGAACATCAGATCGATGAAATTTTCCATGCGTTTGTCCGTCCATTTGATCTGGCTGTTCCGCCACTGCTGCGCATGGGCCTCGTGCAAATCTCGAATGAACGTCATCTTCTCTTGTATGACATGCATCATATTGCTTCGGATGCCTCGTCTGTCACGATCATTTTCAATGAACTGGCGGAATTGTACCAA
This sequence comes from Brevibacillus brevis, assembly GCF_001039275.2. Classification (NCBI taxonomy): domain Bacteria; kingdom Bacillati; phylum Bacillota; class Bacilli; order Caryophanales; family Paenibacillaceae; genus Brevibacillus; species Brevibacillus brevis. The sequence goes on from NZ_CP030117.1 coordinate 2,985,426, forward strand.
GGCAGACAATTACCGGAGCTGCGTATCCAATACAAAGATTTTTCTGTTTGGCAAAAACGCTTTACCGAGTCAGATGACTTCAAGAAGCAAGAAGAGTATTGGCGCCAGGCGTTTGAGGGGCATAACACTGTCTTGGAGATTCCGACAGATTTTCCACGCCCAGCTGTGAAAAGCTTTGAGGGTGATCAAATCGTACTCGCTACCGATAGACCTCTGCTAGAAGCTTTACATGCGTTGGCTGCAGAAACGAAAACGACCTTGTTTATGGTCTTGCTAGCCGCTTACAACTTGCTGCTCTCGAAGTATACGGGGCAGGAGGATATCGTTGTCGGAACGCCAATCTCCGGTAAGACACGCGCTGAGCTCGAACCGATTGTTGGTATGTTCGTCAATACGCTAGCAATCAGAAACAAACCGACAGCAGAGAAGACCTTCAAGGAGTTTCTGATGGAAGTCAAGCAGAATGCCCTGGATGCCTATGATCATCAGGATTATCCGTTGGAAAGTCTGGTTGAAAAGCTTGGGATTCAACGTGATCCGGGACGCAATCCACTTTTTGATACCATGTTCATTCTGCAAACCGACGAGCTTTACCAAAAAACACTGGGTCAACTGACCTATCAGCCCTATGAATCGACGAGCGCACTTGCCATTTCAAAGTTCGACCTGTCTTTTCACCTGACTGAACGGGAAACAGACCTGTTGCTGCGACTGGAGTACAGTACCAAGCTGTTTAGAAGAGACACCGTAGACAGAATGTCGCGTCATTTTATGCAAATTCTACGCAATGTTGCGGCAGAACCTGACAGGCAGCTTCAGGCGATTGAGATGCTGACGGCAGAAGAAAAGCAGCTGTTGCTAGTGGAATTCAATCATACAGACAGAGAGTTCACGGAAGACCAGACCATACAACAGCTCTTTGAGGAACTGGCAGCGAACACGCCTGACCAAACGGCCATTGTATTTGAAGAGAAGAGCATGTCATACCAAGAGCTCAATGAAAAAGCGAACCAGCTAGCTGCGGTTTTGCGGGAAAAAGGGGTAGGTCCTTCGCAAATCGTCGTCATGATGGTAGAGCGTTCCTTGGAAATGGTCATTGCCACACTCGCCATTTTAAAAGCTGGCGGAGCCTTTTTGCCTGTCGATCCCGATTATCCCGAAGATCGAGTTCGCTACATGATCGAGGATAGTCAAGCGAAGCTCGTGCTTACCCATTCTCACTTAATCCACAAGGTGTCCAGTCAGGCAGAAATTATCGATTTGGACGACGCGGGGAGCTATTCGTCGCATTCAGACAATTTGCTTTGCATCAACAAGCCGTCAGATCTGGCCTATATCATTTACACGTCCGGTACCACTGGCAATCCAAAAGGAGTCATGCTGGAGCACAAAGGGGCAGCCAATCTACAGGCGGTTTTCAAAAATCAACTCGGCGTAACGCCACAAGATCGGCCAGGGCATTTTGCGAGTATCTCTTTTGACGCATCGGTGTGGGATATGTTTATAGCTCTATTGACAGGAGCGACCTTGTATATTATCTCCCGCGATACAATCAATGATTTCCGCAAGTTTGAGGAATATGTCCACAAAAACGGAATTACCATTCTCACGTTACCGCCGACGTACGCTATTTATCTTGAGGCTGACCGTATGCCGTCCCTGCGTATCCTGATTACTGCTGGATCGGCTGCAACTATCGCGTTGGTAGAGCAATGGAAAGAGAAAGTGACCTATATCAATGGCTACGGCCCCACAGAGAATACAGTTTGCGCCACACTCTGGAAAGCTTTGCCGCATGAACCAGTTGGTCAGACCATTACGATTGGCAAACCGATTCAGAATACGAAGTTGTTCATCGTGGATGAACAAATGCAATTGAAGACAGTCGGTCAAATAGGTGAATTGTGCATCAGCGGGGTGGCGCTAGCCAGAGGATATTGGAATCGACCAGAATTGACGGCTGAAAAATTCGTCGACAATCCGTTTGTGCCAGGAGAGAAGATGTATCGCACCGGGGATCTGGCCAAATGGCTTCCGGACGGAAATATCGAGTATCTCGGTAGAATCGACCATCAGGTGAAGGTACGCGGTCATCGGGTAGAGCTGGGCGAGGTCGAGAGTGTCCTGTTGCGATATGAGACGATCATTGAGGCAGCAGCTATCACACATTTGGATGACCAGGGGCAACCTTACCTGTGCGCATACTATGTAGCCGATGGGGAAGCAAGTCCGGCTCAACTGCGTGAATTTATGGGAAAAGAATTGCCAAATTATATGGTTCCCTCCTTCTTCGTTCAGTTGGATAAGATGCCGTTGACACCGAATGACAAAATTGACCGCAAAGCATTGCCGAAGCCAAGTCACGAAGAGAAATCGGGCAGGGAATATGAAGCACCACAAAACGAACTGGAACACTTACTGGCAACGACCTGGGCAGAGGTATTGGGAATTGGGCAAGTGGGAATGAAAGACAACTTCTTTGAATTGGGCGGAGATTCCATCAAAGCCATACAGGTATCCACGCGTTTGCACGCATCAGGCTGGACGCTAGCGATGAAGCAACTGTTCCAATATCCGACCATTGAACAAGTGGCTGCTCATGTCATACCGAACAACAGAGAGAGCGATCAGGGAGTAGTAGAAGGCGAGATTGGCTTGACGCCCATCCAGAGGTGGTTCTTCGAGTGCAATTTCACTGACCGTCACCACTGGAATCAGGCTGTCATGCTCTTCCGAGAGGATGGCTTTGATCCGGGACTTGTTCAGCAAGCGTTCTATAAAATCGTCGAGCACCACGATGCGTTGCGCATGATATATAAACAGGAGAATGAGACAATCACGCAAATCAATCGAGCGCTGACAGGTGAGCGATTCCGTTTCCATTCGTATGACTTGAAAGACCATGCAAATAGCGCAGCTCATATTTTGGAGTTATCTGATCACATCCAAAGCAGTATCGATTTGGAACAGGGACCACTCGTCCACTTGGCACTCTTCTCCACAACGGAAGGGGATCATTTACTGATTGCCATTCATCATCTGGTCGTGGATGGCGTTTCATGGCGCATCTTGTTTGAAGATTTTTCCTCTGCCTATTCGCAGGCTCTCCACAATCAGGAGATCGTCTTGCCGAAAAAGACAGATTCCTTCAAGGATTGGTCGATTCAATTGCAAAACTATGCGGAGAGTGACGAGCTTTTGCGTGAAGCTGCGTATTGGCACAACCTCGAGAGCACGACCACGGCAGGAAAGTTGCCAACCGATTTTGTTACAGCAGATCGTAAACAAAAGCACACCCGTACAGCGAAGGTCGAGTTGACAGCGCAAGAGACAGAAAACCTGTTACGTCACGTACATCATGCCTATCACACAGAAATAAATGACCTGTTGCTGACTGCGTTGGGATTAACCGTGAAAGAGTGGGCGAATACCGACTACGCTGTCATCAACCTGGAAGGTCACGGTCGCGAAGATATTCAGAATGAAATGAATGTGACCAGAACGATTGGGTGGTTCACATCCCAGTTCCCTGTCGTGCTTGATATGGAAAAGTCAAAGGACTTGTCATACCAAATCAAGCAAATCAAAGAAAACTTGCGCCATATTCCGAAAAAAGGAATTGGCTACGAGATATTACGCACGATGACAGCGGATAAACTGCGTCCATCCCTGCAATTTAGCCTGCGGCCGGAAATCAGTTTTAACTACCTCGGGCAATTTGATTCGGATGTAAAATCTGGCGGACTTACTTTCTCGCCACTCGGTACGGGGCAGCTTTTCAGTCCAGAATCGGAGAGAGTATTCTTGTTGGATATTTCCGGCATGATCGAGGATGGAAAGCTCCAGATCAGTTTTGGCTATAGCAGTCTCCAGTATCAGGAAGAGACCATCGCGAAATTGGCAGACAACTATCGGAATCACTTGCTCAGCATTATTGAGCATTGCCTATCAAAAGAAAATGGAGAATTGACCCCAAGCGATTTGGGTGATGATGACCTTTCCATGGAAGAACTGGAGAACATCCTGGAATTAATCTAATCAGGCGACATGAGAAATGCTATTCCTCCAATAAAAGCTGAGACATTCGCTTTTATTGGAGGAACCCTCTTTAAATCGATAAATCACAGAGTTGAGGTGCAGAATGAATAAGCAGGAAAATATTGCGAAAATTTATCCGTTAACCCCATTGCAAGAGGGTATGTTGTTTCATGCTGTCAAAGATACAGACAGCAGCGCCTACTGCCTCCAGATGTCCGCAAAGCTTCAAGGTGATTTTCACCTGCCTATTTTTGAAGAGAGCATGAACAAGCTCGTAGAGAACTATGAGGTTTTGCGCACTGTGTTTGTTTATCAAAATCTGCAGCGGCCTCGACAGGTTGTTTTTAAAGAAAGAAAAGTTACCGTTCATTTCGAAAACATTGCGCATTTACCTATAGATAATCAGAACGATTACATAAAAGCGTATACCAGCCAGCATCATACATTTGAGCTGACGAAAGACGTCTTGATGAAAGCAGCCATTTTCCAAACGGGGGAGAACCAGTATCAGTTCGTTTGGGCTTTCCATCATATCATCGTCGACGGTTGGACTTTGGGCGTATTGCTTCATAAGCTGCTCTCGTACTACGCCGCCATTCGCAAGGGCGAGGCTGTTTTGCGGGAAGCGACCAAACCATACAGCGACTATATCAAATGGCTGGATAAGCAAAACAAAGAAGAAGCACTTACTTACTGGCAGAACTACCTGGAAGGCTATGACCAGCAGGCTGATTTCCCTAAAAAGAAAAATGTAGCGGAAAATAGCCATTATGTACATGTGGAGAATCTTTTCACCGTCGCACCTGAGAAGACTCAGCAACTGATGCAGATTGCCAATCAGAATCAGGCTACGATGAGCAGTGTGTTCCAATCTCTTTGGGGTATTTTGGCGAGCAAGTACAAAAATTCGGACGATGTGGTATTCGGTTCTGTTGTGTCAGGTCGACCGCCAGGGATTCAAGGGATTGAGAGCATGGTTGGATTGTTCATTAACACGATCCCAACCCGCGTGAAAACAAACCCTAAACAAACCTTCAGTGGGCTGTTAAAAACAGTTCAGGAGCAAGCCTTGGCTTCTGCTTCTTATGATTTCGCTCCGCTGTACGAAATTCAGAGCAAGACGGTACTGAAACAGGAGTTAATCGATCATTTGGTGACGTATGAAAACTACCCGGATAATACTTTGAATGATCTGGAGGATTCCTTAGGCTTTCAATTCAACGTGGAAAATGGGGAAGAACAGACCTCCTATGATTTTAACGTTGTAGTAGCGGTCGCACCTTCGAATGAGATGTATGTGAAGTTGAGCTATAATGCATCGGTGTATGAAGAGTCATTCATGAACCGAGTAGAAGGGCATTTGAAAACGATCATTGAACAGGTCATTCACAATCCGAATGTACTGCTGGAAGATATCGGAATCATCACGGATGAGGAAAAACAGCAATTGCTGGTAGCTTATAACGACACGACCGCCGATTATCCACGCGACAAAATGATTTTCGAGCTGATCGCGGAGCAAGCAAGACAGACGCCTTCGAAAGTTGCGGTTGTTTGCGGGGAAGATCGCCTTACTTACCAGGAGCTTCAGGAGCGTTCCAACCAGTTGGCCAGAGCTCTGCGTGGGAAAGGAATTAGCCAAGGCAGTATCGTCTCCATTATGGCGGAGCATTCACTCGAGCTGATCGTGGCTATTATGGCCGTTCTAAAAGCAGGTGGCGCCTATTTGCCGATTGATCCCGAGTATCCGATAGAGAGAATTCAGTATTTACTGGATGACAGTCAGACGACGATTCTCTTGACACAGTCTTATCTTCAGGAAAAAGTCGAGTTTGAAGGAGACATCCTCTACCTAGACAATCCTTCCTTGTTTGAAGGCGACAGTACAGATCTTGACACAGCATGCACACCGGACGATTTGGCTTACATGATCTATACTTCCGGGTCTACGGGGAATCCAAAAGGCGCGATGATTACCCACCGAGGTCTAGTCAATTACATTTGGTGGGCAAACAAGGAGTATGTCCAAGGGGAAGCTGTAGACTTCCCGCTATACTCTTCCATTTCGTTTGATTTGACTGTCACCTCGATCTTCACGCCGCTTCTGTCAGGCAATACGATCTATGTCTACAGAGGAACAGATAAAGTACAGGTTATTTTAGACATCCTCCAAGATAATCAAGTGGGCATCATCAAGCTGACGCCAACCCATTTGAAGCTGATTGAAGAAATAGATGGAACAAACAGCAGCATCCGACGGTTTATTGTCGGTGGTGAGAACTTGCCGACCCAATTGGCGAAGAGAATTTATGAGAACTTTGGACAGAATGTCAAGATTTTCAATGAGTATGGACCTACCGAAACGGTTGTGGGCTGCATGATTTATTTGTATGACCCTAAAAAAACCATCCAGGAATCGGTACCAATCGGCGTCCCGGCAGACAACGTTCAACTCTACCTGCTTGATTCTTCTATGCAGCCGATACCTGTTGGCTCCATCGGCGAAATGTACATAGCTGGAGATGGAGTCGCCAAGGGCTACTTCAACAGACCGGAGCTGACAGAGGAAAAGTTCATCGATAATCCGTTCCGTCCGGGGACCAAAATGTATCGAACAGGCGACCTAGCGAAGTGGCTGCCTGACGGCAATATGGAATACTTGGGAAGAATCGACCATCAAGTCAAAATCCGCGGGCATCGGATTGAGATGGGCGAAATTGAGGCGCGTTTGACGCAGCATGAATGGATCAAGGAAGCCGTCGTCATCGCTGAAAAGGATGACAGTGGCCAAAATGTGCTCTATGCCTACATTGTTTCCGAGCAGGAGTTGACTGTATCGGAATTGAGAGAGCATTTGGGAAGTACACTTCCTTCCTACATGATCCCGTCCTTCTTTGTCCGTTTGGAGGAAATTCCGCTGACAGCCAATGGAAAAGTAGAGCGGAAGAAATTGCCGAAGCCTGACGGTGCAGTTGTAACGGGAACAGCGTACGTCGCTCCTCAGAATGAAACGGAAACCAAACTGGCTGAGATTTGGCAGCAGGCCTTGGGGGTTAGCCGTGTAGGCGTTCACGATCATTTCTTTGATTTGGGTGGACATTCACTGAAGGCTATGACAGTCATTTTTCAAGTTTCTAAAGCGTTGGAAGTGGATTTACCAGTAAAGGCATTGTTCGAGAATCCGACCGTATCCCAGCTCGCTGCTTTTATCTCGAAATCGGGGAAAAGCAAGTACACAGCCATCCAACCGGTTGAGGTAAAAGAATTTTATCCCGTATCTTCTGCTCAAAAAAGAATGTACATCCTTCAGCAATTTGAAGGAAGTGGCATCAGCTATAACATTTCGGGAGCAATGTTGCTGGATGGAAAGCTGGATTACAATCGTTTTGCTAGCACGGTCCAACGTCTGGCGGAGCGCCACGAAGCCTTGCGCACCTCCTTCCACCGTATCGATGGTGAGCCAGTACAGAAAGTGCATGATGAGGTAGAAGTACCAATCCTGATGCTGAAGTCTACGGAAGACAAGGCAGAGCAAATCATGCGGGATTTTGTCCGTCCATTTGACCTCGGAATCGCTCCCTTGATTCGAACGGGCTTGGTCAAGTTGGGCAAAGACCGCCATTTGTTCCTGCTAGACATGCACCATATCATCTCGGACGGTGTTTCGTCCCAAATTTTGCTGAGTGAATTTGCCAAGTTGTACCAAGGGGAAGCATTGCAGCCTCTTTCTCTCCAATACAAGGATTTCGCTGTCTGGCAAAATGAGCTGTTCCAGACGGACGTGTACAAGAAACAGGAGCTTCACTGGTTAAATACGTTTGCTGATGAAATTCCTTTACTCAATCTGCCGACTGATTATCCGCGTCCAACCATTCAAAGCTTTGAAGGGGATCTTGTCCTTTTTGACACTGGAAAAGAATTGACCGAGCGTTTGCGCAAGGTAGCAGCAGATACGGGTACCACTCTGTATATGGTCTTGCTCGCGGCTTACCATGTACTTCTGTCCAAGTATTCCGGCCAAGAGGATATCATAGTAGGTACGCCTGTCGCTGGTCGTTCTCATGCCGATGTGGAAAACATCATGGGGATCTTCGTGAATACGTTGGCGATGAGAAATCATCCTGCGAGCGACAAAACCTTTACCCAATTCTTGCAAGAAGTGAAACAAAACGCGCTGGCGGCCTTTGACAATCAGGATTATCCATTTGAAGAGCTGGTGGAAAAGCTGGCGATTCAACGTGACATTAGCCGAAATCCTTTGTTTGACACCATGTTTTCTTTGGAAAATGCGAATCAGCAGTCGCTGGCAATCGAGCAGCTCACAGCAGCTCCGTATGAGTTATTTAACAAAATTTCAAAGTTCGATCTTGCTTTGAATGCGAGTGAATCGAAGTCCGACATTCAATTCCAATTCGCATTCGGAACGAAGCTATTCAAGAAGGAAACCATCCAAAGAATGGCCCATCATTATCTGGAAATCCTGCTTGCCATAGGTGCACAACCGAATGCCAAGCTAGCAGAAATCGATATGATGACAGAAGCAGAAAAACGTGCTCTCATCCTGAACGTCAATGATACTTTTGTCGAACGTTCCGCTGATCAGGTTTTGCATCAATTATTTGAAGAGCAAGTAGCGCTTACGCCAGATCAAGTAGCTTTAGCCTATGACGGATACACCTTGACCTATCGCCAGTTGAACGCCAGGGCCAATCAAGTAGCTCGTTTGCTGCGGAGCAAAGGAACGCAACCAGATACGTTGATCGGGATTATGGTAGACCGTTCCATCGGGATGGTCGTGAGCATGTTGGCCGTGTTAAAAGCGGGTGGTGCGTATACGCCAATTGATCCTACTTACCCGCCAGAAAGAATCCAATACATGCTCAGCGACAGCAAAGCTCCGATTCTACTGACACAGCGTCATTTGAAAGAGACAGTAGAGTATGCAGGAGAAATCATCGACGTAGACGATGAAGCAATTTATGCAGGTGACGACACCAATCTGGACAATGTCGCTAGCAGGGATGACCTGGCCTATGTCATCTATACATCTGGATCGACCGGAAATCCCAAAGGGGTTATGATCGCGCATCAAGCGATTTGCAATCACATGCTCTGGATGAAGAATGCCTTCCCACTGACTACAGAGGATGCTGTCTTGCAAAAAACGCCGTTTTCCTTCGATGCTTCCGTATGGGAATTCTATTTGCCACTGATCACGGGGGGGCGCCTGGTACTGGCAAAGCCAGACGGACATCGCGACATCGAGTACATGACTCGCATGATCAAAGAAGAGAAGATCACGACTTTACAGATGGTTCCTTCCTTGCTGGACCTGATCATGACCGAACCAGGATGGAGCTCTTGCACGAGCTTGCAACGCGTTTTCTGCGGTGGAGAAGCATTGACACCTGCACTTGTTTCGCGTTTTTACCAGAATCAAACGGCACAGTTGATTAACCTCTATGGCCCTACAGAAAGCACGATTGATGCGACATACTGGATTTGCCCTCGTATGCCGGAGTATGGCGTGATTCCCATTGGCAGACCGATTGATAACGTCCGTTTGTACGTCGTAAATGCGATCAATCAGCTCCAGCCTGTAGGGGTTGCAGGAGAGCTGTGCATCGCTGGCGATGGTTTGGCCCGCGGCTACTGGAATCGTGAAGAACTGACAACAGCCAGCTTCATTGAGAATCCGTTTGAACCGGGCAGCAGGATGTACCGTACTGGAGACATGGTAAGATACCTAGCCTGCGGCAACGTGGAATATCTCGGACGCATCGATCATCAGGTCAAAATCAGAGGCCACCGGATCGAACTGGGTGAGATCGAAGCAAGGCTTTTGCAGCATGAATGGATTAAAACGGCCATCGTTCTTGCTCGTCCAGATGAAAAAGGGCAAAACAACTTGTACGCCTATATTGTTTCCGATCAGGAAATCAAGACAGCCGACCTGAGAGCTTACATGGCGTCCCATTTGCCAGCTTATATGGTTCCTTCTTATTTTGTTTATTTGGAGAAGCTGCCGCTCACGGCAAATGGCAAGATAGATCGCAAAGCATTGCCACAACCTGAGGGAGCATCCTCATCTGAGACAGTGTATGTAGCGCCGCGCAATGAAGTGGAAGCCACACTGGCAGAAATTTGGCAAAGTGTACTTGGTGTGAACCAAATCGGGGTCTACGATCATTTCTTTGAGTTGGGCGGACACTCCTTGAAGGCGATGAACGTCATTTCTTTGATCCATCGCACCCTTCAAGTAGATGTACCGTTGAAAACACTGTTTGAATCACCTACGATCGCTGACTTGTCGGCATACATCGCTACTGCTGCTGGCAAAGGCAAGTATACAACCATTGAGCCTGTTCAGAAGCAGGAGTATTATTCGGTGTCTTCTGCCCAAAAGAGAATGTTTATTCTCCGACAAATGGAAGGTGCAGACATTAGCTACAACATGCCGGGCATCCTGTACATCGATGGCAAGCTGGATACAGAGCGTTTGCAGCAGGCGCTCAAGAGTCTGGTGAGACGCCATGAATCTCTGCGTACCTCGTTCCACTCCATGAAAGGAGAGACTGTTCAGCGCGTACATGAAGATGTCGAGCTGGAGATCTCGCTGATGGAATCAACAGAGGGAGAGCTCAAACAAATCGTCGAGCAATTTATTCAACCGTTCGATTTGGAAAAAGCTCCACTGATTCGCGCTGGACTGGTCAAACTGGCTCCGGAACGCCATCTTTTCATGCTGGATTTCCACCATATTGTGGTGGATGGAGTATCGATTGGCATTCTTGTTCAAGAGCTTGCCCAGCTTTATCACGGGGAAGAGCTGCCAGAACTAGGCATTCAGTACAAGGACTTTGCGCATTGGCAGAAGCAATGGGTCGAGACGGAAGAGTTTGCTGCTCAGGAAGCCTATTGGATCGATGCCTTTACAGGTGAAATTCCTGTATTGAATCTTGCAACGGATTATCCGAGACCTTCTGTGAAAAGCTTCGAGGGTGAGCGATTTGTTTTCAACTCCGGTGCCCTTTTGAAAAAAGAATTGAATCGTCTTGCCCATGGTACAGGAGCTACGCTCTACATGGTTTTGCTGGCTGCCTACAATGTACTTCTCTCCAAATACTCTGGACAAGAGGACATTATTGTTGGTGCGCCTACAGCAGGCAGGTCCCATGCAGAGACGGATTCGATCATCGGTATGTTTGTCAATACACTGGCATTGCGAAACGAGCCTGTGGGGGCTAAGACCTTCCTTAGCTTTTTGGCAGAAGTGAAAAACAATACGCTGAAAGCCTTTGAGAATCAGGATTATCCACTGGATGAGCTGATCGATAAGCTGAACATCCAACGGGATCTGAGCCGTAATCCTTTATTTGACACCGTATTTATCTTGCAAAATATGGATCAGAAGCCGTTCGAAATGGAGCAACTGACGTTTACACCCTATATGGCAGACGTGAATCAGGCCAAGTTTGATCTGTCATTAGAAGCGTACGAAGAAGATGAGGAGATCATCTTTAGCCTTGATTACTGCACCAAATTGTTTACAAGAGAGACGATTGAAAAAATAGCGGCACATTTCATCCGAATCCTTCATGCCGTAATTGAGCAACAAGCCATTACGTTGTCCGAAATCACGATGCTATCCGATGAAGAAAAGCATCGCTTGTTAGTAGAATTCAACGATACGCATAAGGAATATCCGCAGAACAAGACACTACATGAGCTATTTGAGGAGCAAGTGGAAAAAACACCACAGGTTGCTGCGATTGAGATCGGCGATAAGCAGATGTCCTATCACGAACTGAATGAGCGAGCAAACCAGCTTGCCGTTACCTTGCGCGAACGGGGAGTAAAGGCTAACCAATTCGTAGGAATCATGGCAAACCGTTCTGTGGAAATGGTTGTGGGAATCATGGCCATTTTGAAAGCAGGGGGAGCCTATGTACCTATCGATCCTGAATATCCGGAAGATCGTGTGTCCTACATGTTGGAGGATTGCGAAGCCCGACTGTTGCTTACCCAAAAACATCTTGGAGCAAAGCTGGCTTCTAATATGAGTGTGGAATGCCTGTATCTGGAGGAGGAGAAGAACTATTCTCCCAGCCGTTCGAATCTCGAGCCGATGCAAACCGCTTCCGATCTGGCTTATGTCATCTACACATCGGGGACAACAGGCAAGCCAAAAGGAGTAATGATCGAGCATCGAGGCATTGTCAACAGCGTGTTGTGGAAGAAAGAGGAGTATCAGTTTAGCGTCCATGATAGAAGTCTGGTGCCTCTATCCTTTGCGTTTGATGCCTTCGTTCTTTCCTTCTTTACACCGATCCTTTCCGGTTCAACCGTCGTCATGGCGGAGGATGAAGAAGCCAAAGACCCTGTATCTCTCAGAAACCTCATTGCAGCTGCGAGATGCACCCAAATGACATGCGTGCCAAGTTTGTTCCAGGCGATATTGGAATGCGGTTCTGCTGCGGATATCAGTTCCCTGCAAACCATCACACTTGGGGGCGAAAAAGTATCTGCTCAGCTCGTTGAGAAGAGCAATCAGCAGTATCCGCAATTGGTCATCGTCAATGAATACGGTCCGACAGAAAGCAGTGTCGTCGCCACTTGGCAGCGAATTTCGCAACTGGATTCCGCGATAACGATCGGACGTCCCATTGCCAACACCAGCGTCTATATCGTGGACAAATACCATCAGCTACAGCCAGTCGGCGTCGTCGGGGAAATTTGTATCGGTGGCCATGGTTTGGCACGTGGATATTGGAACAAGCCGGAACTCACAGCAGAGAAGTTTGTTTCCCATCCCTATTTGGAAGGCGAGCGCATGTACAAGACGGGCGATCTAGGAAAGTGGCTCCCAGACGGAACGATTGAATTTGTTGGTCGCTTGGATGAACAGGTAAAAGTAAGGGGATATCGGATTGAAATCGGCGAGATTGAGTCAGTTATGCTCTCCTTTGAAAAGCTGACTTCGGCTGTTGTGATTGTCCATGAGGACCAACAGGGCCAATCGTCGCTTGCTGCTTATTACACGGCGGAAGAAAAGATTGAAGCCTCGAATCTGTGGTCGTATTTGTCGCATAGCCTGCCGTCTTACATGATTCCTGCGTACTTGGTCCAGCTCGATTTTCTCCCGCTTACGCCGAATGGAAAGATCGACAGAAAAGCGTTGCCGAAACCAGAAGGCAGACCTGTAACGGGAGCAGAATATGTGGCGCCAGCAAGTCCTGTGGAAAGCAGGCTGGTAGAGATTTGGGAACGTGTGCTTGGGGTGAACGACATCGGTGTTCTCGACAACTTCTTCCAGCTAGGTGGGCATTCCTTGAAAGCTATGTCGCTGGCCGCACAAATCCATCGAGAGTATCAAGTTGAGCTTCCACTCAGAGTACTCTTTGCGACACCTACCATCCAGGCATTGGCACAGTATATCGAGACAAGCGGAAAAGACACACATGTACCGATCCAGCCTGTACCGTTGCAAGCGTATTATCCCGTTTCCTCTGCACAAAAAAGGATGTTTGTCCTGCGCCAGTTTGAAGGCACCGGCACAGTCTATAACATGCCAAGCGTGATGTACATCGAAGGCGATCTGGATCATCCACGCTTTGAAACCGCGATACAAGGGCTGATCAAGCGACACGAATCGTTGCGGACATCCTTCCACACAGTGAATGGCGAGCCTGTTCAGCGTGTACATGAGGCAGTCGAACTGGATGTGCGCTATGAGGATTTGACGGAAGACCAAGTCGAGCAAACCATCGAATCATTTGTGCAAGCATTTGATCTGGAGAAGGCTCCATTGTTGAGGGTTGGACTCTTCAAATTGGGAGAGAAGCGACATCTCTTCCTGATGGATATGCATCATATCATTTCGGATGGTGTCTCTGTCGGAATCATCATGGAAGAATTCTCGAAGCTGTATCGAAACGAATATTTGCCTGAGCTGGCTGTTCAATACAAAGATTTTGCTGTCTGGCAGACGGATCTGTTCCAAACAGACATCTATGCAAAGCACGAGAACTACTGGTTGAAGTCCTTCGCGGGTGACATTCCGGTACTGAATCTGCCCGCCGATTATTCACGACCGCTGGTTCAAAGCTTTGAGGGAGATTGCATTACGTTCCAAACAGACAAAACGTTGATGGACGATTTATACAAGCTCGCTCATGAGAACCAAACTACGCTGTTTATGGTCTTGCTGGCGGCTTACAATGTGCTTCTTTCCAAATACAGCGGCCAGGAAGACATCGTAGTAGGAACGCCGATTGCTGGCAGATCTCATGCGGATGTAGAAAAAGTTTTGGGGATGTTTGTCAATACATTGGCTTTGCGAAACAACCCTGACGGAACGAAATCGTTCCGGGCATTTTTGGAAGATGTCAAGCAGAATACGCTGCAAGCATACGCCCATCAGGATTATCCGTTTGAAGCACTTGTCGAAAAACTGGAAATCCAGAGGGATCTCAGCAGAAACCCGCTGTTTGACACCATGTTTATTTTGCAAAACCTGGACAAAAAAGCCTATGAGCTGGATGGACTGAAATTTGAAGCCTACTCCGGAGAAGGGCAGCAAGGCAACGCCAAGTTCGATCTCACACTGGAAGCGCATGAAGATGAGACAGGAATTCATTTTGGTCTCGTGTACTCCACGAAATTGTTCCAAAGAGACACGGTTGAAAGAATGGCTGGTCATTTCCTCCAGGTACTGCGAGGAGTCATTGCAGACCAAACAGCGGCGTTGCATGAAATCAACTTGCTCGGTGAGGAAGAAAAACACCTTGTAACAGTTGGATTCAACAACACGTTTGCCGCGTATCCACGCGAAAGCACGATTCAGGAGCTGTTCGAGGAGCAAGTGGAAAGAACGCCCGAGCATACAGCAGTTGTGATGAACGAACAGATGCTGACGTATCGGGAGCTGAACCAAAAAGCGAATCAGATCGCAAGTACTCTTCGCCGATTGGAAGTAGGAAAAGACAGCGTTGTAGGTATGTTAGCAGATCGTTCTCTCGAGATGATCACAGGTATTATGGGGATCATCAAAGCGGGAGGAGCCTACCTGGGGATTGATCCAGAGCATCCATCCGAGCGCATTTCTTACATGCTCGAAGATGGTGGCGTGAAGGTTGTCCTTGTTCAAAGACATCTGCTGCATCTCGTCGAAGAGGGGCTCATTCCAATCGTTTTGGATGACGAGAGTCTGGAGCAAGAAGATGCAAGCAACCTCGCCAACCTCAATGACGCCAAGGACTTGGCCTATGTGATGTACACGTCGGGTTCAACAGGCAAACCAAAAGGAGTCATGGTCGAGCATCGCAATGTCATCCGATTGGTGAAGCATACGAATTACGTTCAGGTACGCGAAGAAGACCGCATGATTCAAACGGGCGCTATTGGCTTCGACGCCATGACGTTTGAGATTTTCGGAGCTCTGTTACATGGTGCTAGCTTGTTCCTGGTTAGCAAGGATGTTCTGTTGGATGCGGAGAAGCTAAGCAATTTCCTGCGAGAGAATCGGATTACAACGATGTGGTTAACTTCACCACTGTTTAACCAGCTTTCGCAAGACAACCCGGCTATGTTTGAGGGCTTGCGTGCGTTAATCGTCGGTGGCGAAGCACTGTCGCCGAGACACATCAACAAAGTTAACAGCGCCCATCCCGCTCTGGAGATTTGGAACGGATACGGCCCGACAGAAAACACAACTTTCTCTACATGCTATCTGATTGAGAAGGAATTCGAAGACAATATTCCGATTGGGAAGCCGATCACGAACTCCACTGCTTATATAGTGGATCGCTACAATCAGCCGCAGCCAATTGGGGTGCCGGGTGAACTGTGCGTAGGTGGAGATGGAGTAGCCAGGGGCTATTTGAACAAGCCGGAATTGACCGCTGAGAAGTTTGTTCCGAATCCGTTTGTTTCCGGTGAAAACATGTACCGCACAGGGGATTTGGCGAGATGGAAGGCGGATGGAACGATTGAGTATTTGGGACGTATCGACCAGCAGGTAAAGATCAGAGGCTATCGGATCGAGCTAGGGGAAATCGAGACTGTTCTCACCAATCTGGCAAAGGTAAAAGAAGCTGTCGTTACGGTGATGGATGATACGAACGGCCAAAAAGCTCTCTGCGCTTATTTTGTTCCAGAAACGGAACTCGACGCAGCAGAGTTGAGAGAAGCGATTTCCAAAGAATTGCCTAGCTATATGGTGCCAACCTTCTATGTCCAAATGGATAAACTGCCTTTAACTGCAAACGGAAAGCTCGATCGCAGAGCATTGCCTGAACCATCTGGTGATCGGGTTCAAAGCTCCACATATGTCGCTCCACAAAACGCGACGGAGACGAAGCTGGCTGAAATTTGGCAAGAGGTACTGGGTATTCATGCGGTAGGCATTCACGACAATTTCTTTGAACTGGGCGGACATTCCCTGAAGGCCATGAATGTGATCACGCAGGTGCACAAGGCATTTCAGGTAGAGCTTCCGTTAAAAGCACTGTTTGAATCTCCTACGATCCATGAACTGGCTGCTTATATCACCGCGAGTGAGATTGAACAGTTCGAGACCATTCAACCAGTAGAGCAAGCAGACTTTTACCCAGTCTCGTTCGCTCAAAAAAGAATGTACATCCTGCATGAGTTTGAAGGAAGCGGGATCAGCTACAACGTGCCGAATGTGCTGATAATAGATGGCCATCTGGATTACGAGCGCTTTGAACATGCGATCCAAACACTGGTAAAACGCCATGAATCCTTGCGAACATCCTTCCATTCGATAAACGGGGAACCTGTGCAACGAGTCCATGAGGATGTCACGCTGCTCATCGGTATTTCCGAGGCGACAGAAGACCAAGTAGAGCAACGCATTCAGGAGTTGGTCCAGCCGTTTGATTTGGAAGTAGCTCCGCTGTTCCGGGTTGACTTGATCAAACTGGGAGCAGAACGACATTTGTTCTTTATGGATATGCACCACATTATCTCGGATGGAGTATCGCTTGCAGTCATCGCCAAGGAGTTTGCTAGCTTGTACGAAGAAAAGCAGCTCCCTGACATGCGCATCCAGTATAAAGATTTTGCTGCTTGGCAAGCGAAGCTGTCCCAGTCTGAGCGTTTCCAAAAACAAGAGGATTATTGGACGAATGTCTTTGCAGGGGAGATCCCGTTACTCAATCTGCCAAATGATTTCCCAAGACCTACTGTTCAAAGCTTCGAAGGTGACACAGTAGCGATCGGTACAGGAAATCAATTGCTTGCGGAGTTGCGACAACTCGCTGCAAATACGGGCTCAACACTGTTCATGGTGCTTTTGGCAGCCTACAATGTGCTTCTGTCCAAATACGCAGGACAGGAAGAAATCGTAGTCGGCACACCGATTGCAGGTCGATCCCACGCAGATGTGGAACGAATCGTGGGCATGTTCGTCAACACGCTTGCCTTGAAAAATGTGGCAGGAGGCAACCTGACCTTCCGCGAGTTTTTGGGTGACGTGAGACAAAATGCACTACATGCGTTTGAACATCAGGATTATCCGTTTGAACATCTCGTAGATAAGCTGCAAGTGCGGCGCGATTTAAGCCGAAATCCACTGTTCGATACGATGTTCAGTCTGGGGCTTGCAGACTCATCTGCCTTAGAAATTGCAGGACTCAACATGTCCGCTTACCCGGTAGATGGCAAGATCGCGAAATTCGATATCGCTCTGGATGCGATGGAGCAACAAGATGAGCTTCTCGTGCAATTCAACTATTGCACGAAGTTGTTTGCCAAAGAATCGATCGACCGCATGGCGAATCATTACGTCCATCTTCTACAAGCGATCATTGCCAATCCAGATTGCAAGCTGGCAGAGATCAGTGTCTTGTCAAATGATGAGATAGAACAAATGCTGCATGATTTCAATGCAACAAAAGCCGCTTATCCAACGAATAAAACGTTCCAGGAGCTATTCGAAGAGCAAGTCGAAAAAACACCGAACCAGGTAGCTGTCATCTTCGAGGATGAACAGCTAACGTATCGGGAATTAAATGAAAAAGCGAACCAGCTCGCACGTGTTTTGCGCCAAAAGGGAGTCAAGCCAGAGAGCACTGTCGGTATCATGGTAGACCGTTCCTTGCACATGGTAGTAGGGACGCTTGGTATTTTGAAAGCCGGCGGCGCCTACGTTCCGATTGATCCAGACTATCCATTGGAGCGTCAAGCTTTCATTTTGGAAGATAGCGATGCGAAGCTGTTCCTTACTTTGCAAAAGTTGAATACGCAGCTTGCATTCCCTCACGAAACTCTCTATCTGGATGCAGAAGGGCTGTATCAGGGAGAAGCGAGCAATCTGGAGCCTGTGGCATTGC
The DNA here is from genome assembly GCF_001039275.2 of Brevibacillus brevis. Taxonomy (NCBI): domain Bacteria; kingdom Bacillati; phylum Bacillota; class Bacilli; order Caryophanales; family Paenibacillaceae; genus Brevibacillus; species Brevibacillus brevis. The sequence continues at coordinate 3,003,821 of NZ_CP030117.1, forward strand.
CGGAACACGCCGCTTACATCATTTATACGTCCGGTACGACTGGCAAGCCAAAAGGGGTAGTGATCGAACACCGGAGCTATGCGAATGTCGCGTTTGCATGGCAGGATGAGTATCACTTGGATACCTTCCCGGTTCGTTTGCTGCAAATGGCGAGCTTCGCTTTCGACGTATCGACTGGCGACTTTGCCAGAGCATTGCTCACAGGAGGGCAACTGGTAATTTGCCCGAATGAGGTCAAAATGGACCCTGCTTCCTTGTACGAAATCATCAAGCGCTATGAAATCACTATTTTTGAAGCGACACCAGCTTTGATCATGCCGTTGATGCATTACATTTACGAAAATCAGCTCGACATCAGTCAGATGAAGCTTCTGATTCTCGGAGCAGACAGTTGTCCAGCAGAAGACTTCAAGACCTTGCTCGCGAGATTCAGCCAGACGATGCGTATTGTTAACAGTTATGGCGTAACAGAGGCGTGCATCGATTCCAGTTATTACGAAGAAACAGATGTCTCATCCATTCGCTCGGGAACGGTACCGATCGGAAAACCGCTGCCAAATATGCAGATGTATGTGATGGATCAACAATTGAATCTTCAACCTGTTGGAGTCGTGGGTGAGTTGTGCATCGGTGGAGCAGGGGTCGCTCGCGGTTATTTGAACAGACCTGAGCTGACAGTGGAGAAATTCGTGCCGAATCCATTCGCTCCAGGTGAGCTGCTGTATCGTACGGGTGATCTGGCGAAGTGGCGCGCGGATGGCAATGTGGAATTCTTGGGTCGTAACGATCATCAAGTGAAAATCAGAGGTGTCCGTATCGAGCTGGGCGAAATCGAGACACAGCTACGCAAGCTGGACGGAATCTTGGAAGCAGTTGTCATCGCAAGAGAGGATCACAGACAAGAAAAGTATTTATGCGCGTACATGGTAGCAGACCACGAGATCGACACCGCACAATTACGCCAGGAATTGTTAAAGGAATTGCCTCAAGCGATGATTCCATCGTATTTCGTATCTCTTGAAGCATTGCCGCTTACCGCAAATGGGAAGATCGACAGACGTTCCTTACCGGCGCCGGATGTATCTATGCTTAGAACGACGGAGTACGTAGCACCTCGTACGGAATTGGAAGCACAATTGGCCCGCGTATGGGAGCAAGTGCTGAATATGGAGCAAGTAGGGATTCTGGATGATTTCTTTGCAATTGGCGGTCACTCGCTGCGTGCGATGAGTGTGATTTCGAGCATGCATAACGAATATCAAGTCGATATCCCGCTTCGTGTTTTGTTCGAAAAACCGACGATTCAACAGTTGGCTGCACATATCGAAGAGACAGCAAGAGGGTATGTTATTTCAATTCAACCAGCACCTGCGCAAGAGTATTATCCTGTTTCATCGGCGCAAAAGCGCATGTATATCCTTCATCAATTTGAGGGAGTCGGCATCAGCTACAATATGCCTTCCACCATGCTGATCGAAGGGAAGTTGGAACCGGAACGATTGGAGACAGCGTTCAAGCAACTGATACAGCGCCATGAGAGTCTTCGTACGTCTTTTGCCGTTGTAAATGGAGAACCTGTTCAGAAGATTCACGAGGAAGTTTCTTTTGAACTTTCGTATACAACGATCACTGAAGACCAGGCTCAAGAGGTCCTTTCCACACTCGTTCAACCATTCGATCTGGGTGTAGCGCCGCTCATTCGCGTCCGTCTTCTGCATATCGGAGAAGACCGTCATGTGCTCTTTACCGACATGCATCATAGCATTTCCGACGGTGTATCCTCTGGCATTCTCCTGTCTGACTTAGTTCATCTGTACCAAGGGGACGTTTTGCCAGAGCTGCGAATCCAGTACAAAGATTTCTCCGTATGGCAACAGGAGCTTTTCCAATCTGATGCCTTCAACAAGCAAGAAGAGTACTGGGCGCAAGTGTTTGCAGACGAAATTCCCGTGCTAAACCTGCAAACGGATTTCACCCGACCAAGCATTCAAAATTTCGCAGGGGATCAGTATAGCATCGGAACCGGTAAACAACTCATGGAAGGCTTGAACCAGCTAGCTCGAGAAACGGGAACGACGCTGTACATGGTGCTCCTCGCGACGTACAACGTACTGCTTTCCAAGTATTCCGGGCAAGAGGACATCATTGTCGGCACACCGATTACAGGCAGATCCCATGCTGATCTGGAACCAATCGTCGGTATGTTTGTAAACACATTGGCGATGAGAAACAAACCGCATGCTGGGAAAACATTTACAGAGTTGTTGCTGGAAGTGAAGCAGAATGCACTGGACGCTTACGTTCATCAGGATTATCCGTTTGAGGAACTGGTGGAAAAACTCGACATTGCGCGAGACTTAAGCAGGAACCCGCTCTTCGACACGATGTTTACTTTGCAAAACAACTCGGATGATTCTATCGACCTGCGGGGCTTGACACTTGCTCCTTTCATGACTGATCAGGCTGGCAACCATTCCAAATTTGATTTGACGCTGATTGCCACAGAAGACCGTGAAGAGATTAGCATTGGCGTGGAGTACAGCACGAGCTTGTTTACGCGAGAAACAATTGAACGGTTAAGCAACCACTTCATGGCAATTGCACAAATCGTTGTGCAAAATCCACATATCCGCTTGAGTGAGATCGACATGCTCGCGACGGAAGAGAAGCAGCAAATTCTCGAGAAGTTCAATGATACAGCTGTCAGCTATATACAAGACAAAACGCTGCATCAATTATTCGAAGAGCAAGTCGCGAAGACGCCAGATCAGGAGGCTATTCTCTTTAACGGCCAGTCACTGACTTACAGCGAGCTCAATGAACGAGCCAACAGACTGGCAAGAGTTCTGCGCACCAAAGGAATCGGACCTGATCGTCTTGTAGCAGTCATGGCGGAGCGTTCACCAGAGATGATCATTGGCATCCTTGGTATTTTAAAGGCAGGCGGAGCGTATGTTCCGATCGACCCGGCGTATCCGCAAGAACGCATTCAGTATTTGCTAGAAGACAGCGGCGCAACACTGCTTCTCTGCCAATCCCATCTGTCAGAACTATTGTCTCGCGTGTCGAGCGGACTTGACTGGCTTGATTTGAACGCAGAGCATAATGCCGAGATGGATGGCTCCAATCTCGCATCTCTCAATCAACCGACCGATCTCGCCTATGTGATCTATACATCGGGTACGACCGGTAAGCCGAAGGGTGTTATGATTCCACATCAGGGAATCGTCAATTGCTTGCAGTGGAGAAGAGATGAGTATGGATTCGGACCGGGAGACAAGGCGTTGCAGGTATTCTCGTTTGCCTTCGATGGGTTTGTAGCCAGCTTGTTCGCTCCGCTTCTCGGAGGTGCTACTTGCGTCTTGCCGAGAGAGGAAGAGGCCAAAGATCCAGTAGCACTGAAAAAGCTGATTGCCCAGGCGGGAGTCACACATTATTACGGTGTACCGAGTCTGTTCCAAGCGATTCTGGATTGCTCGACTGCCGCAGATTTCTCTCCTCTGCGTTGCGTAACATTGGGGGGCGAGAAACTACCTCCGCAGCTAGTGCAAAAAACAAAAGAAAAACATCCAGCGATCGAGATCAACAATGAATACGGTCCAACCGAAAACAGCGTCGTCACTACCATCTCTCGTTCGATCGAAGTAGGGCAAGACATCACGATTGGGCGACCGCTAGCCAATGTTCAGGTTTACATCGTAGATACACAACATCACTTGCAACCGATCGGCGTAGTGGGAGAGCTATGCATCGGAGGACCCGGACTTGCAAGAGGTTATTTGAATAAACCAGAGCTCACACAAGAAAAGTTCGTTCCGAATCCGTTTGTGCCAGGAGAGCTCATGTATAAAACGGGTGACTTGGTGAAATGGCGGACAGATGGCACGATCGATTACATTGGTCGGGCTGACGAACAGGTGAAGGTGAGAGGGTACCGCATCGAGATCGGGGAAATCGAAAGCACCATACTTGCTTACGATGGCATCGATCAAGCAGTGGTAGTTGTGCAAGAGGATGAGTTCACTGCCGGACAGTATCTTTGCGCTTATCTCGTCCCATCAGCAGAGGTATCCGTTTCTGGGCTGAGAAGGCATCTGGCGAAGGAACTGCCTGCTTACATGGTTCCAAGCTATTATGTCCAGTTGGATCAACTGCCGCTTTCGGCCAATGGAAAAGTGGATCGCAAAGCGTTGCCGAAGCCAAAGCCATCAGATGCGACCACGCGTGAGTTCGTGGCACCAAGAACGGCGACCGAGCATCAATTGGCTTCCATTTGGCAGGAAGTTCTGGGGATAGAACCAATCGGCATTACGGACCATTTCTTTGAACTGGGTGGACATTCATTGAAAGCAACGCTGCTGGTTGCAAAGGTGTATGAGTACATGCAGATTGAACTGCCGTTGAACCTCATCTTCCAGCATCCAACGATTGAGAAGGTAGCGGATTTCATCACGCACAAGAACTTCGAGGGCAACTCCGGAAGTGCCATTCTCTTAAATGAAGAGATGGCAAGAAAGGTATTCTGCTTTACGCCGATCGGAGCCCAAAGTGTCTATTACCAGAAGCTTGCTGATGAAATTAAGGGCGTTTCCTTGTATAGCTTTGATTTCATTCAAGAGGACAATCGACTTGAGCAGTACATCGAAGCCATCGTGGCGATTGATCCACAAGGACCCTATACGCTCATGGGATATTCCTCTGGAGGCAATCTGGCTTTTGAAGTCGCAAAAGAACTGGAGAACCAAGGATATGTCGTGACCGACCTCATCCTGTTCGATTCCTACTGGAAAGACAAGGTGATGGAGCGGACTCTGGCGGAAACCGAGAGTGACATTACCCAGTTATTTGCCGAAATTGGAGAAAACATCGAGATGTTCAACATGACACAAGAAGACTTCAATTTGTACGCTGCCAATGAATTCGTCAAGCAAAGCTTCATTCGAAAAACAGTCAGCTACGTGATGTACCACAATCAACTGATCAATACGGGTGCAACGAGCGCAGCGATCCATCTCATTCAATCAGAGCTGGAATCGGGCGAGGATGATCTGGTCGCAGTCAAGTGGAATGAAACCGCTTGGGCACAGGCTACGAAACGACTGATGACGTACGAAGGGTACGGAATCCACTCCAGGATGTTGGGAGGAAATTACGTGTCAATGAATGCCTCCATCCTCCGAGAGATCCTGCAAGAGCTGTTCATTCTGAAATAAGATCACGGCTTTGTGATGATTCCCCTTGGGAACACGTTTTCCAAGGGGAGTTCATCCATTACATCCTTGGAGAGGAGCAGCAAATGATTTTTACCAAGCAAGCTCAGCACCGAAAGAAAGCGCCCGTGTTTGGCTGGGTACTCTCATATGTAAAGCCATATCGAGGTTGGGTCATAACCTGTATCATTGCCTCGCTTCTTGTGGCTGTGGCAGACATTTGGATGGGAATCCTGATCAAGACTATGGTCGAACATACGAACAACTTCGACAAGCTGGTCAGTATTGCCCTCATCATTTTTTGTCTGACCATCGTCGGTTTTCTTTCGAAATATTTCATCACGTATTCGGCAGCTAGATTCAGTTCAAGAGCCATGAGAGATTTGAAAAACAGCATGGCTTCTCATCTCGAAAAAGTCCCCATGTCCACTATGGATAAATATCATTCCGGCGATCTCGTTTCTCGCTTAACAACGGATGCCCAAATCTTGCAAAGGTTTTTGCAACAGCATTTTTTCCAGCTTTTTTATCTGCCAGTTGTTTTTCTGGGAGCTCTTGGACTGTTGTTGACGATCAATTGGAAGTTAATCATCTTCAGCGTAGCGATCCTTCCAGTCGCCATCGCCATTACAGGATGGATGAGCAGACCGCTACAAAAATATTCAGAGCAAATGCAGGACCATCTGGGTCAAACAAACACCATCGCGCAGGATACGCTCTCCGGGATTCACATGGTCAAAGCTTTTCAATTGGAAGGCGTCCTGTATCGTAAATACCACGCGGGTATGAAGCAGGTATTGAAAAATGCGATCCAGGCAGAGAAGAAACGCGCGTGGATGACAGCACCAGGGATTTTATTGTTTTCTTCCCCGATCCTGTTTTTTGTCGCTTATGGTGGGTACTTGATTCAGGCGGGAGAATTGGATCTGGGCAGCTTGGTCATCTTCAGTTATTTGCTTCACTTTATTATCGAACCACTATCTCTCGCACCCGTGTTGTTTGCCCAAGTACAAGAGACATCAGGTGCGGCAAAGCGGCTGCAAGAAATTTTTTCACAGCCAGTCGAACAAAATGATCAGCCAGTGATTTCAGTTGATCCAGAGGCGATTCCGGTGCAGTTTGAGAATGTTACGTTTGCCTACGATCAGGCAAGGATTCTTCATAACGTTAGCTTTACGCTATATCCGAACAAGACCATTGCGTTAGTAGGTGCCAGCGGAAGTGGAAAGAGCACCATCATAAAGCTGTTGTGCGGGTTTTATCAAATGGAACCGGGAAACGGAAGACTGAATGTGTTCGGGCATTCCATGACGGATTGGAATATGACGGACATGCGGAGCTACCTTTCCATGGTTTCTCAGGATACGACGCTATTCCCCGTGTCTATTGCGGAAAATATCTCGTATGGACGCATTCATGCGACACAAGACGAGATCATCGCAGCGGCAAAAGCGGCCAATGCGCATAACTTCATCATGGAGCTGCCGCAAGGATATCAAACAAAAGTGGGGGAACGTGGCTCTCGTCTATCCGGAGGACAGAAACAGCGCATTGCGATTGCCCGAGCGATTTTGAAGGACGCCCCGATTTTGCTGCTGGATGAACCAACGTCTGCCTTGGATACAGAATCGGAAGCTTTGGTCCAGGAAGCGTTGGAAAATGTGATGAAAAATCGGACGGTTCTCGTCATTGCGCATCGACTGTCTACGATCAAAGAAGCGGATGAAGTGCTAGTTTTGGAGCAAGGACAAATTGTTGAGCGAGGAACACACTACGATTTGCTTGGCCAAGGCGGGGTTTACACCAGATTGTATCAAAAACAGTTTGCCACAGAGAGGCAGAGCTCGTTGGCAGCAGGGGGGGTATAGGCATGTTCATCCAGAATCTGATGCGGGAGCTACTTCAACTGCTGTCATTTATGAAATCGAAAAAGAGAGCGTATATTTTGGGACTCGTGGGTGACGGAATCGGTCAAGCAGCTGTATTGGTATCTCTCCCTTTCGTGTTCAAGGATCTGACGGACTTTGCGAACACAAAAGACCCTGCTTTATTAACCAGAGCGATTGCGACCATGGCAGTGATGTTCCTCTTGCTGAGTATCCTGTCTCCATTTTTCAGCTATATCTATCGTCGATGCGTCCGCGAGCTCATTGCCAACATTCGGCTTCAAGTCTATCAACGATTGAGCAAGCTGCCTTTCGATTATTATGAGCAGCACCATTCAGGAGATACGATGTCGAGACTGGGCAACGATGTTGTCCTCATGGAAAACGCGTATGCGGAGCAATTGAAAACGTTAAGCATCATCCTGCTTTCGCTGATCGGTTCGATCATAGGGATGTTTGCTATGGATTGGAAAATTGCCGTCGTCCTGTTGCTCATAAGTACATTGACTCTTTATGTGAATACGCTGTTTGCCAAATCAGTCCGGCGAATTGGTGACCGAATGCAGCAACAGATGGGGATTGGGACAGAAAGATTAAATGATTTTTTGTCTGGTCTGCCCATCATTAAAATGTTTCATTTACATAACGTTGTGACCGCGCGTTACACGGCAGCAAACGAAGAAGTAGCTTCGTCTGCCATCAAGCAAGGGCATAAACACGGATTATTGGAAGGGACCAATTTTTTCATCCAATTCGTAAGCTTCGGGGGAATGCTTGTTTTTGGAATCCTGATGGTATCCAAACAAATGATCGGGTTAGGCGTGCTGGTCGCTCTGGTTCAACAACAGATGCTTGTGACATTGGCGTTTCTCCAGCTTGGCCAAGTCATCACAGCGTTGCAGAGCTCGCTAGCAGGGGCTTCTCGGGTCGTCGATTTTCTGAATGAACCTCTCGAACCAGAAGAGTACCAGAAGAACTCCGACAAACACCAGCATTGCGAAAGCATGCTAAAGCTGGAGCAGGTCGTTTTCGGATACAACGAATCTACCAATGTGCTGGATGGTGTTTCGTTGCGAGTCGAGCAAGGCCAAATGGCTGGGCTAGTCGGAACGAGTGGCAGTGGAAAAAGCACCGTCATGAAACTTCTGTTAGGATATTACCCACCTGCGAGCGGCTCTCTTTATTTACTGGGCAAACCCATGGGAGCTTATTCTCTTGCAGAAATTAGAAGCTTGATCTCATACGTGCCTCAGGATGCCTTTTTGTTCGAAGGAACCATCGAAGACAATATCCGTTACGGCTGCCTGGATGCTTCGGAAGAGGATGTCATCAACGCAAGCAAAGCAGCGTATGCGCATGATTTTATTATGGAACTGACAGATGGCTACCAGACCAAAACAGGAGAGCGCGGTGCCAAGCTATCTGGCGGACAGCGTCAGCGAATTGCCATTGCCAGAGCCATCTTGAAAAATGCACCAATCCTTCTACTCGATGAAGCAACCTCCGCATTGGATGCAGAATCGGAATATTGGGTGCAGCAAGCATTAACCGCACTCATGAAAGATAAAACGGTACTTGTCATCGCTCATCGCTTGTCAACGGTAGAGGATGCCGATGTGATTTACGTGATGGATCAAGGAAAGGTCATCGAGCAAGGTCACCATGTTGAGTTAATGAAGTACAACGGCACGTATGCCAACCTGTATGAAGTGCAGCAGCGAAAGGATCGGGCAGAACAAGTCAATAGTTTTGAATTGACAGAAAGAAGTGTGGGTGCTACATGATTGCCATTTATGCGTTGAAATGTCCTGCTGTCATGGAGAAAGAACTGTTCAACCGATTTTTGCAAGCATTACCCGAAGAAAAGCGGGAACGGATCCACCGTTTCAGAAATCCGGCTGATTCCTATCGGACGTTGCTCGCGGACGTGCTGGTACGTTCTCTCATTTGTGAAGCCTACGAGATTTCCAATGACGAAATCAAGTATGACTACAATGCATACGGAAAGCCTTCTTTGAAATCATTTCCCAACTTCTGCTTTAACGTCTCGCATTCTGGGGAATGGGTCGTCTGCGCCACGCATGACTCGCAGGTGGGGATTGATGTGGAGCAAATATGTCCGATTGACTTGGATATTGCCACTCATTATTTTGCACCAGCCGAAGTAGAGGTTCTCTTGGCAAAACATCCGGATGAACAAGTTTCGTATTTCTACGACCTTTGGACTTTGAAGGAGAGTTATATAAAAGCGAGAGGCATGGGGCTGTCCATCCCGTTGCAATCATTTGCCATTAGAAAAAAACTAGACCAATCGATTACGATTTCGCAAAGTGATTCGCGCGATGCTTGGGAATTTCAGCAGTATGAGATCGATCCAGGCTACAAATTGTCAGTTTGCGCGACTACCAATCAGTTTGCTGCTCAAGTAGTAATGAAAGATCTGAAAGATTTGCATCAGGCCATTTTTCATAGAAAGATCTCGAGGTAATTACGTAATGAGGAAAGGGCGGAAAAAAATGAAATTGTTCTGCTTTCCGTACGCAGGTGGACTTCCCGGGATCTATTACGGTTGGAAGCGGGTATTGTCGCCAGCGTTATTGGAAATTGATCCATTCGAGGTACGACCTTCACTTCAGAGCGACAGCATGGTTCTTTCCACCTCGTTTTATGAGGTCTTGGAGGATGTATACAAACGGATCACACCAGAGCTGGGGGAAGAACCTTTTGCCTTTTTTGGCCACAGCATGGGCGGATTAATTGCGTTTGAACTGACGCGAAAGCTGTTGCAGAATGGAAAGCCACTGCCCCAGCACTTGTTCTTGTCTGCATCTCGCGTGCCACATGCGTATCACAAACTGGTAAAAACATACAACCTCCCGCATAACGAGTTCATCGAATCCCTACGTAAACTTGGGGGCACTCCCGATGAAGTTTTGGATAATCACGAGATCTTGGAGTTATTTTTGCCTATCATTCGCGCTGATTTCCAGGCCGTGCAAACTTATGAAATGAATCACGAGCTTCCTCAGCAAATCCCGGTCGACATGACGGTTTTGTTTGGGAAAGAAGATTCTATTGAAGTCCAAGATATTGTGGCATGGCGAGACTATTGCGGGCGAGAATGCAAATTTTACCCCATGCCTGGTGGGCATTTCTTTATTCATCACCAAATGAATCCGATCCTAGCGATCATTCAAGACACATTGAAGGTAGAACGGGCAGTTGCAATCCGTGCACAATTCTAACGATTGTGCACGGCAACAATAAATCCTAAGGTGAAGGTTGGTGTTCTTTTCATGAATCAGAAAGCACTATCTCGTTTGCTTGCAGCCGTTACATTATCAACGGCGCTGGTCTACCCGCAAGCTGCAAGCGCAGCGGCTCCACCTCCGGCTTTGCATGACGACAATCCAAGTGGTCATTTTGGTGACTGGTACACAGGTGCGGTTCCTCCCAATGCATCCAACGACAAGCCTGTGATCCTGTTTGTTCAAGGTCTGCACTCCACCTACAATACCTGGTATACAACAGACGGATTTTATGATGCAGCCTATAATGCCGGGTATCGTACCGCATTTGTGCAACTGAAGGACGCGGATGGTACTGGTGGCAACATGTGGACAAACGGAGCCAAGCTCGCCGAAGTCATTAAAAAGGTTGCAGAATATTATGGCGTTTCCAAAATCAATATCATTGCTCATTCCAAAGGCGGCATTGATACACAGACAGCACTCGTCCACTATGGGGCGCATCCGTATGTCAACGTTGTTCACCAGCTTTCTACGCCAAACAAAGGTTCAGAATTGGCTGACATGGCGTACAGCAATTGGGCGGGTTGGCTCGCCGACATTCTTGGCAAAAAAGACGATGCCGTGTATTCCCTGCAAACGTCCTATATGGCTAACTTCCGTGCGCAAACTGACAGCCGTAGCGAAAATAGTTCAACAAAGACATATATGGCAGCCGGAACAGGGGATGATGGCTGGTTTAGTGCTACCTGGTTTGCTCATGCAGTTCTTCCTGGTGAAGACGATGGAGCAGTTTCCGTTGAGTCTGCTTTCGGTTTGCCATATGGGATCAAGAGCTTTACAAAAGACATTTCCCACGGTCAAATAGCGAAAGCCTCACAAACATGGGATCTGGTCCAGCCGAAATTGCAAAAGGCCTCTACTCGCGATCGTGTAAATAAAGTAAGCAAAGAAGACAAATCAAAATCTAGCACTGTGGAAGAGAGCTCCGTCATTCTCCGTGGCGGCGAAGTAGAAGACAACGTCTCCGAAACATTTTTCCTGGAGAGCGGAATCAATCAGTTGAACCTGGATACGATGACCTCGTCAGAAGACACCGTTGTGACGTTGATCAGTCCGTCTGGCAAAGAGTATGAAGCGGATCACAGTAAAAAAAGCAAATCGGAGGATGAACCTGAGATATTCCAGGATGCTGTTCATCACTTCATTGAAGTAGAGGAGCCTGAAGCAGGCGAATGGACACTTGAAGTGGAGGGCTCTGACGACGCCTTTTTCATGGTTGCTTCGGTGGAAGGTGGAGAAGAAGCGAAGGTAAAAGCGAGCAAAAAGGTATTCAAGAAAGGCGACAAAGCGAAGATTTCCGTCGACCTGGGCAAAAACGAAATTGATCAATCGTTACTGGAAAAAGCAAACCTGACTCGTTCGCTGAACGGCGAAAAAGCAAGCGTCCTTGATGAAGTGAAGTTTGCCGTAAAAGAAGATGAGTTGACTGGCAATTTTACCGTGCCGACTAAGCCAGGCGTCTATAATCTCTCCTTTGACGTAACCGGTATCAATGAGGACGGCGAGCCATTTACACGCTCTATTAATTACAACTTTGCGGTAACAAATAGTGATGGAGAATTAGAAAAATAAAAGCAAACCATTTCGCGGCCCTGAAAAAGGGTCGTTTTTTCTGCATACAACTACATCCCAAATGGAAATGTAGTATGGAAGAGGCAGGAAAGGGAGCGTGCATCGTATGATGAGGCTGTTTCGATACTTGACGTCCTACAAATGGCCGATCGCAGCGATATTGGTGCTTGTTTTCATCCAATCGTTATCCGATCTGTACTTGCCAACGTTAATGGCAGATATCGTTGATGTTGGGATTGTGCAGGGGGACACCTTCTTTATTTGGAAGGTTGGTGCTTTTATGCTGCTCATCGCTGCAGGTGGGGGATTTTGTGCCATCGGAGCCAGTTATTTCTCATCCAAGGTGGCCATGAGCTTTGGTCGTGAGCTGCGTGCCAAGGTGTTTTACCAAGTAGAACACTATTCTATGCAGGAGATCGGTCAAATCGGTACAGCCTCGCTTATTACGAGAACAACGAACGATATTAACCAAGTACAACAGGTTTTGATCATGATTTTGCGTATCATGGTGGTTGCTCCCATGATGTGTATTGGTGGAATTATCATGGCTTCATCTAAGGATGCCAAACTGACACTTGTTCTTGCAGTAGCTGTTCCCATTCTAGCCTTAGCCATTTTCCTGATCGCACGAAAGGGGATGCCTCTTTTCAAAGCGATGCAAAAAAAGCTGGATAAGCTGAATTTGGTCGTGAGAGAAGGCCTGACGGGAATTCGTGTGATCCGCTCGTTTAACCGCATGGATGTGGAGAAAAGGCGTTTTAACGAAGCGAATACTGATTTGACGCAGACAGCGATTAACGTGAATCGAATTATGGCAGGCTTGATGCCGATTATGATGCTGACCTTTAACTTGTCTGCCGTTGCCATTCTTTGGTTCGGTGGCATTCGTGTCAGTAATATGAACCTTCAAGTCGGTGATCTCATGGCGTTCATCCAGTATGCGACACAGATTATGTTTTCATTGGTCATGCTGTCTATGATTTTCGTCATGGTTCCTCGTGCTTCTGCATCCGCTATCCGAATCAACGAAGTGCTGGATTTACATTCGACTATTCATGATCGCCCAGAGCCTGTGACGCGGTCGAAAGCGACGACTTCAGGCACGGTAGAGTTTCAAGATGTCACATTTTCTTACCCGGGTGCAGAACATCCCGCATTGACTTCGATCACTTTTACAGCTCGTCCGGGGCAGACCACCGCGATTATCGGAGGGACAGGCTCCGGTAAATCGACAATACTCCATCTGGTTGAGCGATTCTACGATGTGACTTCCGGAACCATTCGGGTAGACGGTCTTGACATACGTGACCTGCCTTTAGAGCAATTGCGAGCAAAAATTGGCTACGTCCCACAAAAAGTGCTGCTCTTTTCAGGCTCGATCGCCGACAATATTCGCTTCGGGAAAGAGGACGCTACGGATGCCGAAATCGAGCATGCTGCAAAAATTGCGCAGGCAGGCGATTTTATTGCGAGTATGAAGGGAGGATACGAGGCACATATTTCCCAAGGCGGTACGAACGTGTCCGGTGGGCAAAAGCAGCGGTTATCGATTGCACGAGCAATTGTTCGCCAGCCGGCCATCTACATGTTTGATGACAGTTTTTCTGCGTTGGATTTCAAGACAGATGCATTATTGAGAGCCGCATTAAAAGAAGAGATTGAGAAGAACCAATCCACGTTAATCATCGTGGCTCAGCGGGTTAGCACTGTGATGGACGCAGACCAGATAATCGTGCTGGATGAAGGCTCGATTGCGGGTATGGGGACACATGAAGATCTCATGAAAAACTGCGAAGTCTATCAGGAAATCGTACGATCCCAACTGACAAAGGAGGAGATCGCATGAGTGAGCCACGAGGAGGTAAGCAAGCTTCAAAGGGCGGCCATATGGGTGGCCCGATGGGAATGGCTATGCCAGGAGCGAAAGCAAAGGACTTTACAGGTACACTCAAGCGCTTGATCGGCTACTTTCGGCCACATCGTATTCAACTGATCGTCGTGTTTCTGGCTGCCGTTTTGAGTACGATCTTTGCTATTGTCAGTCCCAAACTGATGGGGAAGGCGACGACGAATCTTTTCACAGGCATGATCGGTCTGATGCAGGGACAGCCAAAGGAAATCGCATTTGATTTTGCGTATATCGCAAATATCCTAATCCTTTTGATCGGATTGTATGTCATCAGTGCGCTGTTCAGCTATTTGCAGCAATATGTGATGGCAGGAGTATCACAGAAGATCGTCTATGACATGCGTGAGCAGGTAAATGAGAAATTGTCCCGCCTACCGCTGAAATACTTTGATGCGAAAATGCATGGGGATATTTTGAGCCGTGTCACAAACGATATTGATAATATCAGCAACACGCTCCAGCAAAGCCTGACACAGCTCATTACTTCCATCGTGACGATCATCGGTGTCATCATTATGATGCTGACGATTAGCCCATTATTGACTCTCATTCTGATTTTGACGTTGCCGCTCAGTGCCATTGCTACGAAACAGATCGCCTCGAAGTCACAAAAGCATTTCATCGGACAGCAGAGCTCGCTTGGTGAACTGAATGGGCATGTAGAAGAAATGTTTACGGGGCATCAGGTTGTAAAGGCGTTTGGATATGAGAAGAAGTCACAACAGACATTTGATCAAATCAATGCCAAGCTGTACGAAGCCGGATGGAGAGCGCAATTTATATCAGGGATTATCATGCCGGTTATGAGCTTCATCGGAAATATCGGCTACGTGCTCGTCTGCATTGTCGGCGGGATTCTCGCTACGAACGGTTCCATTGAAATCGGGGATATCCAAGCCTTTATCCAATATACTCGTCAGTTCACGATGCCAATTGCGCAAACCGCGAACATCGCCAACCTGATCCAGTCGACGATCGCTTCAGCGGAGCGGGTCTTTGAGGTTTTGGATGACGAAGAGGAAGTGCCAGAAAGCACGCAGCCAGTCATGATCGCAGCGCCGAAAGGCAAAGTGGCATTTCAGCATGTCAGGTTTGGTTATAAAGAAGGTCATTTGTTGATGCAAGACATCAATCTCGTAGTAGAACCTGGACAAAAGATTGCGATCGTGGGTCCAACAGGTGCGGGTAAGACGACACTGATTAATTTGCTTATGCGTTTTTATGAGCTCAATGGTGGAGCGATACTGATCGATGACGTCGATATTACACGCATGAAACGAAGCGATCTTCGCTCTCTGTTCGGCATGGTCCTGCAAGATACATGGCTGTTTAATGGAACGATCCATGATAATTTGGCCTATGCACAACCCGACGCTTCTGATACGGATATCATTCGCGCGGCGAAGGCAGCTCGCGCCGATCACTTTATTCGCACGCTACTAGATGGGTACAAGACGGTGTTAAATGAAGAAGCCTCCAATATTTCCCAAGGACAAAAACAACTGTTGACCATCGCTCGTGCTATTTTGGCAGACCCTACGATTCTGATTTTGGACGAAGCAACAAGCAGCGTGGATACTCGAACCGAGGTGCATATCCAGGAAGCGATGAATGAGCTAATGAAGGGGCGCACTAGCTTCGTGATCGCACATCGATTGTCTACAATCAGAAATGCAGACTTGATCCTCGTCATGAACAAGGGAACGATCATAGAACAAGGAACACATGACGAGTTGATGGAGCAAGATGGTTTTTATGCGGATTTATACAACAGTCAGTTTGCAGAGTCCACAACAGCAGGCTAAAAAAACGCTGCTTTACGCGAAACCGCCAAGTTTGGGCGGTTTTATTGTTGGGAGAGGAAATGTGCAAGATGGCACGGTAATTGCTTGTAAATAAATCAAGCAGGTAAACCAGTTCTATGAATACGAAAGCGAGGAAAGAAAATGGAATTCCAGACAAACATCGGTGTATCAAAATCAGACAAGATTTATGTTCATGGCTATGATTTGACAGAAGAATTAATTGGACAGATCACCTTGGCGGATATGGCATTCCTAGGAGCAGCCCACCGGAAGCCTACCCAAAATGAATCAAAAATGTTGAATGCGTGCATGGTTGCTATATGTGAACATGGATTTACGCCAAGCTCGATTTCCGCACGGTTGACCTATCTGGGAGCACCGGAAGCTGTGCAAGCTGCAGTCGCAGCCGGATTGTTGGGGGCGGGTTCAGTCTATCTAGGAGCGATGGAATACGTTGCCCAAATGCTCCAAGAAGGGTTGCAGAAGTACGGTGCCGATTGCGACAGGAAAGAGGTCGCCAAACGAATCCTGGAGGAGCGTGAAGAAAGAGGACTGCAAATGCCAGGGTTCGGGCATCCGATTCATAGACCTGTTGATCCACGTACCCCAAAATTGTTTGCGTTGGCAGAGGAGCTAGGCTTTGCTGGAGACCATATGGCTATTATGAAAGAAATTCATGAGCAATTCAGCACGAAAAAAGGCAAACAGATCACGCTAAATGTTGCAGGTGCCATTGGCGCTGTGCTCTCGGATATGAGGTTGCACTACAGTGTCGTGAAATCATTTGCAGTCGCGGCGAGGGCCGTCGGACTGATTGCCCACATTGTGGAAGAAATTGAATCGGGCAGGAAAGATTGCATGGCACAGAAGCTATACGACTTTGTGGAGGAGAATACCCTCTACACTAATCGCATACCAGACGAAGTGAAGTAGTAAACCGACATCACAGTAAGAGGGGGATCGGATGACATGAACGTTACATTCAGCAGTGAAATAGAAGAGCTGCGCAAAGCTGTGCGGAGTTTTATCAGTGAGAAGGTCGACCCAGTCGCTGATCACATTGAACGGGAAGATCATATACCAGATCAAATCATGGAGATGTGTAAAGAAGTGGGATTGTTTGGACTGAGCATCCCCGAACAATACGGCGGACTCGGTATTAATATGCTTGGAAAATGCGCTATTTTTGAAGAGATTGGGAAAACAAGCAATGGATTTACGACCGTCATTGGTTGCCATAATGGCATCGGTTCTGTAGGGATTGTCGAAATGGGCACTGAAGAGCAAAAACGAAAATATTTGCCGCGCATGGCTACCGGTGAAATGATGGGTGCTTTCGCTTTAACAGAACCAAGTGCAGGATCAAATGCGACTAATTTAAAGACAAGGGCTGTACGGAAAGCAGACAAATACATCTTGAATGGCTCCAAACATTACATCACGAATGCGCCCATCGCTGGCATTTTTACGGTCATGGCTGTCACCGATCCTTCCATGGGAGCAAAAGGGATTACCTCCTTTTTAGTCGAAAAAGATTTCCCAGGCTTCCAGATCGGAAAAATAGAGGAAAAGATGGGCTTGAGGGGCTCCCACTCGGCTGAAATATTTTTTGAAGATTGCGAAGTTCCTGTAGAAAACGTCCTTGGCCATGAGGGAATGGGCTATACCAATGCTCTCAAAATCCTAGCGAATGGACGGGCGGGATTGGCAGCCCGAAATCTCGGTTCTTGCCAAAAACTACTGGATATGTCCATGAAATATGCGATGGAGCGCATCCAATTTGACAAGCCGATTTTTGAACAACAAATTATCCAGCACTACTTGGCAGAAATAGCACTGGACTGTGAAACACTGCGTGCGTTTACGCATCATGTCGCATCGCTCGTGGACCAAGGCAAGAATGTGATCAAAGAAGCCGCGATGGTGAAACTGTTTGCCTCCGAAGTCTATAACCGTGTGGCAGATAAAGCGGTACAAATCCATGGGGGGATCGGATATATCAAGGAATACCCAGTCGAGCGTTATTACCGGGATGCCAGAATTACCAAGATTTATGAAGGTACCTCTGAAATCCAAAAGAACATTATCGCAGGTCGTTTACGTAAGGAATACTCGTAATCAAGTGAAAAGAGGGAATGCTGGATTTGACCAGCGACATTTCTGGGCCCGCGTCTTACAGACGAAGGGCCATTTTTTATTTGACTGCGCTTCGTTATTAATATTTTTTATTTTCAGAATTATATATTGTCGTTTTTTCATCTGCCGCTTATAATTCTACTAGCGCATGAACTTCATATCCTTATTTTTTTGAAGTATACACTTCGGTATTCAAACTGAAATTGCTTTCCTTTTTGTAAGGAATGAACCTAAGGAGGCATGACATGAAGATGAATGAGTGGGAAGCGTCGTTTGAAGCATACGTCCAAAGGCTGATGGATGATTTTCAAGTTCCCGGTGCGATCATTGCTGTAGCCAAAGACGGAGAACTCACTTATGAAAAAGCGTTTGGTTATCGGGACCGCGAAAAGCAAGCTCCCATCGATCTGAATACGGTATTTGGGATCGGATCGATTACGAAATCGTTTACATGCATGGCGATCATGCAGCTTCAGGAAGAAGGAAAGCTTTCCGTGCATGATCCGGTTATCACCTATTTACCTGAGTTTCGCACACCGAACGAAGCACAAACGAAGAGCATCACCATTCATCATTTCATGACACATACCCTCGGATTTCCACCACTTCCAGCTCTCATTCCCGCCATGCTACCCAGCTTACAAGCCGATCCGACAGCAGAAGAATTACTTCAACATTTTGAAGCGCACTGTAAACACCCAATTGATACCTTCGAAGAACTCATGTCATATATAGAGAAGCTGCCCTTTGAATTGTTGGGACCTGCTGGAACGGAATTCAGCTATTCGAACGAAGCTTTTGGTTTGCTTGGGGCAATTATTGAGCGTGTCAGCGGCAAAACATACGAAGCTTATGTCCAAGAGCATATTTTACAGCCACTTGGCATGGAACGAACAGTTTTTCATGTGGAGGAATTAGGTGAGGACGACAATACTACCATGCTGTACACACGTCGCTTGAACGATGGCGTTCGAGAAGTAGTACGTGCCCCCGGCTGGTGGGATGCTCCCGCCATGCGTGCAGCAGGCTTCCTCAAATCGTCCGCACGTGACATGCTTCGGTATGCAGATGTTTATCGGACAGGCGGGCTTTCAAATGGAGCGAGAATCTTCTCGGGAGATAGCGCCTCACAAATGACTGCCCCCCATGTCCGTATTGACTTGAGCCGCAGCTATGGTTACGGACTCGGCGTGTTTCCATTTTCCGAAGATTACACCTTACTTACCCATACTGGCGGCTTAAAAGGGATGACCGCACAAATGTTCATCATTCCAGAGGCGGGAGTAACTGGCATCCTTTTGACCAACATGGATGATGCCCCCATTTCCAATCTGACATTAGGACTGTTGAACAGCATGTTCGGTCGCCCGCTCGAGAGGCAGTTCGCCACGTTTTCCGAATGTGAAGTGCCGCTTGCTTACTTGCAGCAATGCCCCGGTACATATAAATCCGGAGAAGGTGAAGCAGTAGAGATTACCTTCGATGAAGCACAGAGACAGCTCGTACTCGTTCTAGGCAGTGATGTGTTCCCACTGCGTTCCGTTGGCGAAGATACGTTTCTTTTCACGCGCCACAACATCGATTCACTCATCCGCTTTGTTCGCCATCCAGACGGTGAGATCAAGCGCTTGGCGTTTGGTTCGCGCCAAATGCCGAAAGTAATCTAATCAAAGATAGGGAGGCTATTGCTCATGAAGGTGTTTATTTCGTTGGACATGGAAGGGATCTCTGGACTAAGCGAATGGGAGGATGTTATCCCCGGCCACAGACATTACGAAGCGGGGAGAAGACTGCTGACCCAAGACGTAAATGCAGCGATTGAGGGTGCACTGGAAGCAGGTGCTACCCAAATTATTGTCAATGAGTCTCATGGACCGATGAATAATATCATTTTGGAAGAATTGAATCCACAGGCAGATGTCATCCGCGGTTTTTTCAAGCCTCTTTGTATGATGCAGGGGATCGACAGTAGCTGCGATGCCGCATTTTTCATCGGTTATCATGGAAAAGCGGGAACAGGAGATGCGGTACTCAATCATACGTTGTCTGGTCTCGCTATCCATCGGCTGATCTTAAATGGCAAAGAGGTGGGCGAAGCAGGTTTAAATGCAGCAATAGCGGGAGCCTTTGGTGTCCCTGTCGTACTCGTTACCGGAGACTCCCAGACGGCTAAAGAGGTGGAAGAAGATATCCCTGGAGTCTTTACAGTCGCCGTGAAAACTGGGATAACTGGACTCTCGTCGCAAGCAATGCATCCAGTTCGTGCGAGAGAGCTGATCCGTCAGCAAGCAAAAGAAGCGTTGCTCCATCGCAATACCGTTAAACCGCTTGAGCAAAGAGCAGAGAATACGATAGAAGTCGAGTTTACGAAATCACAATTTGCCACAGCAGTCAGCTGGATGCCAGGAGTTGAACTCATCGAAGGACGAACGGTACGCTTCCATTCGCCTGAAGTTGTTAGTATGATGCCCGTCTTGCAGGCGATGCTGTTGATAACCGGGCAAGTGAATCGGATGATTATGGGTTAAGTAAATCAAAAATGCAGCTCCTCATCACGAGGATCGCTGCATTTTTTCATTTCAGTTCAGAGGCTTATGACTTTTTAAATACGCAAGGGCATTATATATCATTTCGGCTGCCTCTTCACGAGTGATGGTCTTTTGCGGATGGAGCTTGTTTTCCTTGTCCAATTCGATAATATCTCTCGCAATAGCTCGTTGAATGGAACCTTGGTAATCCACGGTGAGTTCATGATTATCTTGGATTTCTACCGGTACGAGTTTGATCATGGGCAGATTACCCTTGGCCTCCATGACTCTCATTAGCTGGTGAATGAACTGCTCTTTGGTCCATTCTGCATTCGGATCAAGATCATCTGGTAAGTCCAATCCGTTCGCAGCCGCTATGATCAGACTCTCTGCATACCAAGCATCGTTATCTGCTTTGGAAAAAAAGTCAGTAGCTTGTGGAGCCTTTACAAAACGGATCGCTGCCAGACTCAAATCAAAGGCATTTACAATCAGTTGAATACCTTGAGCAGCCGTTATCGTTTCGTTCGGTGCAAATTTGCTATCCTCTACGCCTTTTATTACGCCTTGTTGCTGTAAGGAAAGAATTTTATCTTTCGCTCCCGATTGGGCAAGATCCGTAAAAGGAGTCGTTGCAGCAAAGCTTGGTTGGGCGAATGACACAGTTAAAAAAGCAAGGATGGAGAGAGACATCATATTTTGTCTGACATTCATGGTAGCCACCTCGTCTATTTTTGAAGTTTCACTCCATTTGACGAGGAACAATTGACAACGTTTCAGCTTTTTTCGCACTCTATCGGATTACAAAGGACAACTATGGAAATTTTCTGTTTGTTTACAACGAAATGTTTTAAGGAAAATTTTATCTTTTGTCCACGATTTCATTTATCATTGCCTATTATCATCCTATTGAGAAAGAATAACGTGTATTTGAACCGTGGAGGAAATGGAAATGAAAAAGCGATTTCTCTTACTAAGTATCCTTTTATTGCTACTGGCTTATTCGTTATTGCAACCTTTAGTAGAGGACGTATGGCAAAAACAGCCGGATGTTACAGCTTTCCCGAAGTACAAAGAGATTCGCGTTGAAAAAGACCAGATTTATCAGGGTGATCTGTTATTGGTCAACAAGTACGATCTGATCCATCCAGAGGCGGTGCCATCCGATGTGATCCAATTGTCTTCGCACAAATATTTAGTGGAGGGCTATCGCTTGCAAGACAATTCCATTGAATTGTCTGAGAAGGCAGCGGAGGCCTTCAACGAAATGGTGAACGCAGCAAACAGTGACAATGTAAAGCATTTTGTGCTCCAGAGCGGTTACAGAAGCTTGGAAAAACGGAGCGAACTGTCTAAAGAGAAGGGACATGACAATACTTTGCCAGATTGTTTGAGTGAACATCATCTGGGTACATCCCTGGACGTTGCATCCACACAAATGAAAATCGACTTATCCCCAGAAGGGAAGTGGCTACAAAAAAACGCCTGGAAATACGGGTTCATTTTGCGCTATCCGAAGGAAAAGGTCGCAATCACTGGCATTCCTTACAACCCTACCCATTACCGATTTATAGGTTTGCCGCACAGCGCCATTATGCAAGAGCGCCAATTATCCTTGGAGGAGTACGTGCATTACTTGCGGGAGGCAAAGGAAGTATCAGGGACGATAAATGGTGGCGACTACAAAATTTACTATTTTCCAGTGGCGACTAGCATCATGATTCAAGTGCCTACCAATGGGAAGTATGTGCTTTCTGGTGACAATCAGGGAGGTGTTATTGTGACAGAGTTTTTGTAGTTTGCTGATTTTTTTTACACAGTGAGCGCAGCGGAACATGTTTCTCCCATTTCCTTCGTGAAGGTGAGCGAATCAGGCCGTTCGTTTTTAGGAGATAGGAAAAAGCTGCTGAAGCACTCAGCAGCTGCCCAAGAAGATGATTAAATCACACGTCTTCCAAGCTCAAATCGTTTTTCCCAGGAAGTCCCTTCAAATTTGGTTGTCGTGACTCCCGGCTTACCGTACGTATGCAGCAGCTTATTGTCTCCAGCGTAGATGGCAACATGGGTAATGCGAGAAGATGAGCTGCCGTAGCTGCGGAAGAACACAAGATCTCCTTTTTGCAGTTGATCCTTCGAGACTTTTTTACCGACTTTGGACTGTTGACGTGAGTCTCGCGGCAGACTTATTCCGACCTCTTTAAACACTCGCTGTGTAAAGGAAGAGCAATCAAATGTGCGCGTTGTTTTTTTGCTCGAACCGTACTTATAGGGTACGCCTTTATACTTCAAGCCTTTTGAAATGACCTGATCGGCAATGTCGGAAGAGGGGGCGGAAGTATTCGTAGCCCTATTATCTTTCTCAGTGCTTGGATCAGAAATGGTTGAAGATGAATCTGTTCCATTTTGGTCCGTAGTGCTTTCCTCATTGGCTGTCAGGTCGTTATTCGTACCATCTTGCACCATTTGATAAAATTGCTGAATTTCAGTCTGTTCATTGCTCTGATCTTCAACTGATGCTTCGATGCTTTGTTGCAAGTTCTGCTCATTCTTATGTTTTTTCTGCTGTTTATCCAGTTTATGTGTAGTTGTGGAGGTGAGACTTGTCTCTGAAGCTGCGTAGGCTTGTCCGTTCATGAGAAGAGAAGTTCCCATTAGAATAGCTACGACCGTAGTAGTTGTACCTTTCCAGTTGCGCTTTGTCATGATGTTCCTCCTTCTGAATGGTTGATCTTGTTGTGTGTTTCTCATCCACGCTCTTATCGTACAGAACAAAACTAAGATTCCCGGTAGAATTTCATGAGAGTTTCCTGAGAAAACTGTTGGTAAGATATTCAAACGGAGATGATATACATGCCTACGCCAGATGGAAAAGGCTATTTGCTGCTCGTGGAAGATGAGCATAACTTGGCAAGATACTTACAGTTGGAGTTAGAGAATGAAGGATTTTCGACGGATATTGAATACGACGGGCTTTCCGGATTAGAAAAGGCACTAACGGTTGAGTACGACCTCATCCTGCTGGATGTCATGCTGCCCGAATTATCGGGGATAGAATTATGCCGACGAATTCGGGAAACCAAAGATGTCCCCATTGTTATGATCACGGCTCGTGGAGAGGTTCCGGATATCGTGACGGGGTTAGACAGTGGAGCCAATGACTACCTGGCGAAGCCGTTTGCCATCGAGGAGTTATTTGCCCGGATTCGGGCCTTATTGCGTCAGCGGGAATCAAAAGCGAATCAAGAGATAGTGGTTGGCCGATTGCGTATCCAGCCAAACGCGCGGCGCGTGTTCCTCGATGAAGAGGAAATCATGTTAACACCACGCGAATTTGATTTGCTTTTTTATCTGGTTCAAAACAAGGAGCAAGCGGTCTCGCGAGAGCAAATTCTCACAGCCGTTTGGGGTTTTGACTTTATGGGGAATACCAACATCGTGGATGTGTATATCCGGTATTTACGGAATAAAATTGAAAGTGATCCATCCGTCAAACTGATTCATACTGTGCGAGGAATTGGATATACACTACGAGATTAAAAGGAGAACGCAGTGCTTACACATCGCAGACACTCACTCAAATGGAGACTCACGCTGTTTTTTAGCTCTGGCATGCTGGTCCTGCTTCTCTTTTTGTCCATTTTTATTTTTTTCAGCACCTCTAATCTCGTCCATCAACATGAGCAAAAATTGCTCAATCAGAAAGCAACGGCCATCGCAGCCGATTTGAAAACGGAAATCACCGAGGAAGCATCGCTGACGATTAACTATTTGACTCGTTTGTTAACCAATTACGCTGACGTCAATCAATCCATAAACATTAGCGACCAGAACGGCAAGGAAATCGCTTCGATACAGGGAGCCAATTGGACAAAAGAGCCGGAAGACTATTATGAAAGAACCTTGGTGGCTAAAGAACCGGTACAGCTACCGTTCACATCCGAGCTTTTGTTTGTGCAGATTTCTACGACGACAGAGGCGCTTGAATGGTATTTTTCCATCTTGCTCACGATTCTTTTTCTCTCTTCCTTTTTTACCTTGTTACTTTCCGCGATTGGGGGCTATTGGTTGAGTAACTGGGGACTTAAGCCTCTCGATCATCTTATCCAGCAAATCCATTCCATTTTCCCTCAACGTCTCTCCCAACGAATTCACCATCATCACGTAGAGAATGAAATCTACGAGCTGATCCATGCCTTTAATCTGTTGTTAGACCGTATGGAAGAAGCAATGGTCTATCAGCAGCGATTCGTCACAGATGCATCACACGAGTTGCGTACACCACTCTCGATTATTGAAGGGTATGTAAGTCTTCTGCAAAGATGGGGGCAGCACAAGCCTGAAGTAAGAGATGAAGCACTCGCTGCTGTTCAGCAGGAGTGTAAACGACTTTTCAAACTCATTGATGACCTGCTATCGCTCGCTAAATTGCAGCATACGTCACAACCAGGCTCAACGAAAGTCGTTCAGCCATTAACCCCTCTGCTCCTTGAAGTAAAGCAAGCGTGGGTACCCATCTTCCCTCCACAAATCAAGCTGCTTTTTGAATGGGAAGAAGCTCTTGTCCTGTTGATGGATCGTGAGCGGATTCGACAATTATTGGACATCCTTTTGGACAATGCACGGAAATACACAGATGAAGGGCAAGTGAAGGTACGAGCATATGGGGATGAAGAGGCCGTGCACATTGTGGTAGAGGATACAGGGATCGGTATTCAAGCCAAGGAGATTCCCCACCTTTTTAAGCGATTTTATCGTGTGGACAAATCCCGTACACGAAAAAGGGGAGGAAGCGGGATCGGTCTGGCCATCGCCCAAGCGATTGTCGCAGATCACGAAGGAAGCATCTCTATTGCTCCATCCTCGGAAAGAGGCTTGGTTGTGCATGTTTTGTTGAAAAAAGCGGGAATGGATTGACGTCACGAATGATTAACGTTGGGCTCTGTGCTGTGAGTGTTTCCAAGAAACAAGTCAGAGCGGGCGTGCATTCCAGAGCCTTCGCAGAGTCGTTCTTTTGATTTACTAGTTCCACCTATCGGACTTACAGATAATTGGAATCAGCACAAAGTCCTTGAATTGCTTTCTTTTACAAATGTAGCTCTTCCTGTTTTGGAAGGTCTCATTCATTGTCATTCCCTATGATAATCATAGGGAATTTGTAATTGTTCCGAAAGCTGGTCGCTCCTATAATCAAATACGTAGCAATGCTACATAAAATCATTAGGAGCTGATTCCAAATGCTAAAAGCCATTTTTTATCATGCAGGTTGCCCAGTATGTGTAGATGCGGAGCAAGTCGTCCTTGATTACCTGGATCAAACAAAGCTCGATGTTGAAATTGTCCACCTTGGTACGGAGCGGAACCGCCTTGAAGAAGCAGAGAAGGCTGGTATTCAATCAGTACCTGCTCTCGTGATTGGCGGAAACGTCTACCACATTAACTTTGGGGCAAGCCTGGAAGATGTGAAAAACGGCTAAATGAGAAAAGGAGGTGCTTTTGGGGCGCCTCCTTTTTCCTACGCTTTTACACGACCATGTTTCCATTTACAATGGATAGAAGAATGAGAACAGGGAAGGTAAGATACGCTCATGATGTTTGATCCCCAACAACGTAAGGAAAATCGCTCAGCCCGTATCATGATGGCTCTATTTCGAATGTCCCAGGCGATAAAAAAGGTGACGCAGGCAGAGAGTGATGTACAGGGATTGTCACCCGTACAAATTCAGGCGTTACTGTTCACTTTCTATACGAGAAGCGACGTGGCTACCATTGGTAACTTTGCCAAGGCAATCGGAACGACACATGTGACAGCTGTTAAGATCATCAATGGACTCGTAACGAAAGGACACATGACGAAAGTACCTAAAAAAGAAGATAGACGAGTGACCCTGCTTCAACTGACTAAAAAGGGAAAAGAAGCTGCATTAAGCCTTGAAAAATGGGGGTATACACTGGAAGAAGCCCTTCATTCGATTCCAGATGAGATACTGGAAGATTTCGAGATCGGGCTCGGTTCCGTGATAACAGCGATGCAGAGACGTGGTTATCTCGTTGTAGCGGAGCCCTGTCTAGGCTGCATGCATTTTCGCCCGAATACAGGTGATTCCCATACACCCCATTATTGCGCGTTCATTGAAAAGTACCTTACGCATGAAGCATCCTTGAAAGAATGCCCCGAGCATATTTCCTCTGAGAATGACTAAATAATGATAGGCAATACCTATCGAAATGATAACAACGATGCTATTGAACAAGGATTTACCTCGTCATAAACTGATCTTGACTCCCGCATCAGCGAACATCATCGTGTTTTACCGTGGCAAGTAACTGTTCCATAAAGACTCGGCTTGCTGCACACAAATACTTGTTTTTCCGGTAAACGATACCGATTTGCGCCGTGATAGTAGGCTGTTGGATCGGAATCGTGCGAATCCGTTTATCATCGATATAGTCGAGGTAGCCTTTCGAAAGGACCGTGACACCGACACCTTGCCCGACCATATTCGTAATCGATTCCATTGTGGTCATCTCCAAAACAGGCTGTGCCGAGAAGCCCAGCTCCTGACACTTTTCATCAATTAATTGACGCAAAAAGTACGTGTTCGGCAATAAAATAGAGGGGAGGTCTTTTAAAATCGCAAGAGAAACAAATGGTTCCTTTGCGATCGGATGATCCACAGGTACTCCTAATGCCAGATTTTCCGTATAGAGTGGAATGGTTTCCAGATCGTCATGCTCCATAGGCAAAAAAACAATGCCGAGATCAAGTTCGTTTTTTAGAAGTCCTTCATAAATATCACCGGTTCTCAGCCCGAAAATAGACAATTCAACCTTCGGATAACGCTGGTGAAACTCGATTACAGTGGGCGGGAGCAAATAATTGACAACTGTCAGTAGTACGCCAATTTTTAAGGAGCCTCTGCTTAAGCCTTGCAGCTCACTAATCGCTGCACGTGCCTGTGACAACTCATGAAACACATTGTAGCTATGGTGAAGCAATGTTCTGCCTGCTTCCGTCATAACCGTTCGTTTGCCGACGCGATCAAACAAAGGCATGCCGATTTCATGCTCAAGCAGACGGATTTGCTGACTGAGTGAGGGCTGCGCAATGCCCAATTTCTCGGCTGCGCGAGTAAAATTCAACTCCTGGCACAGTGCCATAAAGTATTCTAATTGCTTGAGCTCCAAGGACTATCCCTCCGACGATTTATGATCGAACAATAGGTTTTTCCTATCATTATAGAACAAACCATTATGAATTTGTATGAAAGTAGTGCGCAATGCGCATTTCCATAAAAGAATGAGGTGATCGCTTGTGAATATCGAAATGATTTCACTGAATGTAGGTAAGCCCAAACAAGTACAGTATCAAAACAAAGAGGTTTCTACCGGTATTTACAAAACCCCAGCAACAAAATCTCTGTATCTATCCTTTTTGAATTTCGAGGGAGATGGACAGGCAGACTTGGTCCACCATGGGGGCAAGGAGAAGGCGGTATGCGTCTATCCTTATGAGCACTACCCATTCTGGGAAGCTGAATTACAGAGAAAGCTGGCAATCGGTGCATTCGGAGAAAATCTGACGATTCGGGGATTAGTTGAGACGGACGTATGCATCGGTGATACCTTTCAGCTAGGGGAAGCGATCGTACAGGTCAGTCAACCGAGACAGCCTTGTTATAAATTATCTGTTCGTTACGGTGTGCCTGAAATGTTGGTTAAGGTCCAAGAGACCGGCTATACTGGCTTTTATTTTCGGGTGCTAAAAGAAGGGCTTGTATCTCATATGGATGGATTGACAAGACTTTCTTCGCATCCAAAAGCGATAACAGTCTCTTATGCAAACCGAATCATGCATCAAGAAAAAGAGAATATCGATGGCATGAAAAAGCTGTTGGAAGTAGAGGAGCTGTCCTCAAATTGGCGAGCGACCTTTACCAAACGATTATCCGGCATAGAAATTGATACGCGCGAAAGGCTGACAGGAAACCAATCATAGCTAGAGCCATTTCATTAATACGGACAACAAGTGTTGTATATATATACCAATGATCGTCCTGCACCAGGTCTCCTACATGCCAAAGTTGCTATCAGTCCGCATGCTCCCGCTACCATAAAATCGATCGATTTGACCGAAGCGATGAAAATACTAGGTGTAAAAGCGATCATAACCGGACGATATTACCCGATACTGACAGGGTCACCACTGGAAGACCGTCCTCCAATCGCAATAGACAAAGTAAGATATTATGGCGAGCCCGTTGCCCTCGTAGTAGAGGAACAGGAATATATCGCAGAGATGGCGACTTACCGAATCAAAGTGGACTATGAACTTTTGCCGACGGTTCTTTCCCCTCGGGAGGCATTTCAGAAAAATGCTCCACTTGTTCACGATTGTCTTGCCGAGTACAGACACCACGAAGAGGTTTACCCTGAGCCGGGAACCAACATTGCGAACAGGACCAAAATCCGCAAGGGAGATATGGCGGAAGGTTGGAGAAATTGCCACCATACCATAGAGGTCGAGGTCACTCTACCACAGTCGGAACACGCTGCAATGGAAAAGAGATGCAGTACGGCACAGATTATGCCCGACAGCAAAGTGATCATCTATTCCACTTCACAATCGCCTTCTGTCATCCGAAGAGCAATCAGCCAAGCATTTCATATGCCCCTTCATAAAGTAATTTTGGCGGAAAAGCCGCGATTCAACCGGAATTTCTTGTTTATTGGCATGCCCGCAGCATTGGCGAATTGCCTGAGTAACGCCGCTGGAGTAGCGTTGAATCAGTTGCCTCTCACGCCCGAAATGATCTGAAGGACGATTCATGACTCCATTTGACTTTGACTACTACCAACCCGCCTCCATTCAGAAAGCTGTGGAATGGTTTCAGTTGCTGCATAAACGCAAGAAAAATCTGATGTATTACACCGGAGGCACGGAAATCATCACATTTGCTCGAACGAATTCGATCCATCCGGGTGCTGTTATTGATCTGAAATTGCTCTTCAGAATAGTTACCTGTCATCAGGTAGCCACATAGGCTAAAGGGTAAATCCTTTACACTGGAGAGGAGATCGCGATGTACAACAACTATTACCATCACTATCAATGGTATGATACCGTGCTTGCCGGATGGAATAACAACCATTTTCACTATGGTTGGAGCCCTCATTATTACAATTGGAGTCATGCGAATGGGAATCGATACTGGAATCGGTATCAGAATACCATCGAATTGAGAGATTATGGACCAAAGCCATTTGTCGTGAACATTGAGCAAGCCACAAAGCAAAACAATACGTTCCGTACAGCATTATGGACAGGGAATCACTTGCAGGTGACGCTGATGAGCATAAATGTTGGAGACGACATCGGTTTAGAAAATCATCCGAATACGGATCAATTCATCCGAGTGGAAGAAGGTCAAGGACTTGTTCGGATGGGGGATCGCAAAGATCATTTAGATTTTGAACAAAGAGTCAATGATAACGATGCTATCATGGTCCCTGCGGGCACGTGGCACAATATCATCAATACGGGTAATACGCCGCTAAAAGTATATTCCATCTACGCACCGCCTCATCATCCATTTGGCACCGTTCATGAGACGAAAGCCAGTGCCATGGCTTCTGAGCAAAGCACGCAAGAATCGAGTCGATAGGCATTGGTGCCAAAATATGCCGCTCCTTTTTAAGGGGCGGTATTTTTTAGTGGGATAGATATTTTCTCAAGGATATTTTTAACGGGTATAGAATATTAACATTATTCACAATCTTTGTTTGAGGAAGGTATAAACCTATGGATAAAGAAGCTGAGCGAATCGACCTTAGACAAGAACAGTTCAACATGAAAGAGCTGCTTCAGTCACTTTTTGAAACGACTACGGACGCGATTTCAATTAGGGACATGCAGGGTAATATACTTTTTTTGAATAGTGCTTTTGAAAAAATTTATGGTTGGACACATCAAGACCTCCTGAATGATCCGTACTGTCTTGTACCTGAAGATCTCATTAACGAGACAAAGGACATTTTCCACGAGATTAAATTTGAAGGAAAAAATATAACGGGCTATGAGACCGTGCGTCACCGTAAAAATGGTCAGATCGTTCAGGTTAGTTTAACAGCTTCTCCGTTAAAGGATACAAAAGGAACGATCATAGGCACTTCAGTCATCGCCAGAGATATAACGGACCGCAAAATGGCGGAAGAAGCACTCGTGAAAAGCGAGGCAAAGTACCGTATCCTTGTAGAACATACGAGCGATGTTATTTGTCAGTATGATGTACACATGAATAATCTTTTTGTATCTCCTTCTATCGAGCACCACTTGGGATACACACCGGATGAATTTTTACAAACGAGTAGTTTTGATCACATTCACCCCGATGATGTCACTATCGTGAAAGATATGCGTTCCTTAATCTCCACGTATCCCCAAAGTGTTCAAATGGAGATCAGGTTACGACACAAAAATGGATCATGGGTGAATTGGGAGTCGCGTTGTGTCCCCATCATGTCTGAGAACAATGAGGTTGAAAGCTTCCTATTCGTTTCTCGCAATATCACCGAGCGAAAACACTCCGAAGAAGCTTTGCGCAAGAGCGAGGAACAGTATAGATTCATCGCCGAGCACACGGCAGACTTCATTTCCGTCATTGATAAGTACGGTCACGTATCGTATAGCTCACCTTCACATGAGAAGAAGTTAGGTACGAGCCAAATAATCTTTGAAAACATACATCCGGAAGACGCATCACTCGTCTGTGAGCAATTTGTTTCTATGATTCAATACAATATCCCCATTACATGTGAGTATCGATACAAACTAGAAAACGAGAAATGGATCTACCTTGAATCAAGAGGAATGCCGTTTTTTAGCTCGGATGGCGGAAATCAGTACTTCATTAACGTGACACGTGACTTAACGGAGAGGAAGCAGAACGAAGAACTTCTCCGCAGAACAGAGAAGCTGTCCGTAATCGGTGAATTGGCTGCAAGTATCGCTCACGAAATAAGGAATCCGCTTACTTCATTGAAAGGCTTTATCCAGTATTTGCGGCCAACGCTATCGGAGGGCGCCATTTTTACAGACATTATGTTGTCCGAGCTAGATCGCATTAACTTTATCGTGAGTGAGCTGCTTGTATTGGCCAAACCGCAAACGCTCCATGTGAAGCGGATTCTTTTACACCCGCTCATTGAAAGTGTGGTAAAGTTTCTCGAATCAGAAGCGAATCTCAACAACATTTCGATTAACACAATATTTAGCGATATACCGATAGCGATCAAAGGAGAAGAAAATCAAGTAAAACAAGTCTTTATCAATATTTTGAAGAATTCCTTGGATGCGATCACGGCGAGTGGCGAAATCAGCATAGAAACCATCTGCCTACATGATAACCAAGTGCTGATTCGCTTTACTGACAATGGATGTGGCATTTCCCAAGAACTGCTACCTAGACTCGGCGAACCTTTTTATACCACGAAAGAGAAAGGAACAGGCTTAGGTTTACTTGTCAGCAATAAAATAATGAAAGATCATCAAGGAACCATCACCATCTCAAGTGAGATCAACAAAGGTACCATCGTGGAAATCAGGTTGCCCATTTCGAAATAGGAAGGTGATCCTAATGAATACGCAAATCGTTGGCAATCAGGTAACATTCACGAAATCCCCACCTATGTGTGCTGAAAAAGCCAGATTTTTTAGAGGGGGAGAAAATGATGTGGAGGAAGGTACTGCTTCATCCGCTTGCAATTCGATACAGCGTGTTTATGATCGGACTGGCGATCATGGCGTTTGGCATTGGCATGATGATTGAGGCTCATTTAGGTGTTGCACCGTGGGATACACTGCATATTGGATTACAGAAGACATTTGGACTGACCATCGGCATATGGTCGCAGATCGTGGGTGCCATGATCATTCTCGCTTCCTACATCATTGGCAAGATCCGGCCTAACGTGGGTATGTTTTTAAACATGTTTTTCTTCGGGCTGTTTATTGACTTATTCATGTGGTTGAACTGGATTCCTACAGGAGAGACCATTACAGAACGAGTGATTTTGTTCGTAGTTGGTCTGCTCATCTATACGATCGGAACGGGGATGTATATTTCACCGCGATTGGGAGCTGGTCCTCGTGACAGTTTTATGTTAGCTCTACATGAGCGAATGGGATGGGGCATCGGTAAAGTCAGGATCGGTATAGAGTGCACGGTCATGGTGCTAGGTTTGTTGCTTGGTGGGCCCGTTTCGGTGGGAACCTTTGTGACGGCCCTTGCGATCGGACCGCTGATCAAGCAGTTTATTCCGATGTGGGAGCGAATCCTGGCAAAACCGTACGGAACGGCTTAACCAGCGCAAAAGAAAAAGGGTGCTCAAATGGAGTACCCTTTTTCACTTTGTTGCAGCTTGCGTTCAGCCATATAGGAAGCGATTCCCAAAATCAGTCCCAATGCTACGAGCACAGCACCGACCCATGGGAGGGAGGTAATATCTAGATGAGTAATTACCCATCCGCCAATGAAAGCACCAGCTGCATTTCCTAGATTTCCGGCAGAATGACTCGAGGTAGAAGCAAGCGCTGGTGCATGCTGCGCGAGGTTCATCACACGCACTTGCAGCCCTGGAAATACAGCGAAAGAAGCAGCGCCCCATAGAAAAATAGTCAAAACGGCAGCTGTGGGACTATAGAGGGTAAACGTAAACAGCGTGAGAATGATGCATATTGTAAAGTAAAGTCCGAGTATGGAAGGCATCAGCTTCCAATCCGCAAGCTTTCCGCCCACGATATTGCCGATGGTCACTCCACAGCCAAAGAGGACAAGAATCCACGTAACATGATACTCAGCAAAACCGGTAATTTGCGTCAGCAGTGGCGCAATGTAAGTAAATACGGTGAAGAGACCTGCATTGCCCAGTGCTCCGATCAGAAGGTACAGAAGGAGCTTGGGCTTGAGAAGAGCGGTAATTTGCCCAGTGATACTCCCCGTGTTTTTTTGCCGCATGTTTGGGACGAAAACGAGTATTCCGATGAGTGCTATTATTCCCATGATCGCAATAGAGCCAAATGATGCTCGCCATCCCATGTGCTGACCGATGAAAGTCCCCAAAGGTACACCAATGATATTGGCGATCGTCAGGCCTGCCATCATGATAGAAACGGCTGCGGCACGTTTGTCTGGACTTACCAGACTGGAGGCTACAACAGCCCCAACTCCAAAGAATGTCCCGTGTGTCAAAGCGGTGATCAGGCGTGCCCCCATCAGTATCTCATAGTTGGGAGCAAAAACAGAGATTCCGTTTCCGAGAATAAATAGAACCATTAGTAGACAGAGTAGCTTCTTTTGGGGAATTCGGTGGGTGAGGACTGTCAGTATCGGTGCACCGACGGCTACCCCTAGCGCATACATGGTAATGAGTTGACCCGCGGAAGAGATACTAACCCCCAAATCCTCTGCAACATTCGGCAAAAGCCCCATAATGACAAATTCCGTCATCCCAATGGCAAAAGAGCCCACGGTAAGAGAGAGCAAAGAGATAGAAGACTTTTCCTTGTTGGCTTGTTTCTTGGTAGTAGTGTGAGATAAGTCCATGAAGTCAATACAACCTTTCTCCAGTATAAAATTCCGGTGGAACTGTCGTTTATAGTAGCGGGTAAAGATTACCCGTTCTACTTTGTTAAGTCAAGGTATTCTTTTTGCATGCTTGACTGACCTGTTTGAATTGTGCAGTTGACAGATAACCAAATTGTGGTTATGATTTACTCGTTAATAATCGTAATCATTACGGTTTATTTTTTTCTCGATTAAATCGTAATGATTACGTTTAGAGCGAAGTAAGTAGTTGTTCATCAAAAATAGGGTAAGAGGGTAGGTTGTGATGAAACGGGAAATCGATTTTATAAAGTTTAATCCCACACAAAATATGACCATTCTTGTGAAAAATAATCATCCAACTGCAGAGCATACGCTGATCGCCTCAAAAATAATGTCCTACGATAGTGTCCATGCTGAACAAGTGGGGTTTATCGAAAAATCGAATCATGATGGAGCGGCAGCCTATCTGCAAATGGCTGGGGGTGAGTTTTGCGGCAATGCATGCATGGCATTAGCGACGTTCATCGCGCATGAAAATGGTCTACAGCATCAGGAGTGGACCAACATTGTATTGGAAGCTTCGGGTACAGATCATTTCGTTGCTTGTCGAGTAAAAAGAATCGAAGACGAATATTACTGCCAAGTTTCGATGCCCCTTCCTAAAAAGATCGAGCAGCAATCAATCAACTATGATGGCGACGAAATCAACATGGTGATTGTGAGGTATCCTGGTTTCTTTCACATCGTGATTGAAGTGGACGAGTTCAGTAAAGCGGTAAGAAAACGTGCACAATCTTTAGCCAAGCTGCTGGGAGTAACTGTAGGGGCGAATTTGATCGGGGTGCTATTGTATCAGCCAGCTTCGAATGAAATGGCTCCGCTGATTTTTGTTCCACCAGTAGATAGCATGATCTGGGAAAGAGGCTGTGGGTCAGGTACTGCTTCACTTGGAGCCTATCTGGCTTGGAAAAAACAAGGCGATATCGCTGCTCCAATCAGGCAACCGGGAGGCACGATTCATGTAACGGCCATTTGGCAAAGAGAGGCGGTAACAAGCCTGAAAATTGAGGGGGCAGTCGGAATTGTGGCACGAGGCAAAGCATTCATCGAGATACACGATACCGTTTGAGGTGTCACATTTTATTTAGCAAGGGGAGAACTGAATGAATAGACCTGAACAGTTGCAACAGCATTTGACTGCATTTCTAGAAAGGTTCACCCATTTAGCCGACCGATATGACGGCACCATCCATCAGAGCTCGGAGTTAGAGAAGATCATCGATGAGTATTCTTCCTTCATAACAGATGAAAGAAACAAAGAAGCCTGGGAGCAACTAGAACAGTCAATCGTAAGCCACTTGGATCAGCTTGTGGAGGATGTAAGGAAATCGTCGGCGATTTGCGTTGCTATTATGGAGAAATATCGTGCGTTGAAGCTGCTTGATGGGATTGCTGATAAGACCGACTACTTTCAAAACATAGAATCATGTATTGAAGAAGAATTTGGGAGTTTCCAAGTTACTGCTGATTCAAAGGTGTTGATGGTTGGCTCAGGCTCATTTCCTATGACGCCATTGTTGATTGCGAAGCGAACGGGAGCAGAAGTAGTTGGAATCGACATTGATGAGGAGGCTATCAAGCTAGGGCGGAGTGTTGTAGAAAGGCTGGGAAGTGGATTGCCTATCCGCTTGGAGCAAGAGTTTGTGGAACGACTCGATGTGACGAAGGATGCAACCCATATCATCTTTAGTTCCACGGTTCCAAATAAATATGACCTACTGGAACAATTGCATCCATTGACAAACGAACAAGTGATCGCGGCGATCCGATACGGTAATCAAATGAAGTCCCTGTTTAACTACCCTATGAGAGAGGTAGATGAGCGGAAATGGACGCTGATTGAAACCATCTTGCGTCCCGACCATGTGTTTGATATCGCTTTGTATAAAAAAGCATCGGCTGCTTGCTGATTTTATAAGGAGGTTTTTATGGGTGCTTTGAAAAGAATCTTGCTATTGGGAACAGGTCCTGCTTCCATTCAAATGGCTGTCCTGCTAAAAAAACAAAGGGATTGCTACATTGGGATCGTTGGGCGTGAGTCTGTTCGTTCCGAATCATTCTTTACTGAACTTAAGCAAAATAGCCAGCAAATTCGTGTAGATATTCAAAATGAAAAGCATCAAACGATGGAGGGCGAATGCCAAATCGATCAAGTATTCCAGGGATATGGGACTGTCACAGGGGAATGGGATACCTTCCTACTAGCTGTCACCACAGATGCTTATGTTGAGGTTTTACAACAAATCGATGGTCAGGTCTTACAGCAAGTAAAGTGCTTGGTTTTAGTTTCTCCGACCTTTGGTTCCAACAGTTTACTACGCCATTATCTAAACAGTATTCATTCAAATGCGGAGATTATCAGTTTTTCTACATACCTTGGCGATACTCGCTGGTTCCACGAAAAGCCTTCCAATCGTGTGATTACGACAGGTGTTAAGAAAAAAGTTTACATGGGCTCGACGCACTCTCCATCCCAGTATGTAAAAAAATTATGTGAGTTATATGAGCAAGTAGGTATCGATTTGGAAGTCATGGACTCTCCAATTGAGGCGGAAACGAGAAACATATCCCTGTATGTGCATCCGCCACTGTTTATGAATGATTTCTCCCTTCGTGTGATATTTGGAGAGGAAACAAGCAAAAAGTACGTATACAAAATGTTTCCAGAGGGCCCCATCACGCAATTTCTCATTCGCGATATGCTGACCCAATGGAAAGAGATCACAAATGTGGTGGAAAAGCTCAATATGAAAGGAGTCAATTTGCTGAAGTTCATGACGGATGATAACTATCCGGTGAGGCTGGAGTGTCTATCACGTGATGATATCGAAAACTTCGTTCATTTTGAAGCGACTCATCAAGAGTATTTATTGTTCATTCGGTATACCTCGTTGTTGATCGATCCTTTTTCGGAGCCAGATGCAGATGGAAGATACTTCGATTTTTCTGCTGTCCCCATCCGGAAAATGTTTATCAATAGAGAAGGGTATTGGGATATCCCACGCATGCCAAAGGAAGATTACTATCGCATAAAAATCATACAGGGCATTGCGAGATTCATAGATAGCAGTTGCCCTACCATCGATACATTCATTGAAACGTACGAGCGTAAAATTGCCGAAGTCTCGCGAGCACATAAGGGCGAACGCTTATCGGATGCATTTGTGGTACAAAGCTTTGAGGATGATTTGAAGAGGATATGCAGTGAGATCGGCAAGGGCATCGGATCAAAGTAACTGTGCTAGCACGTATTTTCAGGAGGAATGGGTATGACAGGTAGAATGGGTTTTTTAGTAAGGACTTTTACACTCTCAATCGTACTACTGGTTGGATGCAGTAACGGTGATGCGGCAAAAACGGCGTCAACTGATACAGGGAAAGAGATTGTGTATGCCACTTCGAAAGATATAAACGATATGAACCCCCATTTTTATTCCGGCTCCATGCCAGCTCAAGGGTTGGTGTATGAATCGTTAGTAGAAAATACAGAAGATGGGATCAAACCATTGTTGGCTGAATCTTGGGAAGTTTCCGATGATGGAAAGGTGTACAAGTTTCACTTGAGAAAAAACGTGACGTTCCATGATGGAGAACGGTTTAATGCCGAAGCAGTGAAAAAGAATATAGAAGCGGTGCAAAGCAATGCAAGCAAGCACTCCTGGATCAAGCTATCCACCAAGATCGTGGATTGCAATGTACTCGATGAGTATACAGTTGAACTGGTCTTATCCGAACCGTACTATCCGACACTGGT
Source organism: Brevibacillus brevis (assembly GCF_001039275.2). Classification (NCBI taxonomy): domain Bacteria; kingdom Bacillati; phylum Bacillota; class Bacilli; order Caryophanales; family Paenibacillaceae; genus Brevibacillus; species Brevibacillus brevis. The sequence goes on from NZ_CP030117.1 coordinate 3,041,596, forward strand.
CGAATTGTCGATGACAAGACCTTATGTATTCATCTCGCCCAAAAATTTTGTGAACGGGGGAACCAAAGATGGCGTTAGTGGTTTTAACGGCACGGGCCCCTATAAGCTCACTGAGCATAAAGTCGATCAGTATGCCGTAATGGAAGCGAATGAAAAATACTGGGGCGGCGTGCCCAAGGTAAAAAAAATAACAGCCAAAGTACTTCCCGCAGGCGAAACTACTTTCTTGGCGCTGCAAAAGGGAGAAGTCAACTTTGTATTTACGGATGATCGAGGCGCGAATAGTCTCGATGTTGAAGCCATGAATCAGTTGGTTGAATCCGGTGAATACCAGATTATTCGCAGTCAACCAATGAACACAGGCATCATTGTCGCCAATAGTAGCAAAACCGAGAGCCCTGTACATGAAACCGCTGTACGCGAAGCGTTTTGGCATTCGATTGACAGAGAGACTATCAGTAAACAAATATTTGAAGGCACTGAACAACCCGCTTATACCCTTTTCTCTTCGAATGTCAATTACGCCAATGTGGAAGTAGAGAAGCGGGGCTACGATTTGGAAAAAGCGAAAAAGCTTTTGGAGGAAGCGGGCTGGGGTATCGGGAATGCGGGTGAAATCAGAACGAAAAACGGAAAGCCATTAGCCATGAAGCTATATTACGATGTCAATTCGTCCACTCAAAAAACGCAGGCTGAATTCATTCAAAATACGGGAAAACGGATTGGGATTCATCTGGAGATTGTGGGAGAGGAGTCTTCTTCGATTGCGAACAGAAGATCTACAGGTGACTATGACCTGCTTTTCAATCAAACATGGGGACTCGCGTATGATCCGCAGAGTACAATCGCTGCTTTTACTTCCAAGTCTTCCTATTACCATACGACAAGAGGTATCGCGCAAGCTGATGAGCTCTATAAAAAGATAGAAGAAGTCATGGTGACGACGGATGAGGAACATAGAAAATCGTTATATACCGATATTTTGATTATAGTTCATAAGGAAGCCGTATTTATTCCGATTACGAATGGAAGAGTGTCGATCTTGGCTCCCAAAAACTTGCAGGGCATCTCGTTTAAGCAAACGCAATTCAAGCTTCCATTCGAGCGGATGTACTTTGAATAAATACACAAAAGGAGCGTGCCATGGGTAGTTATATCCTCAAAAGGTTATTACTATCGATTCCTTTAGTCCTGATCATCTCGTTTGTAACGTTTGCCTTCATTCATCTATCTCCCTTGGATCCCGCCGAAGTGGTGCTGCATTCGCAAGGCATACCCAAAATAACGGATGAGTTACTTGCGCAAACAAGAACGAAACTTGGGATGGACCAACCCTTTCTGACTCGCTACCTAAACTGGGTTGTCTCATGCTTGCAGCTAGATTTTGGAGATTCCTATATAACGGGTAAACCAGTGTGGTCTATGCTAGGACCAGCCCTTCTCCATACAGGAAAGCTGACGCTGTTTTCGACATTTGCCATTGTTGTACTGTCCATTGTATTCGGGGTGGTATGCGCATTGAAAGCAGGGAAATGGGTGGACAAATTAGTTAGAGGTGTTTCGTTTTTTTTGACATCGATGCCGTCCTATTGGCTCGCAGCTTTGCTGATCTGGTATTTTTCCGTGAAGCTGGATTTGCTTCCGACAAGCGGAATGGAGTCGTTTAAAAGCTATATATTGCCCGTTGCTGTGATTACCATCAGCTATGCTGGCATCTATTTTCGAATCATCAGAACTTCCATGTTAAGCAACATGAATGAAGACTATGTTCTCTACGCAAGGGCATGCGGCTTACCGGAGAAAAAGATCACGATGCACATTCTCAGAAATTCATTGCAGGTGAGCATTTCCGTACTATGCATGGCGATTCCCATTATTTTGGGAAGCACAGTCGTAGTGGAAAACATCTTTGCTTGGCCGGGACTCGGAACGCTAAGCGTCAAATCCATTTTAAGCAGGGATTTCCCGATTATCCAAGCCTATGTCCTTGTGTTGGCAGTCGCCTTTATTCTGTTCAACATCGTTTCCGACATCATCAATGTGGCATTGAACCCCAAACTAAGGGATGGTCTCTAGATGAAGCGATTACAAAATGTGTGGAAAGACAAGGTCGCTGTCCTATCCTTATCGATTATCACGGTCACAACAGTGGCTGGGATATTTGCGCCATTCGTTGCACCGAATGATCCCGAAGAAGTACATATGGAGCTTCGATTTGCATCCGCATCATGGGAATATCTTTTGGGCAACGACCACCTCGGGCGATGCATTTTATCCAGACTCATTTACGCTATTCGTCCCAGCATGCTCTGGGTCTTTGCTGCGCTACTTCTATCTGTATTAATTGGGTCGATTGTAGGTGTTCTCGCGGGTTACTTTCGTGGAAAAACAGATGCTTTTTTGATGCGCGTTTGCGATGTGATCCTTTCTTTTCCTGGATATGTCATGACCCTGGCGATCATCGGCATATTGGGTGTCGGTTTTGAAAATATAATCATCGCCTTTGTATTGATGAAATGGGCGTGGTTTGCTCGAATCATCAGAACGTCAGTCATGCAATATGCGGAATCCGATTATGTAAAATTCGCAAAGGCAATCGGCGCAAGCAATATGAGAATCATGATCAAGCACATTGTTCCGGTTGCATTGCCCGACATCGCCGTCATTTCAAGCAACTCCTTCGGTTCAATGATTTTGCAAATATCGGGGTTTTCCTTTCTCGGTTTAGGCATTCAAGCACCGGAAGCAGAGTGGGGCATGATGTTGAATGAAGCGAGAGACGTCATGTTTTCACGCCCGGAATTTATGCTGGCTCCCGGTTTGACCATCGTGATCGTCGTGTCAGCCATTAACTATTTGTCTGATGCCCTTCAAGTGGCTCTCGATCCCAAATTAATGACTACTAAAAATAAGCAGCAAGGATTAGTAAGAGCCTCAGCCGTTAAGCACGAAGGAAACGGGGTGGCATGACCGGATGATGAACATTTTGGAAGTGAAAAACCTGAAAATCTGGGACAGTCGCAATGATCGAGTGATTGTTCCAAATAGTTCATTTTATCTGAAGCAGGGAAGCTGCCTGGCCATTGTGGGAGAAAGTGGAAGTGGGAAGTCGGTGACTTGCAAGGCCATCATGAGATTGAATCAAGCTGGGATTCGCCAATCGGGAGACGTTCTGTTACGAGGAGAAAATCTTATGGAGCTCTCCGAACAGGAGATGAGGAAAAAGAGGGGGAAACAGCTTTGCATGATTTTGCAGAATGGCATGCGTGCCTTTGATCCCTCTTGCGTGGTGGGCGTTCATCTAAAGGAGACGCTTGTGGAGCATTTTGGATGGAGCCGTGACGAAATCATAACCAAAATGAAAAATGCCATGGAAAGTGTCATGCTGAAAGACCCGTTAGAGGTGATGAACAAGTACCCCCACCAGTTGTCGGGTGGAACGCTGCAACGAGTCATGATTGCCCTCGCAATTGTATTGGAGCCTGACATTCTGATTGCGGATGAACCCACGACAGCACTTGATACCATCTCGCAGTTCGAAGTCGTTGAACAGTTCCTGCAATTGCGTGAACAAATGGGCTGCTCCATGATCTTCATTTCTCACGATTTAGGGATTGTCAAATTAATCGCAGATGAAGTTCTCGTCATGAAAGAAGGAGAAATTGTTGAAAACGGGACAACCCAAGCCATCTTCTCTGAACCGCAGCATCCCTATACCCGTTACTTGCTCTCCACGAAGCTGGCGATGAATCAACATTTTACGAGAGTCATGGGAGGAGTTCGTGTTGCTGAGCGTTGAATGCGTGGAGAAATCATATCGAAAAGGCGGATTGTTCTCAAGGAAAAGAGAGCCTGTGTTGAAAAACATTAGCTTCGAATGTAAGCCTGGAGAGTGTCTTGGCATCATCGGAGAAAGTGGAAGTGGCAAATCAACATTGGGACGATTGCTATTGGGGATTGAAAAGCCTGATCGAGGTACCATCCTGTTTGCGGGCAAAAAAGTAGAGAATCGAAAAGTGAGAGCAGGGAACCTAAGCGCTGTTTTTCAAGATTACACTTCCTCTATCCATCCATTTTATACGGTTGAGGAGGCCATTCTGGAGCCTTTACAAATGAAAAGAAAGGCACGGGAAGATGCGCGAAGTCAGATTGACCCATTATTATCTCAAGTGGGGTTGGATCCTTCCTATCGAAAAAAATATCCGCATGAGTTATCAGGGGGAGAGGTTCAGAGGGTATGCATAGCGAGAGCCGTTTCAACGGAGCCAACGTGCATCCTATTTGATGAAGCAATCAGTTCCTTGGACGGCTCTGTGCAAATGCAAGTGCTTGAATTACTGAAGAACTTGAGAAAACGTTACGACATGGGCTATATCTTCATCACCCATGATATACAGGCTGCCGCCTATCTTTGCGACAGAGTCATGATCATACGAAAGGGTGAGATCGAAGAGATCGTAGCGGTTGAACAATTAAAAGATGTTCAGTCCGTCTATACGCAGAAATTGCTGCAAATGGTTATTGCGTAATGAAATTGGCATTGAGGGTGAACAGGATCAGAGGAAGGAGCAAGGAGCTATGAGAGGGGCTCTGTCTTGGCCGTTTTTGCGATTATACATATTGACTCTTTTGTATTTTAGTGCGAACTCCATTCTGAATGTCATTATTCCGTTGAAGGGTGCAGAGTTGGGTGCAACCAATACAACCATCGGAGTCGTTATGGGAGCGTATCTGTTTACAACCATGTTTTTTCGGCCATGGGCAGGCCATATCATCCAAAAACATGGTGCAATCAAAGTGCTCCGCACGATTCTGATTTTCAATGGTGCGGCTCTTATATTATATACGTTCACTGAATTGGAGGGCTTTATCGTTGCCCGGATGCTTCAAGGGGTGTGTACCGCTTTTTTCTCCATGGCCTTACAGTTAGGGATTATTGATGCGCTGCCGGACAAGGATCGCTCACAAGGGATTTCCATGTATTCCTTATGTGCTTATTTGCCTGGTATTCTTGGTCCACTACTCGCTTTAGGCATCTGGCAAGCAGGGGATAGCCATTCTTTTACTGTTGCCATGATCACCATTGCGCTCCTTACAGGAGTGGTGGGCTATAGTGCCAAAATGGACAAAAAAGTGGCCGAGCCCGTTCAGGGTCAGACAGAAAAGGGAGCAACGATGTTTGGTTCGGTAAGCCAATTAGTCAAAAATCCGCATTTATGTAAATGCAGTGTCTTGATGCTGGCGGCCTCCGTTATATTTGGAGCTGTGACTACCTTTATCCCGCTGTACGCTGTACAAATCAAATATGGGAATGCAGGAATTTACCTCATGCTTCAAGCTGGCACCGTCGTATTATCGCGGTTTGTATTGAGAAAGAAAATCCCGTCTGACGGCAAGTGGCGTTCATCTTTTATGATGGGAATTATGCTCACTCTTGCAGCAGCGGCGTTAAGTGTAAGCTTTTCTACCCTGGGTGGGGCAGCCTATTTGTATGGAGGGGCCATATTAATGGGGATTGCGCAAGCCCTCCTTTACCCTACATTAACGACGTATTTAACCTTTGTTCTACCGAAGACGGATCGCAATGTGTTAATCGGGTTATTCATAGCGATGGCCGATTTGGGTGTTTCGCTGGGAGGAGTCATCATGGGGCCAGTCGCGGATTATTTCTCCTATTCCTTTATGTATATGATTTGCGCGATCTTAGGCGTGACGATGATTATTTTTGCCTATGAACGAAGCAAAACTTCTGTGGAAGTACAATAAGAGGAATCGTCGCTGGACACGTAGGAGAATATTCAGGTGGCAAGCCGAGTACACGCTAGGGGATGATACCTGGCTGTTACTCGGCTTTTATCTATTTGATCATCATGTAGCGTCACATAAGATAGGGGAAGGTACCTATTTGAAAGATGCGCCACGTCTCTTACGATGGGATCATAGGAGAAATACGATCAGTATGGAGGACCAATGATGGATCAATGTCTCACTTTATTTGAACGCGCTGGCGATGAAGGAAAAGCGACGGATAACGGTTATCTGAAGCAAATCTTCGACCACTTGCAGGACGGCATTATTCTCATGGATCAGGAACGAAAAATCATGGTGATGAATCCATCCGCAGAAAAAATGACCGGTTGGAAACGAGGAGAAAAGGTGCCGTTCTGCTCCTACTGCCAAAACAGAGAGCTGGAAGAGGGAGAAGAACGATGTTATTTGCTTGCCAAACGAGAAGTTCCCTATTTTCTTTCTGCGATGCCCACGTATGAGGGGCGGTACGTCGACATGGAAATGAGCACGGCTGTCATCTATGAAAATGGTGAACAAAACAGGCAGGATGTCCTTTTGGTCTTGAAAGATATGACGGTCAAGAAAAAAGAAGAGGAAGTCAGAATCTCCAAGCAGGTGCTGCAAAAAACGCTAGAAGCACAGGAAAACGAACATAAGCGCCTGGCCCAGGAGCTGCACGACGGCGTAGGGCAATCCTTGTATTCCGTTTCGGTTGGCATTCAAGCTATTCAAACGCGTCTCAACCAGGAAGGACAATTCCGGGAATTCATGCAAGAGATTGTCAATGAGCTGGAAAAAGCGATACAAGACGTCAAGCTCTATTCTCTACAACTGCGTCCGCATAGTCTTGATCAACTGGGGCTGATTCCTACAGTCCGGCATCTTGTTTCTAGCTTGAACAAAGCACATCAGGATGTTTCCATTACCTTTTCCTACAGCAATGTCAGCGATCATTTTCAGCCAATCTTGGAAATCAATCTGTACCGTGTCATCCAGGAAGCCTTACATAATGCCCTAAAATACGCGAAAGCGACACTCATTGAAGTCATTTTGTACAAGGAAGACGACCAACTGACTTTGCTGATTCAAGACAACGGAATCGGCTTTGTTCGCGATCAGGTTCAGGTTGGTCTGGGACTCAAACATATGGAAGAACGGGTGGCTCAGATGGAGGGGAGTCTTCAGATTCAATCTGTGCTCCACGAAGGTACATCGATCAAGGTAACGGTAGTGGGACAAGGAGGGAGAGCAGAGTGATACGAGTGCTTTTGGTTGATGATCACACGATGATTCGGAAGGGATTGCGTGTGCTTCTCGAAAGTTACTCTCAAATAAAAATTGTTGGAGAGAGTCATACAGGCAATGATGCCATCCTGAAAGCCAATCAGCTCACTCCCGATGTGGTGCTCATGGATTTGTCATTGCCGAATGGGCTGGATGGGTTTACCGCGAGCAATGAGATTCGCAAGTCGAATCCTTTCGTGAAAATCGTCATTTTGACTATGCATGACGAGGAGATTTTCGTCCAGAAGGCCATCGCCGTCGGAGCCCATGGGTACATTTTAAAAAACAGCCATGGCGAGCTGCTGTTTCAAGCCATTGTGGAGGTTTACAAAGGAAAGCGCTTTTACAAGACTTCCGTATCGCAAGAGATCATCAATCTATGGCTGAAATCGGATGCCAAAACGATGCCTTCTGTTTTAACGCTCCGTGAAAAGGAGCTTGTCAGACTCATCGTGCTTGGCTATACCAATAAGGAAATGGCAGATAAGTTGTTGATCAGTGTCAAAACCGTGGAGAACCACAAAACGAATATCATGCAGAAGCTAGGACTGGATTCCAAGCATCAATTGATCCAATACGCCATTAAAAATAGATATCTCGATCTGGCATTTTAAACGCATAGAGCAAAAAGTAGGGGACTTCCCCTATATGGAAAAAATGACAGAGGAATAAACTGAATAGAGAGACTACACCTTATGAACCATCATCTACGATTGGAAACCATATCGTCGTCGGAGGAGGAACTATGGCAAAACAAGTTCATTATACGGTTGTCATCGTGGGTGCAGGCTCAGCAGGAATCTCTGTTGCTGCCCGTATCGTCCGGGCTTCCAAAGGGCTCATGGGACAAGTCGCCATCATCGATCCCGCATCCAAGCATTATTATCAGCCTTTGTGGACATTAGTCGGAGGAGGTGCCGCGAAAAAGGAGGAATCCGAGCGAGAACTCTCCTCTCTGATTCCCGCTGGCGTCGACTGGATTTGCGATGCGGTCACCTCGTTTCAAGCGGAACAGCACACGCTTCGTACTGAGCAGGGAACCGTCCTCTCCTATGACTATCTCGTTGTTGCTGCCGGTCTGCAAATAGATTGGGAGGGGGTAAAGGGCCTGAAGGATGCCGTCGGCAAGAACGGCGTTTGCAGCAACTACGCTTACCAAACGGTAGACAGTACCTGGGAAGCTATCCGGAGCTTTAAAGGTGGCACTGCCATTTTTACCCACCCGAATTCACCCGTAAAATGTGGCGGAGCCCCTCAGAAAATCATGTATCTGGCCGATGATTACTTTCGCAAGTTACATGTTCGCAACCAGTCAGAGATTATTTTCGCATCGGCGAAGGGAAGTATTTTTGACGTTCCCACGTATGCCAATACCCTCACGAACGTCATTCGTCGTAAGAACATCGAAACCAGATACAAGCATAACCTGATGGAAGTGCGGGCGGATACCAAAGAAGCCGTATTCGAGAATCTGGACACCAAAGAACAGGTGGTATGGAAGTATGACATGCTTCATGTAACCCCTCCTATGAAAGCGCCTGATTTTATTGCAAACAGCGCATTGGCAGACACAGCAGGCTGGGTGGATGTCGATCCATTTACGCTTGCGCACAAAAGATTTCCCACTATTTTCGGCATAGGCGATTGCGCGAATCTTCCGACGTCCAAAACCGGAGCTGCTATTCGCAAACAGGCGCCAGTTGTCGAGAAAAACCTGCTCGCACTAATCAATGGTACTCCATTGGTTGCCAAGTACGACGGTTATACATCCTGCCCACTCGTAACGGGGTACAACAAACTGGTACTGGCCGAATTTGATTACAACCTGACACCGTGTGAAACCTTTCCTTTTGACCAATCTGAAGAGAGATTTAGTATGTACCTGATGAAAAGAGAGCTGCTTCCCATCCTTTATTGGAATGGGATGTTAAAAGGATTGATGTAAGGCAGTTTTTGAAAGAGAGGGGGAGAGCAACATTTTGAACGACAGGAAGGAACAGAGAAGCTCTGACATGTTTTTAGAGGATTTATCTGATCCAGAAGTTCAGGAAGCAATCACCATATTGATCCGAAAGCTCCCGAAGATAAAAGATACCGTCCTGGCAGCCGAAGCGGGACTTGAAGTAGCTACATCGATCTTGCGCGATCAGGAATCACTACGGTATTTGTTTGAGCGCGTAGATGGTCAACTGTCCCGTTTCTTGGTGGAAAAAGAATCGATAGACGCCCTATTCACGTTACTTGATAAGATGCCAAAGCTCGTTACGTATATCAATGTTTTAGAACAAGCTACTGATTTTTTGGAAAGCCTCGGAAAGGATAAGCAATCGCAGCAATATCTGCTCAACGGTATGAAAGCGTACATCGCTCCTGTGTCCGTGCAAGTGGAGCACGGAGTAGCTATCTTCCAAGAAGCCAAAGCACGAGCCGAACGTAAAAGCGAGCCCGTTTCCGTTTTCACGCTTTACAAGCTCATGAAAGATCCCACTGTCCAAAAGACACTTCGTTTTACCCAATCGTTGCTCGAAGTACTCGCAGAAAAATCAAACAAAAAATAGACATGTAAAAGGGAGGAATGCGCCATGTTGTTACGTTACTTTTATGATGAAAAACTGGCCCATGCATCTTATCTGGTCGGTTGCCAAAAAACCGGGGAGGCGATTGTGATCGATCCCGCCCGCAATCTGGCTCCTTATTTTCAAGCTGCCAAAGCAGAAGGGGTTACCATTGTAGCCGCCACGGAAACTCACATTCACGCTGATTTTGTCTCTGGTGCCAGAGAACTGGGCGCAGCTCATCAGGCGAAGCTGTTTTTATCCAATGAGGGCGATGAAGATTGGAAATATCAATACTTGGAAGGGTTGAACCATCAGCTTGTCCACGATGGGGATCGCTTTTTTATCGGGAACTTGCTATTTGAAGTCATGCATACCCCTGGCCATACACCAGAGAGCATATCCTTCCTTTTGACAGACCTTGGAGGGAATGCAGATCGGCCCATCGGGATCTTCACGGGGGATTTCGTCTTTGTCGGCGATATCGGCAGACCGGACTTGCTCGAAAAAGCGGCGGGAATAAAGGGTACGTCCGAATCAGGTGCTAGAGCCATGTTCCAGTCCCTCCAAAAATTCAAGCAACTGCCGGATTATATGCAGGTATGGCCAGCGCATGGCGCAGGAAGTGCTTGCGGGAAAGCACTGGGGGCCGTGCCGTCTTCTACCGTTGGTTATGAAAAGCTCTTTAACTGGGCGATGTTACACTCTAATGAAGAGGAATTCGTTCAGGCACTCCTGGATGGACAACCAGAACCACCAACGTATTTTGCAGTAATGAAACGCGTGAATAAGGAAGGCCCTGCCTTGCTCAACGAACTCCCTGTTGTTCAAGAGTTCAACTCGCTTGAAGCGGTAAAGGAAACGCTGGAAAACGGACAGATTGTCGATACACGTCCTTTCCAGAATTTTGCGAACGGGCATTTGGCGGGAACACTTCACATTCCTTATAACAAGTCATTTGCCAACTGGGCGGGCTGGATCGTCGATTACGATCGCCCGGTTCATATCCTGGCCATCCCAGATGAGCTGGATGAGATTTTGCAAGCCTTGCATTCCGTAGGGATTGATCATGTCACAGGTTTTATCGACAGCGGCAAACTACTGGAAAGTGAAGTGTCTTCACTCGAGACAATCAAAGAGGTAACACCGTTGGAGATTGCCGAACAAGTGAAAAAGGGAGAGGTTCACGTAGTAGATGTACGTAATCTGGCTGAGTGGAAGGAAGGACACATTCCAGATGCACAGCACATCATGCTCGGTACGCTCGCTATGCGGCTGGAGGAAATTCCTCACGATAAGCCGCTTCTCGTACAGTGCCGTTCCGGTGCCCGATCCGCTATTGGAGCAAGCATTCTTCAGGCAAATGGTTTCAAGGATGTCATGAATTTGAGCGGCGGAATCTTGAAATGGCAAATAGACGGCTTGGCAGTTGTAGAACGAGGATAAAACGAAGTGAGGTGTTGCAAAGGGTGAGCGTATGACTATCGACCTTGTGATCACACTGTTTGTTATCGGTTTCGCGGGATCATTTATCTCTGGTCTCGTCGGAATCGGGGGCTCCATCATCAAGTATCCGATGCTTCTGTACATTCCGCCCGCGCTTGGATTCGTTGCTTACACAGCTCACGAGGTATCCGGAATAAGTGCAGTCCAAGTATTTTTTGCCACCCTAGCTGCTGTTTGGACTCTGCGCAAAGATAAGCTTATTCATTACCAACTCGTACTGTACATGGGAAGTTCAATTATTGTCGGGAGCTTGCTTGGGGGATATGGAGGAAAATATCTTTCGGCAGAAGCCATCAATATCGTTTACGCCATCCTGGCCACCCTTGCTGTAATCTTGATGTTCCTGCCAAAAAAGCGAATGGACGAGCGAGAACAGACAGAGGTTATCTTTCATAAACCAACAGCCGTATTATCCGCTTTGATTGTCGGAGGCGCCTCAGGAATTGTCGGGGCAGCTGGCGCTTTTATTTTGGTTCCCATCATGTTGATCATCCTTAAGATTCCGACAAGGGTTACAATAGCTTCATCTCTTGCCATTACCTTTCTTTCTTCCATCGGTTCGACGGTAGGGAAAGGGATGGCGGGGGACATATTGCTGTGGCCATCCGTAATCATGGTAATCGCCAGTATCATGGCAGCGCCGCTCGGTACGATGGTCAGCAAACGTTTGGACACACGGATTCTCCAAACGATTCTTGCCTTGTTAATCCTAGCCACCACGATTAAGATTTGGGCTGACATCCTCCTATTCAAACGTGTGTGAAGATTTACTTTTTTCATAAATAAAATAAAGAAAAATCAATTGTCATTGAACAGCATTGACATATCCGAGTAAAATGATAAGATAAAAAAGAATTTTACGATGAAACAAAATTTCATAGAACATTCTTATCGAGAGTGGTGGAGGGACTGGCCCGATGAAACCCGGCAACCTTGGTCTGATTGACCTTACGGTGCTAATTCCTGCGGAGTAATTCTGCGAGATGAGAAGGTGGGAACCGTGCAATTACCCCTCTTCTTTTCGGAGAGGGGTTTTCTGTATTTATAATTCGTAGTATTCCAATCTATTTACTTTACATTATGCAAAGGAGGAAACAATGTGCTTCATTATGCGGTCAAGCGTGGCTTTCTCATGATTGTTACGCTGTGGATTATTGTCACGGTGACGTTTGTGACCATGCACTTGATTCCGGGTGACCCGTTCGCGTCTGACGCCAAAATGCTTCCAGAAGAAGTGGTAAAGAACATGCGGGCGGAGTACAACCTGGATCAGCCAATCACGGTACAGTACCTGCTCTATCTGAAAGGTTTACTACAGTTTGAATTGGGGCCATCTATCCAGTCCAAGACGAGGGATGTGAACACGTTGATAGCAGAGGGATTTCCCGCCTCGGCTGTTCTGGGACTCCAGTCGTTTATTGTCGCGCTGGCAGGTGGAATCACACTGGGAATCGTAGCGGCACTCTATCACAATCGAACGCTGGATTTCTTGTCTATGTTTGCAGCCATCATCGGGATCTCCGTCCCCAGTTTTATTCTGGCGCCACTGTTGATTAAGTACTTGGCGGTCAAATGGGAGCTTCTTCCTGTTGCTGCGTGGGGGAGCTGGGAACACTCGATTCTTCCAACGCTTGCGCTCGCTATCGGTCCGCTTGCCATTATCGCCCGTTTCGTACGAGCCAGCATGCTTGAGGTTTGGCAACAGGAATACATAAGCACGGCGGAGGCGAAAGGGCTTGGCACCTTTTCCATTGTCATTAGACACGGGATGCGCAATGCCATGCTGCCGGTTCTTACCTTTATCGGTCCACTGTTTGCCAACCTGATGACCGGAACCTTTGTGGTAGAAAAGATTTTCGCCATTCCCGGGCTCGGCAAATACTTCGTGGAAAGCATTTTTAACCGCGATTACCCCGTTATTTTGGGAACAACCGTGTTTTACAGCTTTGTGCTCATTTTTACTTTGTACATCATCGACCTGCTGTATCGGGTGATTGACCCGCGCATCAGATTGACGAGTGGAGGGAAGTAACGACATGGCCAATCAGGCAACACAACTAGACTCCCTGTTTCGACCAGTAGACCGAAACCGACTATTCGAAGGAATTCGTGAACGTCCCAGTCTTGGGTATTGGCAGGAGGTATTGCAGCGAGTATTCCACAACAAGCTGGCCATGCTCGGGTTTTTCCTGCTCGCAACAGTGGTGACTCTCTCGATCATCGGACCGATGCTCGTACACCATAGCCCGCATGAACAGTCATTGACGAAGGGTAATCTTCCGCTGTCGGGCGAGCACTGGTTTGGAACGGATGACTTGGGTCGGGACATGTGGGCACGTACCTGGGTAGGTGGTCAAATCTCTTTGTTTATTGGTGTGGCGGCAGCTGCCATTGACCTAGTGATCGGCGTAATCATCGGCGGGATATCCGGTTACATGGCAGGGAGGAACAAGCTGGGAGACCGTGTGGACAACATCCTGATGCGGTTAGCTGAAATTCTATACAGCATTCCGTATCTGCTAGTGGTAATCCTGCTGATGGTGGTTCTGGAGCCTGGTCTCACAACGATCATTATTGCCCTTTCACTAACCGGCTGGGTCGGCATGGCGCGCCTGGTCAGAGGGCAAATCATGCAGATCAAGCGTCAGGAGTTTGTACTGGCCGCAGAAAAGCTGGGTACCTCGCATGCCAAAATCATCATCAAGCATCTGCTGCCAAATACGATCGGCGTCATCATCGTCAACCTGACTTTTACGATCCCGCACGCGATTTTCGCCGAATCGTTTCTCAGCTTTCTTGGGCTGGGTGTGCAGGCGCCAACCGCCAGCTGGGGAACCATGGCCAACGACGCGCTGGCTGTTATGCTGAGCGGACAGTGGTGGCGGCTGTTTTTTCCGGGATTCATGATTTCGCTTACCATGTTCGCGTGCAATGCACTCGGGGACGGTTTGCAGGACGCACTGGACCCGCGGATCAGGAAATGAGGAGGAGTACATCGTGAAACCATTGTTGGAAGTAGATCAGCTGCGCGTCTCCTTTCGCACGTACGGAGGAGAGGTGCAGGCAGTAAGAGGGGTTTCCTTTTCTGTGAAGGAGGGGGAGACGCTGGCGATTGTCGGGGAAAGCGGATGCGGTAAAAGTGTGACTGCTCGGGCATTGATGGGGATGATTCCTCCGCGATCCGGTCAGGTAAAAGGTGGCAGCATTCGGTTTCGCGGGCGTGAACTGACTGGGCTGACGAAGCTGGAATGGCAGCAGGTTCGCGGCTCGCAGATCGGCATGATCTTCCAAGACCCGATGACTTCGCTGAACCCCACGATGAAAATCGGTTTACAGATTGCGGAAGGGCTGATCAAACATCAAAAGCAGACGAAGACGCAAGCAAAGGAAGAGACACTGAAACTGCTAGAGAAGGTGGGCATTCCGGAAGCGGCGAGGCGTTTTGAACAATATCCGCACGAGCTAAGCGGAGGCATGCGGCAGCGTGTTGGAATCGCTATGGCGCTTGCTTGCCAACCGCAGTTGGTTGTCGCGGACGAACCGACGACAGCGCTCGACGTGACCATTCAGGCACAGATTCTTCGTCTGATGAGGGAGTTGCAGGAGCAGTTAAACACGTCGATCATTTTGATCACCCACGATCTGGGTGTTGTCGCAGAGGTGGCCGATCATGTAGCGGTCATGTACGCAGGCGTAGTGGTGGAGAGCGGCCCTGTGGGAGAGATCTTTGACAATCCGCGCCACCCATATACGCAAGGACTGTTGCAGTCTGTGCCACGCCTTGATACAGGCAAAAAAGAGCGGCTGCTCCCCATCGAAGGGACACCGCCGGATCTTTTTCGTCCGCCTGCTGGTTGCCCGTTCGCTGCACGGTGCCGGTTTGCCATGGAAATTTGCCTGGAGCATATGCCGCAATCGAATTCGTTTATCAATCAGCATGAGGCGAGCTGCTGGCTGAACGACCCGCGTGCCCGGGGAGCAGAAGCGTGGATGGGGAGGGAGAAACATGGTTGACAACATAATAGGGGTGGAGAATCTCGCTAAATCGTTTGAGATTGGCGGAGGCCAACGGGTTAGAGCTGTTGACCGCGTTTCTTTTGAAATCAGGCGAGGGGAGACGCTCGGAATCGTTGGGGAAAGCGGCTGCGGCAAGTCTACGCTGGGCAGGACGATCGTGGGCCTTTACCCGGCTAGTGCGGGGCGCATCCTGTTTCAAGGTAAAGACATCACCAGGATGGACAGACGTGAGCGACGGGACGCAAATCGCCACATGCAGCTGATCTTCCAAGATCCGCAGGCCTCACTCAATCCGCGTTTACGAGTGGGCGACATCATTGCCGAGGGAATCGATTCCTATGGATTGGCAAAAGGAAAAGAGCGAGAAGAACGCATCTATCGGCTGCTGGAGTTAGTAGGATTGCACCCAAGCCACGCAAAACGCTTTCCGCATGAATTTAGCGGCGGACAACGACAACGTATCGGAATCGCCCGCGCGCTTGCGGTGGAGCCCAGCTTTATCGTGGCAGACGAGTCCATCTCCGCACTGGATGTGTCTATCCAGGCGCAAATCGTCAACCTTTTAGCCGATCTTCAGGCAGAACGGTTCATCACGTATCTGTTTATCGCCCATGACCTGTCGATGGTGAAGCACATCAGCGACCGGATTGGTGTGATGTACCTGGGGCAAATGATGGAGCTTGCACCGAGCGAGGAGTTGTTTGCCACGCCGCTACATCCGTATACGCAGGCCTTGATTTCGGCTATGCCCGTCTCCCATCCAGCCCAGCGCGAAGAGCGGGAGCAGATTGTACTGACTGGAGAACCGCCCAGCCCGATTCATCCGCCAAGCGGTTGCCCGTTTCGTACCAGATGCCCGGTTGCCCAAGGCATTTGCGCCGAAACAGCGCCGGATTGGAAGGAGGTGAGGCACGGACACTGGATCGCTTGCCATCTTGTAAAGTAGATAGAGGAGAACAAGGAGGAAATCATCATGAAAAAGGAATTGCTCGCTTTTGTCGCATTGCTGGCGCTCGCTGTACCTGCGCTTTCTGCGTGCGGCAGCGATAAACCGGCTGCGTCTTCCGATCAACAGACGGGAGCAGCCGTCAAACAAGTCATGACCGCTAACCTGCGGGGGGAACCGTACACATTAGACCCGGCTTTCGCTTCCGATACCACCTCGTACTGGGTGATTGACCATCTGTATGAAGGATTGTATCGATACAGTCAGAATGGAGACATCAGCGAAGGCGCAGCAGAAAAGGTGGAAGTCTCCCCGGACGGCAAAACCTACACGTTTACTCTGCATCCCGAAATGAAATGGTCGAACGGCGATCCGTTGACGGCGCATGATTACGAATACTCCTGGAAGCGCGTGCTGAATCCGCAGACTGCCGCCTATGAACCATCCGCACTCTACTACATACAAGGCGCGGAGGCATATAACACGGGAAAAGGCAGCGTGGATGACGTTCAGATCAAAGCAAAGGATGACCGAACACTCATCGTCGGACTGAAAGACCCGATCACCTATTTCCCGAAAATCATGATGAGTCGCGCCTATCTGCCGGTGAACAAGAAAGTCGTGGATGCAGACAAAAACTGGGCGTCCGAAGCGAAAGGCATCGTGACCAATGGCCCGTACACCGTGGAGAGCTGGGACCACAACAGTCAGCTGACAATCGCCAAAAGCCAGAGCTATTGGGAGAAAGAAAAGGTAACGATGGAAACCGTCCACTTCAAGATGGTGAACGAAGCGACCACCTACTACCAGATGTTCAAAACAGGAGCGCTCGACCTGATTGACTCCCTGCCGATCGACGTAATTGAGCAGGAAAAAGAAAAAGAAGAATTCAAATCATTCCCGGACTACAGCATTTATACGTACACGTTCAACGTAGAGGAAAAGCCGTTTACTAATGCGAAAATTCGTCAGGCCTTTTCCTACGCGATAGACCGGGATATCCTGACGAAAAACGTGACCAAGGGAGGCCAGCTCCCGGCGTACGGTTATACGCCATTCGGGGTGAAAACTCCTTCGGGCAAGGATTTCCGAGAAGAAGTGGCTCCTTACTATCAGTTTGATACGTCCAAGGCGAAGCAACTTCTAGCTGAAGGCTTGAAGGAAGAAGGCTGGACAGAGCTTCCGCCAATTACACTGAAATACAGCACCGCGGAAAACCATAAGAAGATCGCTGAAGCGCTGCAAGAAATGTTCAAGCAAAATTTAGGCGTGCAAGTGAAGCTGGAAAATCAGGAGTGGAAAACGTACATCGATACGTTCAAGCAGAAAAACTTCCAGATTGCCCGTATGGGTTGGGGCGGCGATTATCTCGATCCGCTCGCGATGCTGGAGTTGTACACAGGGAAAAGCTCCCGCAACTTCACGAACTGGGCCAATCCGAAATTTGACGAGCTGATCGAAAAAGCAAAGGTTGAGCAAAACGAGGAAGCACGCATGAAGCTTCTGCACGACGCTGAAACCATTTTGATGCAGGACATGCCCGTCATCCCGATTTATTTCAATAACGAAAACTACCTCAACAGCAAAAAGATCGAAGGCATCCGCTTCAGTGTAACCGGGACACCGGATCTGCGCTGGGCAAAAAGAGTGGCAGAGTAACGTTTAATAAAATGCGTTTGTATTCTGCGATAACAAAGAGCAGCTTGCCTAAAGCAACTGCTCTTTGTTTTTGGGACTCAATAAAAGGTTTATTGCGAAACTCGTTTCCCAAATGTTGAAAGTATCCTAAAATATAGAAGAAAGGAGGATACATTACAGGTCTATTTCAATTTGAGGTCGGCGGGTAATTGTCAGATTATACTGAACTCAAAACGATCAAGAGCGCTTTTCACAAGCTATATCAATCCATGAAGAAATTCACGAACGAAGGGGTATAAAACATATGACATTAACCATAAATTCAATAGAGTTCATCAATCGCCGTCAAAAACTCGCAGAAAAAATGCCTGATCACAGCGCACTTGTCCTATTTTCAGGGGTTGTCAAGACACGCAGCCATGACGATAAATATCTGTTTTCACCGAACCGCAACTTCTATTATCTAACCGGTATTGCACGTAGTAACCTCATTCTCCTGATCACGAAACGCGCTGGCATTGTGAACGAAACGTTATTTCTTCAGCGCCCAAATGAGCTGGAAGCGAAATGGATAGGGGCCGTCTTATCAGATCAAGAGGCGAAAGAGCAGTCTGGTATCGAACACTTCGATTATCTCGATGAGTGGCTCCAGTCCTTTGGAACCTTTATGAGGCGCTGTGAAGGCAAATACTCGCTCTATCTTGATTTGCATCGCTATCAGTGGAGCGACGAGCTGACCCCTGCAGAGATTTTTGCCGAAGACGCGCAGAAGAAATACCGGACCTTGCAGATTCACGATGCGGGCCCATGGCTGAAGGAACTGCGCATGGTAAAGAGTCCGGCAGAGATCGGAGAAATCAGACGTGCGATTGCGATCACGGATGAAGCAATCCGTCGCATGTGGTCGCATGCACGTCCTGGAATCATGGAATATGAGCTAGAGGCGCACTATGATTTCGCGTTGAAGTCGCATGGTGTTCGGGAGCTACCTTATTTACCGATTATTGCTAGTGGGATCAATGCTACTATCTTGCACTATGAAGCGAATAATCAGCGTGCGGAAGATGGTGATTTGGTCCTTCTCGACCTCGGGGCAGCATCGAATTACTATGCGGCTGATATTTCGCGAACGTTTCCCGTTAATGGTCGTTTTTCCGATCGGCAGAAAGCGATCTATCAACTCGTGCTCGAAGCAGAAATCAAGACCATCGAAGCAGTGAAGCCAGGTGTCACCCTTCCGCAACTAAATGAAGTCACGAAACAAGTCTTGACGGATGGACTGCTACGTCTCGGTCTCATCCAAGAGAGCAGTGAGCTGTCCAAATACTACTATCATTCCGTGTCCCATCACCTTGGATTGGATACACACGATATCCCGGATTACAATATTGCTTTGCAACCTGGTATGGTAATCACGATTGAACCTGGTCTATACATAGAGGAAGAAGCGATTGGCATCCGGATTGAAGATAATGTGCTAGTAACAGAAGACGGCTGCGAGGTGCTCTCATCGCAGATCCCGAAGGAAGTCGAAGAAGTGGAATTGTTGATTGGGAAAAAGGAATAGCCATCGTTTAAAAGAGGGGGTACGATTTATAATAGAGTCATCATCCGAAAGTATCGGTCAGAAAAGCTCCGGGGTTGCCCTCGGAGCTTTATAGCGTTTCGTTTATAGTTTGCATAAAAGAACTGGGGATCTCTCCCAAGTCAAGGTTTTGTATTTTCAGCTCCAACTGCTTGTTGTATCATTCATGTAGAATTGGAACGTAATGTTATAACGGTCTTTCACCATTCCAAAGCAGGGACTGAATTCAGTTTTTTGCAACGGGAACAACACTTGCCCTTTTTCGCTCAATTTATTAAACATTTCTTCAATCTCGCTTTGTTGCGTCGCTGTTATACAAATGTTCACCTGATCTCCGATTACATAAGGTTGCCCCGGAAAGAGATCAGCAACCATCATATCATTTTCACCGGTTTGCAACACGGCATGGGCAATACGGGTTTTCACTTCTTCAGGCAAACTATCGGCATTCTTGCCTTCCCCGTACGTAGTTTTGAACAGTAATTTCGAGTTCAACGCTTCCTGGTAAAACTCAATCGCTTCCGCAGCTTTTCCATCCAGCATAATGAACGACGTTGTGCGCATTGACATGTAATCAATCTCCTTTTAAATGAAATTGTCCAATTTTTGCTGTTTTGGACTTCATTAGCATCGTATCGTACAATAGTGACAATACTTGTCGTAATAATTGAAAAGGAGTTAATAATGGCAAAGTCCAAAAGACTGATCGAGATTATGATGGCCGTCAACAAAAAGAAGTCTTTCAACGCCAAACAGCTTGCCAGTGAATTTGGAGTTTCCACGCGGACAATTATGCGGGATATGCAGGAGTTGAGCGCGCTAGGGGTTCCTTTTTATTCGGAAGTCGGTCCGAATGGGGGATATAAGATGCTAAACGAGAGAATGCTGCCCCCGGTCGCTTTTACGGAAGGCGAAGCGCTTGCTGTATTTTTTGCCAGCCATGCATTGAGGCACTACGCGAATCTTCCGTTTGAGGCGGAAACAGATTCAGTGTTGCGGAAATTTTACTCTTATATGTCAGAAGATATTCGGGACCGTATCGACCGGATGCGGGAACGATTTGATCTGGTTACGCCGATGAGACATGCAAGCACGCCTTATTTGAGCTTGTTGCTGGATGCTGCGATCGATCAAAAAGTGGTGCGCATAGAGTACGAATCGAAACAGCATAAGCAGTTAAGAGATGTTCAGCCGATCGGAATATATGCCAGCAACGGGTTTTGGTATTGTCCGGCCTATTGCTTTCACCGCCGCGATTTTCGCTTGTTTCGCTGTGACAGGGTTAAATCTGTTGAACTGTCCGAACGGAAAGCGGTCGATTTGACGCAAGTGCATACAGGAAACTGGGAGTCTTACATAGAAGAGGAAAGTCCGGCTATGGAACTTTATGTTGAGCTTACTGCAACAGGGGTGCAGAGATGCGAGCTCGAACTGTGGCCGGCGCACAAAATGCAAATTCATGTTCGAGAAGACGGCACGGGGTGGCTGGACAATCGAATCCCCACGAGCAGCTTTCCATTTTTCGGCCAATTTTTTATTGGATTGGGTACGGATGCAAAGGTAAAAGCGCCAAACGAATTGATTCATGTTATGAGAGAAATGCTGGACAAACTATTGGCGCAATATCGGTAAATCTCTGAATCCCGGTAACGGGTTCGTTAGGTCAATGAAAAAACAAGGGCAGTCTAGGAACTATTAGCGTGTCCTGGACTGCCTCTGGCTCTTTTAACAAGGGTAGTCTAAAACTAATTACCTCCAAATGAACTCTTTTAGAATTCATCTATTTTGGTTTAGTAGTTTTGAAAAGCCGTACGTCGTTACGTGGAATACTCTATCCGTTTGGACTAAGCGCCAACAAGCTTTTTAGGTTGTCATCAATGAATGTATTATCGGCACTGTTGATTCCGCGACCGGCAAAATGGCCCCAGATCGACTCGATAGGATGAAAAACAGCATTAGGTATAAACGTAGCCTCGTATTTGTTATCGTCCGCTGTGCAGAAGAGATCCGTACTCCCTGGCATGATGCAGGTAAGCGCTTTAATGCTTTTGAGCGCTTTATGGAAATCTCCGTTATAGGCAGGGTTTGCACTAATATCTGCAAATTGACCTGTCCATAACATAGCTAGGACATTGTGCGGGTCCATCTTCATAAAGCTATCTTCCCAGACGCCAGTCACAAAATCTGCCAATGTGTCATAGCCCAACTCCCGATAAAGTTCCTCTCTGTAAAACGCCTGCGATAACCCCCATCCCGCATAGACACGACCAACGGCGCGCATGTCTGCAGAAGTCAACTGGTTTAGTTTACTTGAATCGAAGCCAACTGCAGCCATGAGCGAAGCTTTCATTCCGTCCAGAACCAAAAACGTTTGGGGCCAAGTCTTGGCAACTCCGGCGAAAGGTGCAATTCGTTCCACCATATCTGGATAACTTGCCCCCCATTGGAACGATTGAATGCCTCCCATTGACCATCCAACTACGAGAGCGATTTTTTGAATACCGAATTTTTCGGTCACCAGCCGATGTTGTAGTTTGACGTTGTCATAGATGGTTACCTGCGGAAAATTAGCTCGGTCGAATGGGGGAGGCGTGTTACTGGGAGACGAAGATAATCCGTTGCCCAGCAGATTTGGAACGATAATGAAATATTTCTGTGGATCGAGTGCCATACCGCTTCCAATCAACCATTCATTCTGAACATGCTGGTCGCCAAAAGCAGTTGGATAGACGATGACATTATCTTTCTTTTCATTCAATTTTCCATAAGTCTTATAAGCAAGAAAAGCGTTCGGTAACGATACTCCTGATTGCAAGGTTACGTCACCCAATTCAAAAATTTCATAATCCATCGTATAGCTGCTCCTCTCACATTGAAACCGTGATTTAGAATGTATTTCTTGTACTTAGTATAGACCTGTGCTATTTTCAGTAAAAGTGAATAGAATTCAAAATAGTATTCAATATTATTGAAAGTAATTTGGGGGTAGTATGATGGAATTGCGCCAATTGAATACGTTCTGCACGGTTGCATCAACTTTAAATTTCAGTCGAGCCGCGGAAGTTCTGGGCTACGTCCCCTCCAACGTCACGATGCAAATAAAAGCATTGGAGGATGAGCTTGGTGTTCGTCTCTTTGACCGCTTGGGCAAGCAGCTCGTTCTCACAACTGCGGGTAAACGCTTTTTAATACATATCCAAGGCGTACTTAACAAATTGGACGAAGCTCGCAGTGTCGTTCATGACAATGAAAATCTAAGCGGCACCCTAACGATAAGTGCCAACGAGGTTCTTTGCGCCTATCGGCTACCAGTTGTCTTTCACCTATTTCGTTCGCGCCATCCGGGAGTACGTCTGATCTTCCGCTCTGTTTCCAATCAGCAACTCAAGCAAGCGCTCCTTGAGGGCACCGCGGATGTCGTCTTTATGTTGGACGAATCCATACACTCGAGCGCGCTTGTAGTGGAGCCGTTGGTAGAAGAAACTTTCCGATTTTTCGCCGCTCCAGACCACCCACTCTCGAAACGAACTGTACTGCATCTGGAAGATTTTCACGGAGAAGTGTTCCTGACAAATGAAAAGGGTTGTCCCTATCGAACCATGTTTGACCGGCAATTTGAGAGAAAGGGCATTGATAGTATTACGTATTTAGAATTTCAAAATGCCGAAGCCATTAAACAATGTGCAATTACGGGAATCGGTATTGCCTTTCTTCCTGAGATGACAACGAAAGCGGAAGTTGAACGGGGCGAACTTGTTGCTCTTCCATGGCAAATTCCAGACTTGCGCGTGTATACACAGATGTTATGGCATAAAGACAAGTGGCTTTCACCAATCATATTATCTTTCATAGAAGCAGCAAGGGAAGTTATCGCTATAGAGGAGGAGAATATATCCGTTTAGCCTATTCCTGGAAGAATCTCTGAGCTGGCATCGTTCGCATCAACCGATTAAAGGCTCACTGTATATGGAGAAAAAGCGCATATCAAACATTTGCAAAGAGGCCTCCCCACGATACGAACCTAAGATCATTAGGTCGCGGGGAGGCTTTTTTCTGTTTTTTACACTCACCTTTATGTAAGTAACTGAACAAAATGTGCATACTTACAAATTTGCAGCAAGCATCTTATACTCATAAAACAACAACCCTTCAAGGAGGACGCTATTTTGAAAACTCTTGTCATCGTCACTCATCCAAGCATCGAAACATCCGTCATCAATAAGCGATGGGTAGAAGAACTCAAAAAATATCCAGAAAAGTATACCGTACATGAATTGCATAAGGCATACCCAGATGGAAACATTGATGTGGAAAAAGAACAGCAATGGATTGAATCGCATGGGAATCTTGTTTTACAGTTTCCGGTATACTGGTTTAATTGTCCGCCGCTGCTGAAAAAATGGCTGGATGATGTTTTTGCATATGGGTGGGCGTACGGTTCAAAGGGAGGCGATAAATTAAAGAATCGCAAAGCTGCATTAGCCGTATCTGCTGGAATTAGAAAAGAGGATTATCAGGAAGAGGGAAGATATCGGTATACACTGGAGCAAATTTTGACCCCTTTTGAAACAACCTTCCGCTATTGTCATGCGGATTATCGTTCATTCTTTGCGTATTATGGTACGGAGACTGAGTCAGGGGAAAATGTACCTGGTCAAGAACTTGAGCCGACCGGCAGCGTATTGGATAAGAGCGCGCAAGATTATTTGAAATTCGTTGATAACCTGTAAGAAGCCCATGAAAAAAGAAGTATTTCCTCGGTTAGGAGATACTTCTTTTCCTGTCAGAAACAATCGTTATGCCTGCTGCTTTACATCCTCCTGAGGGGGCAAGCTATTCTTCTCGCCCCAGTCGCACATCATATTTAACAACGGTATGAGAGAAAGGCCACGCTCAGATAAGGAATATTCCACTTTGGGAGGGACTTGAGGAAATTCCTTGCGGATGATCAAGCCATCTGCCTCCAGCTCTTTTAACATCAAGCTCAGCGTTTTAAAGGAAATGGTACCGATACTGCGCTTCAGCTCATTATGCCGCATCACTTTATTTTCAGCTAGCCAATATAAAATGATCATTTTATATTTCCCGCCTATTAAAGACAACGTATATCCAAAGCCAGTGTCTCTCAGCTCCACGCCAGTCGGAACACAGGTTTCACCCACAATATACACTCTCCTCTGGGAAGTATGGTTTGTAAATGCATATACTTTACCATACAACATACTTCCATTTTTAGAAAGTGATGCCGCGCAAAAAAACGTAGACCTTTATGATTCGACACCCTGCTTATGACGCTCAAGCTTGCCAGGGCCTGCGTATAGTACGGAAAAGAAACCAATTACGGCGAAAATCAATCCCACGATATAACCATGATTGATGGCGCTACCTAGAGAATTACTTAGAAAAGAATGAACACTCGGCTCGATCTGTAAAGGCTCACGCATGAGAACTTCAGGGTTAAGCAGATCAGTTGCTTTCTCCAAGGAAATGCCATGTAATGACGCACCCTTGGACACGATACTCGCATAATTTTGGTTCACAACAGCAGCCGTGATTGATGCACCGAGAACGCCTCCGATGTTCCGACAAAACCCAACGATCGAGGAAGAAATGCCCATATATTTTTTATCGACCGAATGCACTATCGCGTTTTGTGCAATGCTCATTAACGGCCCGATTGCAGCAAACCCGAACAAAATCATCAAGAGCGTTAAGAAAAAGAAGGAAATGCCAGGTGAAACGTACATAAGCAAAATCGAACTTACTACACAAGCGAGCATAGAGAACGCCATGAGAGATCGAAAGGAAAATTTTGTTTGTAACATTCCGAATACCACGGCACCTCCCGTCAAAGAGAGCATCAACGGTGTTAAAACATTATTGGAGTTTGGATATCCAAGTACGGCTACAGCGAAAATAGGCAAATAAGTGATGGCGGCAAACATGATAGCACCTTGAGAAAGACAGGCGATACAAGTCGCGACCACCATACGATTTTGAAAAATTTGGAGGGGAAGGATCGGTTCCTGTGCATGACGTTCTACCATAATAAAAGCAATCCCCACTATTGCGGCCAGTGCAAATAGTGAGATGATTGGCCACGAAAACCACTCATATGCTTTTCCTCCCCATTCAAGCGCCAGCATGACAGCTATACAGGTGACGATTAATGTAACGGTACCCAAATAGTCAATCTTTGGCTTTGTATGAGAACGGGATTCTTTCAGGGAAAACAGAAGCGTTACTAGAGACAGCAAACCGATCGGAACATTGACATAAAAGCACCAACGCCACCCCAAATAATCCGAGAGCAAGGTCCCGACTTGAGGTCCAGCGATAGAAGAGAGCCCAAAGATACCGGCAAACACGCCGGAGATTCGCGCTGTATATTTCGGATCAGAGGAAAGCGTAAACAGGATTGTGAAAGTAATGGGAAAGAGAGCCCCTGAACCTATTCCTTGAAGGGCACGGAAAGCGATGAGCTGTTCAATACTTTGGGCAACGCCACAAAGTGCCGACCCAATGAGAAAAATAGTAATGCCAAGTAAGTAAAACAACTTGCGTCCAAATAGATCGGACATTTTCCCGAAGATGAGCATCGTACTAGTGGCGGCTAACACGTACGAGGTGAAGACCCAGCTCATGCTTTCAAAGCCACCGATATCTTTAATAATGTGACTAATGGCCGCCGAGGTAATGGTATTGTCGAGGGAAGACATCAGTAAGCCCAGTGCCAAAGCAAGGATAATGAAGTGATTACGTTTTTCGGATTGTGACATAAAAAGCGAACTCCTATCTCTTTTTCTATTCATGTAGCAAACTTCGCTGTAAGACTATTATTTGTGCATTCGTTGCCAAGAAATAGGGAAAAAACAGTTGCAAATCAAACTTTACATCGTTTATGCATGTAAGTTTTTATACATGCCGTTGACTTTGCCCTTAGGGGAAGGGGTATAAGTAGAATAGCGATACGGAATGAACAATGGAGGTGAACCCGTGCTATCAATCGGAGAATTCTCAAAGATATGCGGAGTGTCTACCAAAACGCTCCGTTATTATGCTGAAATAGGACTAATGAACCCGGACGAGATTAATCCTGAAAATGGCTATCGGTATTATTCCATCAAGCAACTGAAAAAGATGCTCTTCATCAACCGTTTGAAATCGTATCATTTTTCGCTGGACGAAATAAAAGCCATGTTGGAATGGGAAGAAGATCAGTCGGAGGAGAAGCTTGTTTCCGCCCTTCTTCGCAAGCAAAGGGAAATGTCCGAAAAACGAAACGCTTTGGACTATACCATAAAACAACTGAACCATGATCTTTCCAAAATAGAGCAGGGCATCTCCATGATGTCATACCTTGACAACATAGAAGTACAGCTTGTGGAGACCCAGCCAATCCATATTGTTTCTTTACGCCAGATGATGACGAGTGATGATTATGCAACAGGGTATGGTCAATATTTTAGTAAGCTGTATGAAAGGATTGCGACTGAAAAGCTCACCTTGCTCGGTACGCCGATGACGATTTATCACAGCGCTGAATTCAATCCTGCCGGAAACGATACCGAGTTTGCACTCCCGGTCGCGGAGGAGGTAAAGGGAACAAAAGATTTGCCTGGGGGACTTTGTGCAAAGTCTGTATGTAAGGGTCTGTACTCAGAATTGACTGCGGTATATGCCAGATTGCGGGAGTGGGTAGAAAATGAAGGCTATGAATTTGTGAGATCGCCCTACGAAGTCTATGTAACCGAACCCGATCAAGCCAGTGTTCCTGAGAAGCTTATTACGGAAGTGTATTTTCCAGTCAGAAAAAAATGATATTCACTTGTTGAGGAGAGAATGATCATGCAAAGAAGCAATTGGCCCACGACAGAATGGCAAGCAGTAGACCCGGCCCTCTTGAACATAGACGCTGAAAAACTAGCAGAGCTAGATCCTATCATAAAATCCGCGTACAGCAACATAAACGGGATCATGATTGTGAGAAATGGATATATCGCCCATGAAAGCTACTATCATGGCTATGGACCGAAAGATAGGCACCATGTAGCGTCTGTAACGAAAAGTATTCTATCTGCTCTCATTGGTATTGCCATAGAGAAACGGTTTATCAAAAATGTCGACCAAAAGGTGCTGGAATTTTTTCCTGACTATGCACCCGATCATACTGATACGCAAAAACAAGCAATCACCATCCGCCATCTTCTCACGATGACAGCCCCCTATGCTTTTGAGGACTGGCACGAACCACTGGACAAAATGTGTATGCAATCCGATTGGGTAACATATACCCTGGATATGCTCGGTCAAAAGGGAGAGATTGGAGCGTTTAAGTATTCGACCGCTGGCGCGCACCTGCTTTCTGCCGTCCTTACACGCAGCACAGGAAAAAGTGCCCGAGAATTCGCAAACGAATGCTTGTTTGCACCCATCGGCATGGAAGAACTCCCTGATTATGAGATGAAGGCATTTGCGTTTGAAGATTTATTCGGGAAAGATGTGAGAGGATGGGTGAAAGATCCAAACAACAATTCCACAGGAGGGTGGGGGCTTACCTTAACTCCTCGTGACATGGCACGTTTTGGTTGGCTCTATCTGAATCGTGGCTGTTGGAACAATCATCAGATCATGCCAGAGGCTTGGATAGATGAATCGACAGCGATGAATCCCAATCAATACGGGTATCTATGGTGGTTTCGTGAAGAGGACGGTGTTTTTGCATACGTTGCACTGGGCGATGGCGGTAATGTTATCTGTTGCATCCCAGAAAAAAACCTCGTCGTAGCCATTGCATCGGAATTCATGCCGAATCCTCGTGATCGATGGACGCTAATCAAGGAGCATATTATCAGGGCGGTATTCTAAGGCAGCAGATAGGAATCGAAACAAGGAACCGGGGAGTTGCAGCTCACCCGGTTTAAGTGTTAAACGATCGTTTACCTACACTTTACTTGGATGCGTAATTTTCGGCAGCAATGCAAATGTAGTAGCTTAATCCCGTTTGCTGTTCTTCCAACATAGTGCGGTGGAACTCATCTGACAGGAAAAACCTTGACTGCTCGGCAAAAGCTCTCGCATCAATCGGATGGTCTTTTTGTAAAAAAGCAAGGTGGTTTTCGATCGCAGAAACTACTGCTTCATCGTCGACTCTTTTGTTGTTTTTCAACGCCGCTGCCATAGACGTCATGAAAGCAGTCGCTTCAGTAGCTTTTTCATTCATGGAAGCCACGTCCAGATTCTCTGTATCCAATTGAAAATCGTACGCTTCCAGCAAATGCTCATTTTGTTGAATGAATGCCTGTTTCCATTCTTCCTCGTTCAATCCATCAAACATGTTCTCAGTGGACATATTTCCTCTCTTCCTTTCGTGTCGAATCGTTTCTTCTAAAGTAAGCAAGATGCGCTCCAATCGAAGCTGGCGTGCCTTTAACATCGCTTGCTGCTCACCTAAACAACGAAGTCTGTCTGGTTCGTGATCGAGTGCAGCTTTAACGCTGTCCAACGGAAAATCAAGCTCACGATAAAACAAGATTTGTTGTAACCGCTTGAGTTCATTCTCACCATAATATCTGTATCCATTTTCTGTAACGACTTTGGGCATCAGCAAGCCAATCTTTTGATAATGATACAGTGTTTTGATTGTGGTACCAGACAGTTTGGCTACCTCGTTAACGGTATACAACATGGCGATTCACCTCCTGAAGTTGAGTTTGCAGTCTGACCTTAGGTTGGAGTCAAGCGAAAAAAAGGAAAGAGGAGTATGGCGGAAATCAAACGAATGTAAGCATATGATCCATATAGTGGATAGGGGGATTCGCATGACGAGGTTATTTCAGTTGGAGTCTGAAGATGACATCGAGAAGGTAGTGGCCCAGTCGCAGCAAATCGCACAAAGGGCGATGCACGAATACGACTTGGATGGGGAACGGCTTCGTTTCAATCAACTATCCGATACTTGCACGTTTGTGATCGAAACAGAGAAGGATGGTACCTATTTACTCCGCATACATGGAAACAAGAACAGAAATGAAATTGATTCCGAGCTTGCTTGGCTCAGCTATTTGCATGAAAAAATAGAGATAGCGATTCCAACGGGAATTGAGTGCCGCAATGGTTCCAAGACAGTGAGCATCGATCTTGCGAATGGTGACTGTGTATTCGTATCCGTCATGCGTTGGGTCGCAGGGGAGCATGCAGATGAAGAGCTTTCGGAAGACCAAGTTTACAAAGAGGGCGTCCTGTTAGCAAAGCTGCATACCGTATCTCAGGATTTCCAATTTCCCCCTGAATTTACACGTCCGATCTGGGGAGAGGATAGCTTCAAGGAGGCCATGGCTAGATTGACGGAGCATTACCAACGGTTTCTGACAGACGAAGAATTCGAGCTATATGAATTGGCGGCGGATAAAATACTCACTTGTCTCGCCAAATTGGACAAGAATAGCAGCCACTATGGAATCATTCACGGCGATCTGCACCAAGGCAACATCGTGTTTCACAACGGAGATCCTCATCCGATTGATTTTGGAAGATGTGGGTTTGGTCACTATCTTTATGATATCGCCCATACCATTTTGGGTTTATATCCTGCACAAAGAGAGCTAGTCATAAAAGGCTACGAGAGTTTTCGGAAACTAGACGGGGACTGGCTTCCTTCACTAGAGAGCTTCGCGGTGATGGTCATGATTGAAAATTATAGCCACCATGCTCCTGACCCCAGAGAAACTGAGGGGCTAAAAGAAGAACAGCCCTATGCAATACCAATGATCAAAAACTACTTGAACGGCAAGCCATTTCTTTTTCATTCAAAGGCAGAGAACGAGAGGGAAAATGGATGAGCTCAGCAAAAAGCCGCCGATAAACGGCGGCCGTTTCCATTATCGTACGGATTCAGCAAGAACACGAGCGATCTGCTCGCTGTCCGGTTCTCTGTACACATAATCATGATAATGCGGGTGGTGAATGCTTACCCAGCCGTACTCGATAGCCTTTTTGTAGTAATGCCTAGCACGGTCCTCTTCACCACTGAGATAGAACATGCAAGCAGCATTCCAATACAAGGCCGGATCGCCATCCCAATCCCAGCCTTTATCAAGTGCTTGGGCATAACTCCATCCGGAACGGGGGTAGTCTTTTTCCACGCCATATTTCAGGTCGCCTCGCATATAGTGGTTGCCGTTGACAAGGAAATTGTTTAAAGGAAGGTTCCATCCGAACAGAACCGGGAAATCCGCGAGCAACTCGAAACCGACAGACAAGGCTGTTCGCTGTGAACCTATATTATTTGACCAGCACTGCCATCCCACTTTTTTGATTCCGCGTTGTTTGGCGAGTGAGAGAGCACCCAATGCTGTCTTTCGAGCCCATCCGTTACCTCGATAATCCTCATCGGTTTCAATACCCAATTCACATTCGTCTTCTACTACCCAATCCGTCATGCACCAACTAATAATGGTAGGCCCCTCATCGGTATCTTGAATTGCGGCACAACCGAAGCCTTTGTCTTCATAGGCTTCAATGGATGGCCAGTTCTCTGCTATTTCATCAAGAACATCCTCAATACCTATCCATTCTTTACACTTCAAAAAGGTGCTGTCTATCGGGACAATATGATTGTCAACAGGAGGGAACAGATCCTGTAAATGGTGAGTAAAGATCATTCGTCCACTTCGCATGGGAAATAGATCTTTCATCACGATATCGAGAATGTCATCCCACTTCTCATCCGTAGGATAAAACAGGACGTAGTCAAGCTGTTCATCAGCAGCAAGCTGCGGTAAAATCTCCTCTTTTAGCAATGCATTTACTTCTACAAAGAAGAGCGGATTATCAACACTGCCTCCTAGAAAAATACCTTGGGGGCTTGTCAACAAGGCTGATCTCGCGTCATTTGACAGGAATATTCTACCGGGAATCACACCTGCAATAACGCCTTTGACGGATACATGATGCTTCAACGCTTCAAACAGATCGGTCGCGCTATGGAAGCTATCAGTTGTGAGTTCCGTTCCTTGAACCATTTTTTGAGCAAACATTTCGTTCATTTCCTCCCATAGCATATGAGAGAAGGGATGAAATTATCGTTTGGAACCTCTCATATGCTTTTCCATTTGTTTTTGCGAATCCAAAACATCATCACTCCTTTACCTAGAGTAGGGCGCGAATCTCTGGGGTGTTTGTTGTCTGTTGCCCTCATGTTCATTATGGATGAGTATCCAAATATTACAAGGGAAATTTCATTATTTACATAATTTCATTATGGTAAACAAAAGGTAGCCCAAGACTTTTTTCTGTCCAATGCTACCCCTGCCTTTTTCGATTCATCCTTCCTGGCGCAAATGACAAGCGAGCTGTAATTTCAGCAAGTCTTCCGGATTGCGCAAATCGATATGAAGAAGCTCCTCGACTTTGCGCAATCTCTGATACAACGTATTGACGTGAATGTGCAGCTCCTTGGCGGTGAGTTGAGGGGATTGACTGTATTTCATATAGGTCATGATCGTCTGTTCCCATTCCTGATATTTTTCCGGGTCTTGCCAGAATGGCGCAAACACATCTTGAATGAATGCATCAATATCGGCCTGACTCTGGTTCAGCATGAGGCGATTGACGCCCAGGTCTTTGTAGTGCACCACACCATAACGGCTGCGGTTGGTCAAGTAGTGAGCGGCTTTCTTGGCTTCTTCGTAGCTTTTGCTGATTTGCTCAATCCCGCTTGCCATACTTCCAACACCAATCGATAACGATGCTTCCTTGCCAAGTTCCCACTCATAGGACGCCTGTTGTAGCCTCTCCCGGATGTCCTTGCCATCTCGGGACCCGAGAGATCGGATAAGAAGCGTGACATGGTTATGGAATCCGTAGACAAACATCTGAGTTTTACTGAACTCCCATTTCCAACGGGTAATGAGCCGATGAATGTTTGCTTCTAGCAAAGCCAGATCGTGGCACTGCGTCAGATGGGCATAAACTACGTAGTATTTTGCTTGCGGCTGTAACCCCATCGAACGGGCGCGGTCAACCAGTTCATTGCCTTTGCTTGCAATCAGTTCTTGAAAAAGATCGTGTGCTCGCTTGTACAGCACGGAGCTGATCGATTGCTTTTTCACCAAATCGAGTATGAGCACAGCACGCCCTTGCTCGACCGTCATTCGTGCAAGATCAGATAGCCCGCATTCATCTAAGGGAATCATGAGACATCCGAGAAAGATGCTCCCATTGATTAGTGGATACAAACAAAACAGTTGATCGTCACCAGTAGCGGGAGAGAACAGGCTGACGGAAACAGGCTGTCTTCTTTTGTTCAGCAATGAATACAGTTCATCCCAGCTAAAAAATAAAACACTCTTTTCCGGATACATTTTCTGCTCAAGCCAATCGGCAAAATAGATGGAATGGCCTGTCATTTTGCTGAGGGTCTTTACGATTGTTTCTGCCCCTTTATTTTGCAGGGACAACTGCTTGATCGATTCATGGATCTGGTTGCGCTGTATCAAATCATCATGCTTAGCTTGCAGTTGGGCACTCATGGCAGCCATATGTTCATACGCTCGCTTGACTTCTGCATAGAGTTCGGCATTTTGCAGGGCAATGGAAGTTTGGTCTGCGAAGCCTTGGAGGAGGTCGAGGTCGTACTCCGTAAACACATTTTCCTGATAAAACTGATGCAGAACCAGCACGCCGATACGCTTTTCTTCACGTGATATTGGAACGCATAGCAATCCATTCAAGTCTCGCAATGTTTTTGCGTGGTTCAGGGAGTGAAAGTTGTCAGCGGAGATGTCCTTCATCGCGTAGGTTGTTTCTTGACTGGTTTTGTACATGCGCGGGATACCGTCTTCAAACACTTTGCCCGCGATGGATTCGCCCACCCGCATTTTGAGATCCTTGAACACCGTATCATGAAAACCGACGGTCGCTTTCGGGATCAATCGGTCGATAGTGGGATCATACAAGTGCAAAAGACCTGCATCAGCTGCCGGGATAACAGCCAGTGCGTTACCAATGATGCCACGGATGATTTGGTGAACGTCGAGGGTTGCAGATATGGAGCGAATCCCTTCAAAGAGCTTCTTGCTTTCCTCCGCTTTGGCAGTCATTTTTTCTTCTGCCAACAACAGGTGAATCCCGAACCACAGTAGTTCCCGTTGGTCAGAGGTAAGGATGACTGATTGGTTTGCTTTATGTGCAAGGCAAATAACAGCTTGTCCTTCCTTTTCGTAGAAAAAACGGTACATCTGTTGGGAGGGAAGAGACTCATATGTATAACGCATGTGGCTAGCATCGCCGTCACAGCGAGGTACTGTCGTAGGGGGAATATTTGTGGCAGCGGTTTCATGGAAAGAGGAAAAAATAAGCCGAAAATGTCGATCACGCGAAAATTGGAACCAGATCGAAAATGGCTGATCACCAAACCATTCGTGCAGCTTTTGAAGCAGGAGCGAAAATGAATTCATCCACGTGTCCTCCATGTAGAGAAATACACATTTATAGTTGGAAATAAGTGTCTGTATATACATTGTATTCATAATTTTTGCTATATACAATACTCCTATAAGATACGGAAGGTGGGAGACGATTTGACAGCAACCTACAATAATTACATCGATGGCGCTTGGGTGACGAGCCATACTGGGCAAGTTTTCCCTAGTACGAACCCTGCCAATACGAATGAGGTTCTCGGTTATTTTCAAAAATCGGACGGGCTGGATGCGCGTTCTGCCATTGAAGCTGCTGCCAATGCTTTTGGTGAATGGTCGCAAAAATCGGCTCCCTCACGCGGAGAATTCTTGTTCTCCCTCATTCACTTATTGGAAAAACACAAAGAAGACCTCGCAGAAACGATTACCCGCGAAGTCGGAAAAACTTTGCGGGAAGCGAGAGGCGAGGTCACCAAGACAATCACTTCCATGAAGCAGTTGACTGGGGAAGCCACTCGCCTGACAGGTCAAACGGTGCCTTCCTTTGATGAACGAGTAATTGGTTACACGGTGCGAGAGCCAATCGGGGTTTTCGCGATTATTGCGCCTTGGAATTTTCCATTGGGGATTGGCTTGTGGAAGATTGTCCCAGCTATCCTCGCAGGCAATACGGTTGTGTTCAAGCCAGCAAGCAACACCTCCTTGATTAGCGTAAAGCTGGTAGAGCTCCTGATTGAGAGCGGCGTACCGGGTGGTGTAGTGAATTTGGTAACAGGACCGGGTGCGGTAATTGGTGATGAATTGGCGAATCATCCACTGGTCAAAGGCATTTCCTTTACCGGTTCTTCTGAAGTAGGACTTGCCTTGGGGAGAGCAGTTGGAGCCAGAGGGGGCAAAATTCAGGCGGAGATGGGTGGGAAAAATCCGGCGATCATTCTCGCGGACGCTGATATTGACCTCGCTATCGATTCCATCGTACTAAGTGGATTCTTCGATAATGGGCAACGTTGTACGGGGACCAGTCGCGTATTGGTCGTTCCCGAAGTAGCCGAACAAGTAAAAGCAAAACTGATCGAGCGAGCGAAGAGCTTGAAAGTCGGAAATGGTTTTGATCCAGAGAATCATAACGGTCCAGTAGTGGACGAGCATCAGCTTAATTTGTATCTCCATTATGTACAAAAGGGGATCGAAGAAGGTGGCGTACTGGAATGTGGGGGTAAGCGCCTGGTAGAAGGTGATCTCGCCCAGGGCTACTTCGTCGCACCGACGGTATTTACCGGCATTACACAGGAGATGACGATTGCCAACGAAGAAATTTTTGGCCCTGTGATCGCTGTGATCGATGTGGATTCTTTCGAACATGCTATGCAAGTGGCTAACCAGGTGGAATTTGGTTTATCCTCCACGATTTTTACGAACGATTTGCAAAAAGCTTTCCAATTTGTCAAAGGCATTCAGTCAGGTGTCACGCATGTCAATATGCCGTCGACTCATTTTGAATCACAGTTTCCGTTTGGTGGCAAAAAGATATCGGGATTGGGGCCGAGAGAGCAAGGGGAGTCAGCGCTCGATTTTTACGTCGAGACAAAAACCGTTTATATTCGA
The DNA here is from genome assembly GCF_001039275.2 of Brevibacillus brevis. Classification (NCBI taxonomy): domain Bacteria; kingdom Bacillati; phylum Bacillota; class Bacilli; order Caryophanales; family Paenibacillaceae; genus Brevibacillus; species Brevibacillus brevis. The sequence continues at coordinate 3,076,945 of NZ_CP030117.1, forward strand.
CCATAAGTATAGGGAAAGCAGGAGGAGCGAAGATGGAAGCGATTGGTGTAATCGGCATTGGTGCAATGGGTAAAGGGATGGTCTGTAATCTATTGCAAAAAGGCTACCACGTGTATGCCTATGATCCAAGTCCGGCAGCAAAAGCCTGGGCGAAGGAAAAAGGAGCGATAGTCGTCGAGTCTCCACGGGCAGTGGGTAGCGTAGCACGTGTCGTTTTCACTTCGCTTCCAGGTCCTGCGATTGTTGAGGAAGTCATGCTGGGTACGGACGGACTTTTCTTATCATTAGGGGCGGGCAGTTTCGTGTTTGATACAAGTACGATCGATCCTGCTACAGCAAAACGTCTGAATCAGCACGGCGTAGAAAAAGGGATCTACTACTACGATTGTCCGGTGAGTGGAGGACCTGCGGGTTCTGCTGCTGGAACGTTGACCATTATGGTCGGCGGTGATGAGGCCAAGCTTCCAGAAATCATGGACTATCTCAGGGCAATTGGAAAGGAAATTTTTTATCTGGGGGAATCCGGCGCCGCACAAGTTGCGAAGCTTTGTCACAACTCAGTCGTTGCCGTCATCACAGCAGCGTTGGGCGAGGCGTTCAGTGTCGGGGCAAAAGCAGGTGTTGATCCACACAAGCTGGCAGCAGTCATGGACAAAGGCTCTGCCCACAATCGTGTGCTCTCTGTTTTTGGGCCTAACATCTTGTATGGTACGTATGAAAATACAGTCTTTTCCTTGGATCATATGCACAAAGATTTGCAGCTCTATGCGCAAACCGCACGTGAACAGCAAGTGCCTGTTCTCGTTGGAGGAACGGTTGCGCAAATGTATGAGGCAGCGAAAGCACAAGGCAAGGGTAGCTGGGATTCGAGTGCGGTCTGTACCGTGACAGAGGAGTTGGCTCATACAACGATTGCGCGTTAAGCGTTGAGGTTGAAAGAGAAAGTAGACTACATCAACTATTTCTTGTAGTCTACTTTTTTTCGTAGGCTTCTCTTCCCCAAATAAAAGATGAAAAACTCAGTAGAGGTGACTCTCCAAGAATCTGGTATCATCAGCTATTTGGGAAATTTACTGAATATATCGCAGATTTCGAATTCATTTGACAATAATATCCACTTATTGTTAAAATATGTAATATGGATTCGATTTAAAGGTGGTTAGAATTTTAGTTCGCGATGAAGAGCGGAGCATTAATATAGTACAAGCTTTATAATAGTCACGACATTTCATCTAAATTTTGGAAGGAGGTGAATGATAATGAATCAAGTACTGAATTTACAAAAACTTCCTCAAAACGAGGCAAGTGAAGCAGCTGCTAGGTGGTCATTGTATAGTAACATTTGCCATTGGCCATGGGGGTAATGGTTGTTAAGTGCTTCTTCAGAGAAGACCTAGTTGAAGGGTAACTTCAACTAGGTCCTTTTGATTGAGACGAATAAATAAGATGTAGCTTACAAATGATTGGGAGAGGTACATAAATCATTTATGAGAGGAGCGTATATCATGAAGGCAAACATGGTTTATTATGATTATTTAAATGAAAACTCGAAATATTTCACTCCTAACAAATCAAGCGTTACTGAGAGAGAATTTAATGTGACAAATTTATCAGATGATTGTGTAGTGAGCAAGGAAGAAAATTCCGTATGGAAAATGTACATGTTTAAAGAACAATCCTTGCAAGCTCAAGGCTGGAAAATCCATATTAGTGCAACACTTGATAATGCCGAACAGATTTTACAGAAAGTCAGTAATATATTGGTTGAACGTAAAGTCCATTTCAAACATCTTGCAAGCGAATGGGATTATCTTACTACAAACTCAAAGACCGCAAATAGAGCAAGTTCGGGAAAGTTTATTACGATCTATCCTCCTAGTGACGATGATTTTTTAAATTTATTAGATCTACTATATACCACTCTTCATTCTTTTGAGAGTGGTCCATACATTCTGAGTGACAAATGTTGGAAAAACAGCAATGTTTACTATAGGTATGGCGGATTTGCAATGATATTCAACGAACAAGGCGAATTGTGCATGAAAGATGAAAATGGTGAATTGCTTGTAGACGAAAGGGTTCCTTACTATAAAGTACCTTCTTTTGTTAAAGAATTTGATCAGTATTTAGATTCTTTAAACACCACATCTATTGAGGCTGAAGTAGAAAATAATAAATTTGAAGAATACGAATTTCAAAGTGCACTTCGCTTTACGAATGGTGGAGGAATCTATGTGACAGAAAGGAAGAAAGATAAAAAGAAAGTCATTATTAAAGAAGCAAGGCCAAAATCAGGATTGGATGGTCAAAAAGTTGATGCATTAGAAAGACAAAAAATGGAACTTGATGCGTTATCAAAGCTATCGAAAGTAGATGGAATTGTAAATATACTAGATTACTTTACACATTGGAAACATAGTTTTCTTGTGGAAGAGTATGTGGATGGAATTGACTTAGAATCCTGGATTGTAGCGAACTACCCTTTTATTAATAATGGTGATATCAAAGTCTACAAGAACAAAATACATAATATTCTTACTAAATTGGTGTCTATTGTTGAAGAAATGCATAAAAATGGTGTAGGAATGGGAGATTTACAACCAGCAAATATCATCATATCCGAAGATTTAGACGTTACTCTGATTGACTTTGAAACAGCACGACCTAAGGATTTGGAAGGAAAGCCTACACTGATAACATGCGGATTCTCCCATCCACGTAATAAAAATAACGGAGAGAGGGACTGGTATGCAATAAAGAAAATTCTGCGATATTGTTTATTGCCAATTGGACCAATCGAGGATATTGATTCCGGTATGTATGCTTATCAAGATCAATGGATTGAAAAAGTTTATGGAGAGGATTTTCTACTATTTGTAGAAATGATAACGGAAAAATGTAATCAGCATTTATCGTTTATAGGAGAAGAGAATAGGTTGCAGGCCATTTATAAAAATGCGATGAAAAAGGATATTCCCTCCATTATAGAAGGTCTCAGAAATGGTATTGAGAAAAATTTTGTTCGTAGCGAAAAATTAATTCATGGCGATATCAGGCAATTTGAAAGCAAAGCTGGGAAATACAATGTACAAAATGGGGGCACTGGAGCTGCACTAGCATTTTTTAGATCTGGTACTGTGAGTGAGATTATAAGCCATTGGATTGAAAATGAATTAATGAGAAATATCGATTCTATTGAACAAGGTGGATTATTAACAGGGAAAGTAGGCATAGGGACAACATTATATGAAATCGGTTATAAAAAAGAAGCAATAAACATCTTTGCAAACATGAATCTTAATTCGTCTGATATATCATTAAGGTCAGGATTGTCAGGAATAGGTCTTGGTTTAGTTAGTCTTTATTTAGAAGAACAAGATGAACGTTTTCTAGAAAAAGCAATATTTGTCGCTAGTATCATTGATACTTTTATGAGCGAGAAGAAAGAGTTAAAAGTTCAGGATTGGGCCGGGATTCCAATCGGTATAATGGATGGTTGGTCTGGAGTCTCGTTGTTTTACTCGGCTTTGTATGCAGTCACCAAAAAGGAAAGTTATTACCTAAAATCTATTGAATGCATTGATAAAGATTTAGAAAAAACAAAAGAAGACAAAAGCACATTGCAAACGATTGATGACTCCAATCGTTTATTACCTTACCTTTCAGGGGGATCGGTAGGTATAGGAATAGCAATCGTTTACCTAAATCATGTTAGTGATAAAAAACGTTACCAAAGAGAATTGAGCTTAATTACGAATTTATATCGTGTTAGATGTAGCTTTAGTGGGGGGCTTTACGATGGCGCTGGAAGCTTTTTGATGATACCGCCTCTACTAGGAAAAAGTGATTCTGAGTACACAAACAAAAAAGATTGTGTAATAGAATTGTTACGTTTATTTTTAATTCCTAAGGAAAATCATATTTTATTTCCAGGGCAGTTTTGTTATCGTTTGTCTGATGACTTTCAAACAGGGAGCTCTGGTATTATACTAGCTTTAGAGGGGATATTGAAAGATAACCCATTATATTGGCTTCCATTAATAAATATCGATGACTTTTATAAAAATACAAAATATAGACAAGATGAAGTATGTGTAAATGCCGCCCCAACTACAATCAAGCAATGAGTCGTAGAGTAGTGGTTAGCTTTGTTCTATAATTGTATAAGAGTACCAAATGGACAGTGCTACCTTATGGTTGGTTGCTGTCGTTTTTTTGTTTGCGAAAGAGAAAAAGGTTGTTTAGATCCTGCATCATGTCCAATGTGCAGAAAGGAGAGATACGACTTGCAAGAACTAACCTCAACAGAACTGATCCAATACCTGCAAGAAAAAGAATCGGTCGCTCTTTTTGTCTATACACCGATGTGTGGGACCTGCAAGCTAGCAGCACGCATGCTCGGCATCATGCAAGAAACATGGCCTACCGTTCCTCTGTATCAGATCAACATTAATACGGCGCCTGCATTGGCAGAACAATGGCAAGTGACCAGCGTTCCCGCCTTGCTTATTTTTCACAGAAATGAATTGTTGGAATGCCATTATGCCATCCAGTCCGTTGGATTTTTATACGATGTATTGAAACCTCTGGCCTAGACATACACCTAATTCCTTCGCCTTGAATATGACAGAGAGAGAAGAAATGCGAAGGAGGAGGCGTATGCAAATCCACGTGGTGGAAGAAGGACAAACCTTAGCAAGCATCGCCGAGACGTACGGCACAACGCCGGAAGCGATCAACAAGGCTAATGAACTGCCAGATCCGAATAAGCTGGCAACTGGGCAGGCGATGGTGATCCCGATTGTAGGTAGCTACTATTGGGTTAAACAAGGAGATACGTTGTATACGATTGGTCAGCGTAACCAGATCAGCGCAGCAGAGCTTGCTCGCGTCAATGGGATTTCTCCCTATAAACCGCTACAAGTCGGGCAAAAGCTCTACATCCCGCCTCGCCCTAGACGAGCGGCTGATTTCAATGCGTATGTGGAACCGCGTCGCACTGTCCCACCAGCGATGGAAGCGGATGTCCGAACGGCTGCCCCTCATCTTACGTATTTGGCGCCGTTCAGCTTTCGTATTAAACGGGATGGAACCCTCCAACGACCAAATCTGAACAACTTTCCGGCGATCGCAAAAGAAAACCAGGTCCTACTTATGATGGTCGTGACGAATTTGGAAAAAGGTCAGTTCAGTACGGAATTGGGCGCACTCATCCTGAACGATCAAGAGCTCCAGAACAAATTGTTGGATAATATTCTCGCGACCGCCCGTGAGCTGGGAATGGGGGATATCCATTTTGATCTGGAAGCATTGCCCACAACAGGTGCAGAAGCGTACGCGAACTTCTTGCGAAAAGCAAGGGACCGTATACATGCAGCAGGATTGATGATGTCTGTTGCGCTCGCACCGAAGACGAGTGCCGAGCAAGCAGGCAAATGGTATTCCGCCCATGATTACAAAGCGATAGGAGCGCTTGCCGATTTTGTCGTGATCATGACGTATGAATGGGGCTATAGTGGTGGTCCTCCCATGGCGGTTTCTCCAATCGGACCGGTGCGGCGTGTCTTGCAGTACGCCATTACCGAAATGCCAGCCGAGAAAATTTTGATGGGCCAAAATCTGTACGGATACGACTGGACCTTACCGTACGAGCGAGGAACGACAGCGAAAGCTCTGAGTCCGCAAGCAGCCATTGCTCTGGCTGCGCAGCATAATGCAGTGATCCGGTATGACTATCGCGCACAGGCTCCGTTTTTTACGTACACTGATGATCAAGGCAAGCAACATCAGGTGTGGTTTGAGGATGCACGATCGATTCAAGCCAAGTTCAATCTGGTTAAACAACTCGGTTTGAGAGGCGTCAGCTACTGGAAACTCGGTTTGCCATTTCCGCAAAACTGGCTGTTGATCGAGGAGAACTTTCGCGTCCGTAAGCGTGCATAGTCATCAGGCGTACATTCCATTGGGGGCTGTACGCCTTTTTTTCAAATGAAAAATCATGGTATGATGAAGATGACAGGAAGGAAAAGGGGAGAAATCATGGGAGAATGCAAATTGGATCACAGCCATGAGGACGTACTCAAAAAACTGGCAGAACAAGCTCCACATCTGTCAGAGTTGCGTGTGAGTCAATTCAAAAATCAGTTGAATGGCGAACTTAGCCAAGAGCGTCTAAACGAGCTGTTTCATTTATTGAAAAAGTATGACCTGGCGAGCCCAGAGGAGCGCCAAGAGCGCGAAAAACAAATGGATCACTTGTTTGGCTAATCTTTATACATACGTTTTTCGTTTTGCCCCCTAGTGGGAGAATCAGGCTGGAACCACAGTTCCATGCAGCGAGGAGTAACAATGGACGACAGACTCTATTATCAGGATGCCTATACGAGAACGTTTTCGGCCCAGGTGACGAGAACTGGTGTTGAGCAAGATGGGACACCTTACGTGGTACTGAATCAAACGGCTTTTTACCCTACTGGAGGCGGACAGCCTTCTGATCTGGGCGTATTGGGAGAGATTTGTGTAGTAGATGTGGAAGAGGTAGATGGCGAAATTCGTCACCGACTGGAAGCCCCCTTATCGGAAAGCATAGCGGAAGTAACGGGTCACATCGATTGGGACCGCCGCTTCGATCACATGCAGCAGCATGCTGGCCAACACATTTTATCCGCGTCCTTCCTGGAAGTCGTGCAGGCGGAAACCGTTGCCTTTCACTTGGGTAAAGAACGTGTCACCATTGATGTACGACTGGATGAGTTGACAGCAGATGTATGGGAGACGGTAGAAAAGCGAGCGAATCAGATTGTTCTGGAAAACCACCCCATCATTGCGCGGTTCGTTGATGACGAGGAATTGGCAACGCTGCCCTTGAAAAAACAGCCGACCGTTACTGAAAATATTCGTGTCGTGATGATACCTGATTTTGATTACAACCCATGCGGAGGGACACATCCAGCGAGTACGGGCGAAGTCGGGATGATCAAGATCTTGGGCTGGGAGCGACATCGCGGAAACATTCGTCTGGAATTCATCTGTGGCTGGCGAGCTTTGCGGGACTACAACCAAAAGCAAGCTGTCGTTCGTGATACGGCCAAGCTGCTCGCTACCAATGAAGGGGAACTGATCGCACAGACGGAACGCCTCCTTGCAGAACGCGACGCCTTGAAGGCAAAATTGGCAGAAGTGGATAAGCAGCTCTTGGAAGTGGAAGTGAATCAACAACTATCTGCTGCTAGCCAACTCGGTCATTCTCGCCTCATTATGCGTACCTTCACAGACAAAACCATTCAACAGCTTCAGCAGTTCGCACAACTGGCTACTGCTCTGGCGCCAGATGCAATTTGCCTCTTGGCAGCTACTACTGAAGACAAAATGCAAGTCGTGTTTGCTCGTGGGCAGGAAGTCAATGTAGCCATCAATCAGGTGTTGAAAGAAACCTTACCGGTTATTAACGGAAAAGGTGGGGGGAATCCTGCCATGGCACAGGGTGGCGGTCAGTCGGTAGTGGATGCGGAGGAAGTATTGCTACATGCTCGCAAACTGCTGGAAGACTCACTAATGTAAATACATTCCATAATAAAAGGAGGAATCCGCGATGAACTGGAATCCGGGAGATATCGTTCGTGTTGCGCAGCGAACGGGTGAATATATTACAGAAGTATTGGAAATCCACGATTCGAAGCTGCTGGTAAAAGTGTTGGCAGTGACCAAATACCCAACGCAAGGCGATTTGCATTCTTCCTACGAAGTAGATGTGCCGCTGTTTCACCAGCGTCCAGCACTCTCTTACATGGAAAAATTCATGACGCCTGTCCAAGGGGTCATTCGCTATAATGGCGCGATTCCAGACTACAAGGAATCTGTGCGTCAGGCGATGGAGAGAGAAATGGAAAAGCTGGCGAAAATGGCAGCTTGGGCAGAACGTTGTCTCGTTGAGCTGGAAAGGATGCACAAGGAAGCCTTTACAAACACGAAATAGAGTGGTACTGTAGTACTCGAATGTACGACAATTGCATAGCTTTACTACCAAACGGGAGCCAAGCAACGTTGGCTGAGATTGTAACGAGTGTGTTACTGACCGTTGAACCTGACCTGGGTCATGCCAGCGGAGGAAGAGGTATTTGGAATCAGTATCACGTGTCGCATCCGAGCGGAACTATGCTTGTTTGCGTGCATGCATGATAAGATCTCACTCAACCATCCGAGGCGGATGGTTTTTTTATGCCATTCGTCCCGTGAGATGGGATGGGTATACGGCTTCTTCTGTTTGTCTGAATCGACTCAGGCAGGCGGGAGAAGCCGTTTTTTTTCCAGTAGAAGGAGGTAATCAATGATTGTTCAGCTGAATGGGAAAAAAGTAGAGTTGGCGGAAGAGATCACGACAGTGCGGGCCTTGCTCGCTTCTTATTCCCTGCAAGAGAAGATTGTCGTCGTGGAGCGAAATGGTGAAATTATTGACCGCTCAGCGTACGAACAAACACCGATTGCAGACGGAGATCGCATAGAAATCGTTCATTTTGTCGGAGGAGGATGATCATCATGATGGATACATTGAAAATTGGACCGTACGAGTTTCGTTCCCGTTTGCTTCTCGGGACAGGTAAATTCGCTGACTTGGACACACAAGGGAAAGCAGTAGAGGTGTCGGAAGCAGAAATTTTGACCTTTGCGATTCGTCGCTTGAATTTGGAAAATCCGCAAGAACCAAACTTTTTGGAACAACTCGATTTGAAAAAATTCACCCTGCTACCAAATACAGCAGGTGCCTATACAGCGGAAGAAGCGGTGCGCATTGCCCGTTTGGCCAAAGCATCTGGCCTGTGTGACATGATCAAGGTCGAAGTCATTGGAGATCCGAAAACACTTCTCCCTGACCCGATTGGCACGCTCGAGGCTTCGAAAATCCTGGTGGAAGAAGGCTTTATCGTACTGACCTACACCAATGATGATCCGATTCTTGCTAGACATCTGCAAGAGGTTGGCGTACATGCGGTTATGCCAGGTGCGTCACCAATTGGTTCCGGACAAGGGATTGTCAACGAAAACAATCTCCGCTTTATCATCGAGGATGCCAAAGTACCGATTATCGTGGATGCAGGAATCGGCTCTCCAGCAGACTGCGCGAAAGCGATGGAGCTGGGTGCTGACGGTGTCTTGTTGAATACAGCAGTCGCCCTCGCTGATAATCCTGTCTTGATGGCAGAAGCGATGAAGCTCGGAGTAGAAGCAGGTCGCAAAGGATTCCTGGCAGGCCGTATCGCGAAAAAACGTTACGCGTCCGCAAGCAGCCCGACTGAAGGGATGATTGAGTAGCGTGGATCGACTGACAGAAGCGGTAGAATCGATTGCCAGCCGCAAAGAAGAGCTGTTCGAATTATTGGCAGAGCTCGTTTCTCATCCGACTGTAAGTCCTCCCGCGCGAAACAGCCACGCCGCGCAAGGAGTAATCGCCAACAGACTGCAAGCGATAGGATTCGAGGTCGATCGCTGGACGGTATATCCAGGAGACGACAATATCGTCGGTCGGTTATCAGGGAGTGCCTCTACACAGGCAAACAGCTTGATTGTCAACGGGCATATCGATGTGGCTGAAGTTGGAGATGACACGGGGTGGACCTATCCACCCTTTGCTCTGACACATGGCAAGGATGGACGCTTGTACGGCCGTGGCGTTGCTGATATGAAAGGTGGACTCGCAGCGAGCATGTTTGCGATCCAAATGCTGCGCGAGCACGGAATCGAGCTCCACGGTGATCTGCTCTTTCAATCCGTCATCGGAGAAGAAGCAGGCGAAGCGGGGACATTGGTCGCTATCGAGCGTGGCTATCAGGCTGACTACGCCGTTGTAGTGGATACGAGCAATCTCCACATGCAAGGGCAGGGCGGTGTCATTACAGGCTGGATCACGATTGAGAGTCCGACGACGCTGCATGACGGAATGCGCGCACAGACCATTCATGCAGGCGGACGTGTCCGGGGAGCTTCTGCCATTGAAAAAATGACGAAGGTGATCACCGCACTACAGGAGCTGGAACGGGACTGGGCCGTCATGAAGTCCTATCCCGGCTTCCCGGCAGGCAGCAATACGATCAATCCCGCAGTCATCGAGGGAGGTCGTCACGCTGCGTTCATCGCAGACCGTTGCGCTCTCTGGATTACCGTTCACTTTTATCCGAATGAATCCCATGAAGAGATCATCCGAGAGATCGAGGATCACGTCGGGCGTGTAGCAGCAGCTGATCTTTGGCTGAGAGACCATCCTCCGACATTCCGCTGGGGTGGACGTTCGATGATTGAGGAGCGCGGTGAAATCTTTCCTTCACTGGAGTTGGATACGAAGCATCCGGGCTTGGCAGCGCTGCAATCTGCCTATGAAAGTCACATGCATCAAGCGCCCAGTGTAACTATGTCGCCTACGGTGACAGATGCAGGCTGGTTTGCGCATGCAGGCATTCCGGCTGTATTATTCGGGCCCGGTGAGCTCATGCATGCACATGCCGTAGATGAATCCATTGATCCTGACCAGCTTGTTCATTTTGCCCAGATCATGGCCCGTTTTATTGCCAACTGGTGCAATACCCCAAAGGAAGCGAAGGAGTGAGTATCGCATGGCAACCTTTACTGATCGATTGAGAAAAAGTGTAGCCCCGATCTGGGAGCGTGTTCATCAACATCCATTCGTCACCGGACTTGGAGATGGCAGCCTGCCCGTTGGTGCATTCAAATATTACATGAAACAAGACTACATCTATCTGATTGATTACGCCAAAATGTTCGCAATTGCGAGTGTGAAGGCGTACGATCTGGAAACAAGCTCCAGATTCGCCGCTTTGCAAGAATCAACGCTGAACACAGAGATGGAGCTGCATCGCCAGTATGCCGAGCGCTTTGGTATCTCTCGCGCGGAGCTGGAAGCAACAGAGCCTTCGTTTGTAATGCTCGGGTACACGAGCTACATGCTGCGTGTCGCTCATCAAGGCTCGTTGGCAGAATTGGTGAGTGCACTACTCCCATGCACATGGAGTTATTGGGAGATCGGCAAGCGTTTGGCTCAAGTAGAAGGGGCGCTGGATCACGAACTGTACGGGGAGTGGGTACGCATGTACAGCTCCGATGAGTTTGGGCAACTGGCGATCTGGCTGATTGAGATCATGAATCATTTGGCGGAAGGAAAGAGCGAGCAAGAGCTGGCCAGGATGGAAGAGTATTTTGTCAATACCTCCAAAATGGAGTACATGTTCTGGGACATGTCCTACAGAGAGGAAATGTGGCCGTGGGAGAACAACTAGCTTTCGCCGACGTCAGCTTTTCATATGGCGACAAGCAGATTCTCGATCATTTTGATCTGCGTGTGGAAAAAGGGGAGTTCGTCAGCTTGATCGGTCCGAGCGGGATCGGGAAAAGCACTTTATTTCAACTCATCGCAGGTCTTCTTGAGCCGGGACAAGGCGAAATCAGGCTCGGCAGTGTACCGGTAGCAAATCGTTTGGGGCAGGTCGGCTATATGCCCCAACGCGATTTGCTCATGCCATGGCGTACGATTGTCGAAAATGCAGCTTTGCCGCTAGAAATCAAAGGTATGACGAAAAAAGAAGCGCATGAGCGTGTCAGACAACAACTGCCTAGGTACGGGCTTCAGGATTGGGCTGACAGCTATCCAGCCCAGCTTTCTGGTGGAATGCGTCAGCGAGTTTCCTTTTTGCGCGCGTTGTTTTCTGGTGCAGAGATGATGCTATTGGATGAGCCGTTTAGTGCATTGGATGGAATTACGAGAATGGACATGCAAGAGTGGCTGATGGAAAAGTGGCAGGAAACAGGCAGTACGATGCTGATGATTACACATGACATCGACGAAGCCATTTTACTTGCAGATCGTATTATTGTGCTTTTAGGTAGTCCGATCACTAAGCCGATCGAATTAACCGTTCAGGTGAGCAGACCACGAACGGTGAGCAGTCGCAACCAAGCCGGATTCTTGGCATTGCGTGAACAAATTTGGGAACTGCTTCGACAGGATCGCCAAGCAGCAATGAAGCCGTTGAGGAGAGAAGCATGATGGGGAGAGGCATCTGGTTTGGCATCTCCATTGCCATTTTTCTCTTGGCGTGGGAAGCTGGTTGTCGCTTCTTCGGAGTGCCGCCATTCATTTTACCGCCGCCTAGCGCTGTGGTCGTATCGTTGTGGGATTTACGTACCTCTTTAGTAGGCATACATCTTTGGGCGACGTTAAAGGAAGTGTTACTGGGGCTATCGATCTCGATTGTATTTGGAATCTCCCTTGCATTTGCGATGATTCGCAGTCGGATTGTGGAGCGCTTGGTCTATCCGTATATCGTCATCTCCCAAACGATCCCCCTTATAGCATTATCACCCGTATTCATTTTGTGGTTCGGGTATGATTTATCTGGAAAAATCGCTGTTACGATTCTGTTTACTTTCTTTCCGATCGTCGTCAACACGTATGATGGACTTCGCTCAACAAACAAGGAAATGCTCCAGCTGTTAAAAACAATGGGGGCAACGAACGGACAAATTTTCACCAAGCTGCAACTCCCGTCGAGCTTACCCCATTTCTTCAGTGGTCTCAAAGTGGCAGCTACTTACAGTGTAGCTGGGGCGACGATTGGGGAATGGCTGGGAGCGAGCGAGGGACTCGGGTACTTTGGCAGACGGGCATCTGGCAATTTTCAGGCTCCCGCGTTGTTTGCCTCGGTCCTGTTGCTCTCGATTCTAGGCATGCTGCTGTTTTGGCTGGCTGGACGAGTCGAACGTCATTTTTCCCCGCATATGAAAATCAAAGGAGAACAACAATGAAACCTTTCAACAAATGGACGAAAGCATTTATGGCACTCACATTAGCAACAGGTCTTGCTGCTTGCGGCAATCAGGCGAGCACCGATGCTGGTCAGACGCAAGCCCCTGCTGATAAAGGAGCGGAGCCGACTGAGCTTACCATTGCGCTCGATTGGTATCCGAATGCTGTACATTCCTTCTTGTATGTCGCTGAGGAGCAAGGCTACTTCAAAGACGAGAACCTCAAGGTGACCATGCAAATGCCTTCAGACAGCAATGATCCGTTGAAGATGGCGGCTGCGGGCAAAGTAGATTTGGCAATCAGTTATCAACCACAGCTCATCCAAGCTCGTGCCGAAGGAGTCCCTGTCGTATCTGTAGGTGCACTTGTTCGTCATCCGTTAAACGTGATCATGACGCGCAAAGACAGTGGAATCGATACTCCGCAGAGGTTGGCTGGAAAAAATATCGGTTATCCATCACTTCCACTTGATGAATCGATCGTACGTCAAGTTGTGAAGCATGGTGGTGGCGATGATTCCGGACTGACCTTCACGGATATCGGCTTTGACATCGTCCCAGCGTTGACGGCAAAAAAAGTCGATGCAGTGGTAGGTGGCTATATCAACCATGAGCAACCGATATTGGAGAAGCACGGCGTTCCAGTCAATGTGTTCAAGCCTTTTGAGTTTGGTGTTCCAGACTACTATGAGCTCGTATTGGCGACAAGTGACGAGACTTTGGGCAAAAAACAGAAAGCTGTGGAAGGTTTCCTGCGTGCGATTGGCAAGGGACAGGACTATGTGAAAAATAATAAGGAAAAGGCACTCGATTTGTTGTTTACCAAACAGGCTACGGATTTCCCGCTGGAAAAAGACATTGAGACCAAGAGCTTGGATATCCTCATTCCGTTGATGGATGCGGGAGAAAAGCCTTTTGGATACCAGACGGCCGAATCTTGGCAAACACTGATTGATTGGATGAAAAAAGAGAAGCTGATAACAACTGACATCAAAGCAGAAGAGATCATGCGCGATCTCGTGAAGTAATCAGTAAAAAGCACCCCCTTTGTTCGCTCTTGGGAGTCTACTCTCCATTGGCGAGACAGAGGAGGTGCTTTCTCTATGATGTCTTCCTTTTAGGAGGAGAGGGGGAAACAAAGTTCTGCTGTCATCCCTTTTCCTGTATCGCTTGTTAACAGCAGGTGTCCATGATGAGCGGCAGCAATACGTGCAACCATAGGAATACCGAGACCATGACCATTGTGTAAGGTAGATTTTCTTTTTGACGAATAAGGCAATTCCACCAAATCAGGTAGCATGCTGTGCTCAATGCCTTTTCCGTTATCAGTGATAATCAGAAGAGCATTGCGCTGGTTGGGCGACAGGGTCGTTTGCACGTGGATGTGACAGCCTGAAGGGTTATGCACGATGCTGTTTTGGAGCAGGTTCGTGATGGCGCGGACAAGAAGTTTTTCGTCGCCCATTACGAAGCATTGCTCAGTCGTGACATCCAGCTCAATGGTAAAAGTCTCTGCCAAATCATTGTTCAAAAAGTCAGTGACAATTTGCCGCGCAAGTGTCGATAGCCGAATCGGTTTGGTATGAATGGGCTGCATTTCGTATTCCAGCATGGAAACGAGATTCAAGTCGCTGACCAAAGACCGGAGCTTTTCCCCTTGCTTTCGAATGATACTTGCTTTTTGCTGCTGCTCGAAAGGCACCGCATCGCTCTCTTCCAATTCACTGGCATACCCGAGCACCATCGATAATGGCGTGCGTATATCATGGGAAATTCCAGCGATCCAGTTCGAGCGTGCTTCGTCTCTGGCTTTTAGCAAAGCGTTCTTCTCTTGCAGAAGCGACGATGCATGATTGATGCTTCTAGCAATCCCGCTGAACATTCCCTTTGCCTCGACATGAGTATGCTGATCTTCTGACAGAGCGTGAATTCCGCTAATCAATGGGCGGATTGCCCGAATGAGTCGAGAACCGATGAATAGAGAGAGAAGAGCAGCGAGCAGTACATTTCCGAAAAGCAAAGCCAGTAATCGATACGGTAAATCGCTTATCCAACTGATCGGGAAATGAAACTGGTACTTGGCGAGACTGTCCTTCGGGTAGCCCACGACGACTAGCCCTCTCTCATGCTCCCAAACAAAAACAGGATAGTCCTGTAAGTAATTTCGCGAGAACTGCGCTACTTCTGCCAGAGAATAGGCGCGGGGCAATTGGTCTGGTATGGCGTAGTCCCAGATGACCTTCCCATCGTTTGCAATCAGCATGGCCCAAGCCTGGCTTTTTTGCAACCATTCTTGTGCTTTTGGCTCCAACGTATAGTGGGAACCGTTCTGGTGAAGACCTTCTGCGACAGTTTGTGTGACGTGGACGGGAGAAGAGCCCTCGTTCATGCCTTTGAAAACAAATGTACCGAGAATGATGTAATTGACGATGAGCAAAAAGAAGGCAATCAGGATAGAAGCACCTGTATAACGACGTAATATTTGTGCGGCTCCATCCATCTACGACTCTTCCTTTACGAGTAATTTGTATCCGAGTCCTCTTACTGTCAGCAAATATTCAGGGGTAGACGGACATGGCTCGATCTTTTCGCGAATGCGCCGCATATGAACCATCAACGTGTTTTCATACCCGTAGTAATCGTCACCCCAGACGGATTGGCACAGGGCATCGCTCGTGACAATTCGTCCCCGGTTTTCATAGAGTTTTCGTAAGAGGGCGTGTTCCTTGGCAGTCAATGCGTATTCGTGGTGATCTCTCGTCACGATGGCCGCCTCCAAATCGACTGTACTGTCACCAAGCTGGAAAACGGGCAGACGATCGATTTGGGGAGGAGCGTAAACGCGTCGTAAAATGACCAGGAGACGAAGAACGAGCTCGCGCGGCAAAAATGGCTTCACGATATAGTCGTCAGCACCAAGGCCAAGTCCGAGCAATCGATCTTCATCTTCCCCTCTCGCTGACAGAAAAATGACAGGGATTTGCGAGAAACGACGAATCGAAGTCAAAAGTCCAAATCCATCTCCATCTGGAAGCATGACATCCAGGATCGCGACATCAGGCTTGTCCGAAGCACATATCACTAACGCCTCTTTACAACTACCCGCATGAAAAATACGAGAGAATCCTTCCTTACGCAAAAATCCATCGATCATATTTCTGATTTCTAGCTCATCTTCCACGATGAGCACTTTTTTCTGTTTCCACTCTTCCATATTGAATCACCCGTATTCATTATACTCGCTTGATTTGTGTGTTCTACCCACTCTGAGTCGATTTAAGGTTGTCGTAAGATTCTTGTCAGCTTATCGACGGGTTGGGACTCTATGATTCGTAGGAGAGACCAATAGATAGGAGCGAGAAAAGATGAATACGGTGATTCAAACGGAAAACCTTTCAAAGCGCTATGGAGAAGTCTATTCCGTCCAGCGGGTGAATCTAGCGGTAGGAGAAGGGGAGGTCTATGGCTTCCTCGGTCCAAATGGTGCAGGAAAATCGACGACTCTTAAAATGCTGCTAGGATTAGTCAAGCCGACTGAAGGGAGTGTATCTGTATTCGGGAAGGATTTTAGCAGGAACCGAGTTGAGATTTTGAGTCAGACGGGTTCCTTGATCGAGGCTCCTTCCTATTACGGTCATCTTACCGGCCTGGAAAATATGCGCGTCATGCAGCGGCTGCGAGATGTCCCGGACAAACATGTAGAGAAAGCTTTGCAAATCGTCCGTTTGGAAAAACAACAGAACAAAAAGGTAGATCAGTATTCGCTTGGGATGAAGCAGCGACTGGGAATTGCCATGGCTTTGCTGCATTTTCCAAGGCTCGTCATCCTCGATGAACCGACAAACGGACTGGACCCAGCAGGAATCGGTGAAATTCGGGAATTGATCCAATCGTTGCCACACCAGTATGGAATGACCGTGCTGCTCTCCAGCCATCTGCTCTCGGAAATCGAGCAAGTGGCTACGTCCATCGGCATTATCCACGGGGGGCAGCTACTCTTCCAAGGGAGTATGGAGCAGCTGCAACGCAACAGTCAGCCTCATGTTTGGATGAAAACGCAGGACAATGAAAAAGCGAGAAGAGTTCTTCAAGATATGGAGCTTTCTCCAAGTCTCCAAGATGGATACCTTGTCATGGAAGGCATGAATGATAGGGAGGTAGCGCAGACAAACCGGGCGCTGATTATGGCGGGTTTTGATGTTCATCGCATTGAAGTGCACAAACAAAGCTTGGAGAGCATTTTCCTCTCCCTTACAGGCAAGGAGGGGAGCTTGTAATGAGGACACTCTGGTTAGAATTTTATAAAATTCGACATAAGCGTTTGTTTCTCATGCTTGCCATTCTTTTGAGTATCGAACTGGCATGGGGGTTCATGGCTGTCAGTATTTCCATGACAAAAAATCCGGATGCCGCGAAGTGGAGCGCCATTCTGGTCACGATTACAGCCATGAACGGATTGTTTTTGCCAATCGGCTCGGCTGTCATTGTTTCACGGATTTGTGATATGGAACATAAAGGGCGTACATGGAAGCTGCTGTTGGCTGCTTCTGTCAGCAAAAAAGCGGTTTATGCAGCAAAATTCGTCTCTGCGGCTGTTTTGATGGGAGGTGCCGTCATTCTACAGATATTGGCGATCGTTGCATTTGGTATTGTCTATGGTTTAGCAGAGCCAGTCCCGATTAGCCTATTACTCGGATTGGTAGCAGGGACTACGCTGACGAATCTCGTGGTGATTGCTCTGCAACAATGGTTCTCTCTCGCCATTAAAAACCAGTCGTTCAGCCTATGCCTCGGGATGATCGGGGGCTTCATTGGCATGACGGCGAGCTTGTTTCCGCCACAAATTGGACGCCTTTTCATCTGGTCGTATTATGTAGACTTTTCGCCCGTTACGTATCAATTCGTAAATGAAACCATGTTATTTACTACCCGTGAAATCGGCGTTCATTTGCCGATCATCGTCGTACTCATGGGCATCGCATTTTATCTTGCTGGGAGCATTCACGTATCCCGGCAAGACGTGTAGGGAGGATCTCGTATGGTAATCAGATGTTTGGGAGCGGAATGGGTAAAACTCCGCCGTTCTCGTATATGGCTTGTTTTGCTTGTGCTTCCTGTTTTCAGTACACTGATCGGTTTCGCCAACTACTGGATGAATCAAGCGATCCTGCAAAATGGCTGGTACAGCCTGTGGACGCAGGTGAGCTTGTTCTACGGTGAATTTTTCTTGCCCATTCTCATCGCGATCTGCTGTTCGTTCGTGTGCAGACTGGAGCATGCAAACCGTAACTGGAACGTGATACTGACAGCGCCTGTACATAGGCCAACGATTTTTTTCGCGAAGCTGGTGGTGGTTGGTGTTCTCCTTTTTGTTGTACAGCTTTTCTTCTTGGTGCTGTATATTTGCGCGGGTTTCATCGCTGGACTACATGCCCATTTTTCGTTTCCTCCAGAGGTGTTTGGATGGATCATGCGAGGCTGGCTGGCTTCGCTTGCCATCGTCGCCTTCCAACTATGGCTTTCCACGCGGATACAGAGCTTTGCTGTACCTGTCGGCATTAGTGTTTGCACTGTTTTTGTAGGGTTGGGCTTGTATGTGTCTGGGCTGGGGATGTTTTTTCCTCTGTCGCTTTTAACGATTGGCATGGGCGTGCTCAGTCAAGAGAGTTTGTCGCTGGGAGAGCTGGGGGCGTTTGTCGTCATGTGTGTCCTGTTCGTGACGAGCGGCTGTGCACTGGGGATTCGCCGTCTTACGAGTGCAGGTCTTTAACAGTTTTCGCTACATTAACGGTTTCCCTTTCTTGTCAAACAACCTTATAATAGAAGGTGAATGCTTGAATGAGGAGAAGTTTCCATGGACGACAAACACATAAACAAGACGAATAGCAAATGGGTGATCTGGGGGTTTATTCTCAGCGTACTCGCTTGTGCTGTGTCTATGGTGATTTTCATCTACGTGATGCGCAACTAACAGCACATGATGGAAACGTCAAAAAACCGCTCGTATACGAGAGCGGTTTTTTGCTGTGACGCTAGCGGGATATCGCTGTTATTTTTCGGATGGCTTCTTCTTGTGACAGTTGGTTCAGCTCGGTAAAACCAAGGTTGGAAAGAGCAATCGTTTTTCCTTGATAGATGGGATAGACGCCTTGCCAGAGCCCTGCTGTACTGTACAGGTGTGATCCGCTCACTTTACGTAAAAACAACAAATAATTCCCTTCCGACAACGGTCCAGGATATTGCAGGTTGAGCGGACTGGAGGCATCGGGCAGCGGCTCTACGCCAGTGCTAATTACCGTTAATAGTCTGGACGACGAGCCTTTAATGGCCGTTTTTACCTGAAGGTTTTGTGTGTAGTTCACAATCTTGCCTTGGGGAATCGTGCGTCCCGTTGGATGCTCCCGGTGGGCACTGTCTACCCAGGCGATAACGATCAAGTCTGACTTTTTTACGAGCTCCGCAAGAGAAGGATACGTTGAGGGATCTACTTGGACACGTCCCATGTCGGTTTGGGCATGGACGGGGAATGAAAAGGCGCAGAGAAGCGACAGACAGAGTAGCAATCGATAGAACATGGACCCATTTCCTCCAAACGAAAGAAGTCTTGAAGGTATTATGAGCGGAATGAGTATCGTTCATGCCTGTAGACTTTTAGTATAATGGTAATATTCCGAATAAATAGAATACGTGCTATCATGATGGCGTACTGTGATTTGTTGGTTGAAATCGCCCAGACTATGACAAGGAGGTTATCATGAATCATTTGTTTGCTTTTCGACGTGTCGGTACGTGGTTTTTCGTGTTGGCTCTCTTGTTGCAGGTAGCAGCTTCGCCTGCGCTAGCCAAGGAAGAGGCTGCTTCTTCTAGTCCTCTTGCACTCAGCATAGAAAAATTCCTCTCCGATTTGAAAAACGATGAGAATAGCAAGGGGATGTACGCTGGAATTGCGGTTTACGATCTAACCGACAAAAAGTACGTATATAAGCACAATGCCGAACGTAATTTTATCCCGGCTTCCAACATGAAGCTGTTTACGACAATTGCAGGTCTGGATAAGCTGGGGCCGGATTATCAGTGGAAGACGGAGGTGTTTGTTTCAGGAAAGGTAAATAACGGAGGCATTTTGCAAGGAGATTTGATAGTAAAAGGCTATGGCGATCCTAGCCTGACCTCAGAGGATTTGCAGCAAATGGCAAAAGCCATCAAAGATTTGGGGATCAAACGAATCAATGGAAACCTCCTTCTCGATGACAGCTATTTTGATGAGACCAGATTGGGTACGAGCTGGATGTGGGATGACGAACCGTACGGGTACAGCGCTCAGGTCAGTGGATTAGCCGTAAATAAAAACTTTACGACGCTAACCGCAACCCCTGGGAAAACCGTGAACGACGCCCCCGTCCTGACCTTGAATCCGGCTACCACATACATAACAGTCACAAACCAGTTGAAAACGACAGCGGGCAAGGAGAGCAACGTGCTCGTCGAGCGTCCGCGCGGAACAAATGAAATCATCGTATCCGGTACGATCGGGATACAAGCAGCCCCTTATGATGAAGATGTCACGATGGAAGATCCAGCTTTGTACGTGGGCGATCTATGGAAGGATCAGTTGCAGAAACAAGGGATTGCCATACATCCGAAGACAGAAGTGAAAAAAACTGTACTGCAAAGCGGAGTACCGCTCTATACCCACTTGTCCAAACCGTTGGGTGAGATCACGGTGGAGCTTAACAAGAATAGTGACAACTTCTATGCCGAGATGCTTCTAAAGACGCTGGGGGTTACCCAGAAAAGCGAGGGGAGCTTTGAAGCAGGCAGTGAAGCGGTAGCGGACGTGATGAAGCGCGCTGGCATTGAGTCAGGCTTCCGTCAGGTAGATGGCTCGGGGTTATCGAGATTTAATATGATCACCCCAGAGCAGATGATCGAAGCCCTTGTCTTTTTGCAGGAGCAAGAATATCGAACCGAACTGGAAAAATCACTCCCAATCGCAGGAGTGGACGGCACCTTGAAAAACCGCATGAAGGGAACGAGTGCGGAAAAGAATTTGTTTGCTAAGACAGGTTCGTTAAGCGGAGTCAATACCATGTCGGGTTATGTAACGGCAAAAAATGGTCATAAGCTGGCCTTTTCGATTTTGATCAACGGCATCTATAAATCGAAGTATGCGAGGGAGCTACAGGATCGAATCGGAATTTTGTTAACAACCTACCCGGATGTCGCAGCTCCGGAAGGATTCAGCCCTCCAGAGAAAAAGACGTACCCGCTCTCTTCTTTAATCGATCCCATCCTCGACACGCCGGAAGCAGCAGGTGTAACGGCTGGAATCATGGTCAAGTCGTTAGATTCAACAGATGACCCTGTTTTATACGAACGGGATGCGGACACACTGCTTACCCCAGCTTCGAATCTGAAGCTGCTGACGACTGCCACAGCATTGAACCAGCTTGGTTCGGATTACGTATTCAAAACGGAAGTGTATGGAGACGCTCCGATCCTCTCTACGGGCGTACAACAAGGCAATCTGTATGTGAAAGGATACGGTGACCCTACTTTGCACACAGAGAATGCGCTACAAGTGCAGGAAGGTGTGTCCATTGAAAAAATAGCAGGGTGGCTCAAGCAACAGGGAATCACGCGTATAAACGGGAATCTCGTGATGGATGACAGCTACTTTGACCAGCAACGGCTTGGCCTCGGCTGGGCATGGGATGACGAGAGCTACTATTACAACCCGACCATTGGGGCTCTAGCAATGAACCGTGGAACGGTCATGATCGAATTCAAGCCCGCAAACGATGCTGGCGAACGAGTGGAAATCAACGTGCTTCCCAAAACAGCGTATGTGCAAGTGATTAATGAAGCCAAGACTGTACAAAAAGGGGAAGAAAATACGTTTGCTATCCTGCGTGACCGTGGAACAAATACCATTAGACTGTCAGGGAACCTCCCGCTCGATCACGAAGGGGATTACGAGCGGGTACCTGTGGAGGAGCCAGCCAAGTACGTGGGGACCGTGCTGAAGGAAACGTTGGAGCAGCAAGGAATTGCGTTTGCTCCGAAAAGTGAAGTGCTGATCCAGCCCGTTCCTCCATCAGCAGTGAAATGGACACAATTTGAGTCACTGCCGTTGAAGAAAATCGTTCAGTATCTTAACAAGCGCAGTGACAATTACTACGCCGAAATGCTCCTCAAGTCGCTCGGAGCTGCAAAGAAAGGGAAAGGGAGCGCAGCGACTGGGGCAGAGGTCGTCATGGAAACCGTATCTTCGCTCGGCGGGAATACCACCTTCGACATGATGGATGGATCAGGATTGACACGCTACAATCTTATTTCTGCTCGGCAGATCGCATCCGTCCTTGAGGGAATGACCAAGGAATCGACATTTGCCACTTTTGATGAATCTTTACCCATAGCGGGAATGGACGGTACGCTAAAAAACCGCTTGAAGGACACCCCCGCCGCTAATAATCTTCATGCGAAAACAGGTTCGATGACGGGTGTGAACACACTGTCGGGTTATATCACGACCAAAAGCGGGGAGAAGCTCATCGTTTCGATTATGTTTAATGGTTATGTCGAGGATGAAGAGCTGTTTACCAAGATGCAGGACCAGATCATCACAATACTGGCCAGTTATAAATAGGAGTAACACGGAAAAAGGAGCCCCAATATCGGGAGCTCCTTTTTCCGTTGGTATCGTCGGCTGAACTGGGTCAATGCCTGTAGCGGTCAAACAGCGGGTGACATATCTATATTCAGATTAGGAAGCAGGCGAAGTACAGAACAGCGATGAAGGAGGGGAAAAAGAGAAGATGCACCCTGCACTCTTTCATTGGAAGCGTTTGGAACAAGTTGTAACAGAGGTGCTTGTACAGGCAGGTGCCAGACGCAAGCATGCAAGGCTTGTCGCAGAATCTCTCGTCCATGCTGATTTGCGAGGTATTGAGTCCCATGGTTTGGCGAGGCTGCCGATTTATATCCAACGAATCGAAGCAGGCTTGATCGAATTGAACGATGAACCAGTGATATGGAAACAGGAGGGAGCAACAGCGTTGGTAGACGGCAAAAACCAGTTGGGTGCGGTAGTCGGGGTGGTGGCTTTGGAGGAAGCGATCAAATTGTCACGGCAGATGGGAATCGGGGTAGTTGGCGTTCGTCATTCCAACCACTTTGGCTCCTGTTCGTATTATGCAGAACGAGCGATCGCAGAAGGGAAAATTCTTCTTGTCCTTTCCAATGCACCCGAAGCAATAGCACCTACAGGAGGGATTCGCCCTTTTTTCGGAACAAATCCAATTGCAGTGGGAATACCGGCAGGGGAAGAGCCATCCTTTTTGTTAGATATGGCTACGAGTGTCGCTGCCAGGGGAAAAATCGCCTTAGCCGTTAAAAAAGGGGAAACAATTCCTGCCGATTGGGCCATCGATCCCACTGGGAAGGAAACGACTGATCCCGCACAAGCCTTGCTAGGTTCACTTTTGCCGATCGGAGGGGCAAAGGGTTATGGATTGGCAATGTTCATTGATATCTTGTGTGGGCTGCTAACGGGTGCAGCAACGGGACCACATGTAAAAAGCCTGTATGACAATTGGAACGATCCACAAAACGTTGGACATCTATTCTTGACGGTGGATATTGAACGATTTATGCCACTGTCCGATTTCTGCACCAATATGGATGCATACATTCGTGAAGTGAAAAGTGTGCCTACGAAAGAAGGGGTATTCGAAATTTTCATACCTGGAGAGATCGAGAGCCGAAAAAAGCAAGAACGCATGGAAAACGGTATCCCATTTGATCCGAACGTGACGAAAGAACTCAGCCAATTATGCCGCACCTACGGGGTTGATTTGCAGGCAGCGTATTACATCCCCTAACCAGATTTCCTTTCGCAGGTGGTTTCATGGACAATCCATCCCACATAGACTAATGTCATCGGTTTGGAAAGGAGTGAACCGCCTATGCAACGACACATGTGCAAAGGAAAAATTCACAGGGCGACAGTTACGCAGGCCGAATTGGATTACGTGGGGAGTATCACAATTGACGTTGCTCTCATGGAAGCGGCAGATATCAAGCCATATGAAATCGTGCAAATAACCAGTTTGCGTAATGCCACGCGCTGGAAAACATACGCATTACCCGGAGCATCGGGTAGCGGAGTCATCTGTCTGAACGGTCCACCTGCTCATCTATTCTCGCCAGGAGATCTGGTCATTATTTTGAGTATGGGCATGTACGAAGAATCCGAGATCGAACAGCTCGTTCCCAAGGTCGTGTTTGTGGACGAACAGAATCGTATCACGAAAATAGAGGAGCATCATCTGATAAAGAATGGAGAGACACTGCCATAAAACCGCCAAACGTAGGAAAATGGGGCAAGCACAAGCACATGGTCAAAGACGAACTTTTGCAGGAGTATTTGCCCAAAACCCGCGTGTACTCTCCAGAAGAGCTATGGGAGTATGCAGAAGCGTTTACACATGTGATGCTGAAGCCTTCGGGAGGCGGCGGTGGGGCAGGAATTATTCAAGTAACGGCGCGAGGAGAAGAGCAATATTTGGTTCATAGTGGGAGTCGTCGTCGCCTCGTGGATGGGAAAGAGGCGACGATCCGATACGTGGAATCGTTGTTTCGACCAAAAACATACCTGCTCCAGCCACGTATCCCACTCGGCAGAATCAACGGCAAGCCTTTTGACGTGCGTGTCATGATCCAGCGAAAGAGCAACAAGGAGCCCTGGAAAATAACGGGGTGGTGTGCAAAGCTTGCAGGACCGGGCTATGTCGTGACAAATGTGGCTCGCAGCCGTGGGAAAGTTTTGCCCATCCAGACCGCAATCAAGCTGTCGAATATAAAAGCAGGCCCGCATCTCCTGCGTGATATCCGCATGGTAGCTGCGGCGGTAGCTAATCGTTTGGGAAGAGCCTATCCGACACTCCGGGAGATCGGTTTAGACTTAGGGATTGATGTGGATGGCAAACCATGGATTATTGAAGCCAACTTCCGACCCTCTCTTTCTCTCTTTCAAAAGCTGGAGGATAAGACCTTTTACAAACGAATTGTCTCCATGCGAAAACGATAAGAGGAAAACCACTTGTCGATGTAACAACGGTAAGATATGGCAGGTGGTTTCCCTTGTTTTTTACTTTCAATTATAGTAAGAAAAATGGTAATGATCTTACAATTACAACTATGGCGTTGCTACTAGCTAAGGGACGCAAAAGTTGATAGAATGCCTCTCAATAAGGTGGGAGGTAATATATACGTCGATGATAACCTTGTCTAAGAAAGAAATGTTGCTGGTCAGTTTTATGCTGTTTTCGATGTTTTTTGGTGCAGGGAACCTTATTTTTCCACCCTATTTGGGTCAAGAGGCAGGTACCCATGTTTGGCTGTCGATTGCAGGCTTTGTATTATCGGCTGTCGGTCTGCCCATCCTTGGGGTGATTGCTATTGCAAAGGCAGGCAGCTTTTACCAATTAGCGAGTCGTGTACATCCAAGCTTTGCTCTTATTTTTCCTATTTTGATTTATGTGTCGATTGGACCCGCACTTGCTATCCCGCGTGCTGGCAGTCTCGCGTACGAGATGGGAATGGCGCCTTTTTTGCCGGCACAAGCCGCTGATTCCACCTGGAGCCTTTTCTTCTATACGATCGTATTTTTTGGCATTGTCTTTTGGTTTAGTCTGAGTCCTTCCAAATTGATTGATCGCTTTGGGAAAATACTGACTCCTGCACTGCTGACCATGATTGCACTGATCTACATCAAGAGCTTATTTACACCACTCGGTCCAACGGGGGTACCAGCAGGAAAATATGCCACCAATCCGGTTGTGCAAGGTTTTCTGGACGGGTATTTAACGATGGATGCTTTGGCTGCACTCGTATTTGGTATCGTGATCGCCAATACGCTGCGGAGCAAGGGAATCGAAGACAAAAAGCAACTGTCTGCGAATATGATCAAAGCAGGTCTCGGAGCAGGTTTGTTGCTGACATTCATCTATGTCATTTTGGGATTGCTCGGTTCATCCGGTGCCTCTTTAGGAAGGCCGGAGAATGGCGCATTACTCTTGACAGCTATCATGAGACAGCTTTTTGGGACAAGCGGTACGCTGATTCTTGGT
The DNA here is from genome assembly GCF_001039275.2 of Brevibacillus brevis. Classification (NCBI taxonomy): domain Bacteria; kingdom Bacillati; phylum Bacillota; class Bacilli; order Caryophanales; family Paenibacillaceae; genus Brevibacillus; species Brevibacillus brevis. Next base: position 3,102,888 of record NZ_CP030117.1, read on the forward strand.
GTCATCTTTACCGTCGCTTGCCTTTGTGTATCGATTGGACTCGTAACTTCTTGCAGTCAATACTTTCATGGACGATTCAAAGGTTTGTCCTACAGAGGATGGGCGATTATTCTCTGTGTCCTGAGCATGGGAGTCGCAAACTTGGGACTATCGGAGATTTTAAGTGTATCTGTCCCGATTTTGGGCGCAATTTACCCGATTGCTATCGTACTCATTTTGCTGGCTTTACTAGAGCGCTGGATACCTGGGCATTCGTCTGTGTATATGACGACTGTCGCAGTTGTGACGGTTTTTGGTGTCGTGGATTTGATGAATCTTACGTTTTTTAATCAGAGCTGGAGTGATATCTTGGGTGTTCTTCCTTTTTATAAGGAAGGCGCTGGTTGGATCATGCCAGCAATATTTGCTGGTTTTGTCGGTGTTTTGCTCGATTTTCGGAAAAGGACAAACCGCACAGGAACAGGAACAACAACTTCCTCATCAAAATAAGGCAACACGTAAGGGAGGGCTTCGTTTTCGCGAAGCTCTCTTGTTATGGAAAAAAGCATGTTGTTACTTTTTTCGAGGTTCATTCGTATTAAAAGTGTTAAAGCCTAGAGCGTAGTTGAGGAGGTTCATTACGTGAAAGTAGCACCTGTTGCGGAAGGTGAGCGAATTCGGCAGCTAGATGGGATTAGAGGCTTTGCTCTCTTGGGGATCGTACTAGTGAATATGCCGTCATTTTTGTACCCCATTATGTTCTTACCAGATGCAGGACTGGTCAATACCCATTCGGAAATCGATGGTTGGATACGGCTTTTGTTTAACATGTTTATACAGACGAAGTTTTACACGATCTTCTCGTTTTTGTTTGGGGTAGGCTTTTTTCTGTTTATGCATCGTGCGGAGAGCAAACAGTTGCCATATCAAAGCCTGTTTACGCGCAGATTATTGGTGCTGCTGATTGTGGGGATGGCACACCTTGTTTTCCTCTGGTATGGCGACATTCTTCATACGTACGCCCTAGCCGGATTTCTTCTGTTGCTGTTTTACCACAGGCAAGAAAAGACGATCAAAAGATGGGCGTGGACGCTCTTGATTGGTATGCAGGCCCTATCTGCTCTGATGCTGACCGTCCCTGAGGACCTCGTTCCTGTGCCAGATCAATCACCGCTCATACAAAAAGCTATCGATGCTTATACCAATGGGTCGATGATCGAGTGGTTGCTATTCCGGGTTGCTTACGAAATTCCAGTCGTTTTCTCCCTTGAGTTCATTGTTATCCTATCTGTACTGCCGCTCTTTTTATTCGGATTTCTGGCAGCCAAGCGGGGAGTATTGGAGAGGACGGAAGAATTTATTCCAGCCATTCGCCGCGTATGGTGGCTGGCATTGGGCTTAAGTGTTGTGCTTGTACCGATGATTCCGCTTGTTCAATTTGGCATCGTAAAATTTCCTGCCTCGATCTCGATCGCCGTTCAGACATTTGTTACCTGGAGCGGTCTTAGTCTGTGCGCTTTTTACATCACGTCACTGCTGCTTCTTTATCGGAAAGAGAGCGGCAAGCGCATGTTGAAGCATTTGGAACCGGTCGGCAGAATGGCGTTAAGCAACTATTTGAGCCAAACCATCATCGCTGTATTGCTTGTGCGTGTTGGACATTTGTACGGAACGTCTGGGCTGGGTCTCGGATTGGTGTTTAGCTTGGTGATCTTCACTGCGCAAATCTTCGTTAGTCGCTGGTGGCTCGCCAATTATCAGTTTGGTCCTGCCGAATGGCTTTGGCGCTGTTTGACATACGGCAAATTTGTACCGATGAAACGAAAAGGAGGAGCTCATGCGATTTGACACTCTCATGACAATTGCTGTCGTGCTTGTGATGACGTTCTGTTATTTTTATTTGTGGAAAAGGCTTTGCTCGAAAACGTCCAGTTAATCTGGGCGTTTTTTCTACCTTCAACGGTCAGGAACAGCGTAGGATAAAAGTGGCATGATTGGGGCAAAATTTTCCTATCTCATATACCTATTAACAAGCAGCAGCGCTCTTACAGTAGGAAGGAGAAAGAGGATGGCTGGCAATTGGATTTCGTTTTTGATCGGCTCCTTTGTAGGATCGATTGCTGCACTCATCGTGGTGGGACTGCTTTTGATCTGTCTTTTTCGACCTCTTGCCCAGTGGCTGCTCGCCAAGTTCATGAAGCGCCTCATGTCAGACCGCTATCCGGAAAATATTTTTGAGATGGTCTCCGCAATGACCAAAGTCAGTCCACGCTACGTTCTGGAGAACAGCTTGCGAGCAGCTTCTGGACAAGCCATCGAGCGTCCTTTCGGAAGTCCGCGTAAGTTCTTGAACTTCGATAGCTTGATATTTTCTCCTGCACAACTGGCCAAGCTGCCTTCGAGTGAGGATACCGAAGTGGATATGCAAATCACGATTGGACCCATGGCAAAAAAGCCTTTAACCTTGGACATTCCGCTCATGGTAGGGGCAATGGGATACGGTATCGGTGTAAGTGCCGATGTAAAAATCGCGATTGCAAAAGGAACGGCTGCAGTGGGGACTTTGACGAATACCGGTGAAGGCCCATTATTACCGGAAGAGAGGAAATTCGCCAAACACCTGATTCTCCAATACAACTCGGGAAAGTGGGGAAAGGAACCGGAAATTTTGCGACAGGCGGACGCCATCGAAATCCATTTTGGGCAAGGGGCGACTGCAGCTGCCGCGAGTTTTATCCCCGCTGAATATATCCAGGGAAGAGCTGCTGAAATTATGGGCGTGCAGAATGAAGAAATGATCATCATTCCTTCACGGCAGCCGGAAGTATCGAATCCGGAAGATCTTAAGAAGCTCATAGACAAGTTGCGCACAATAACAGACGGTGTTCCGATTGGAGTCAAAATCTGTGCCAGTGCCATACTTGAAAAAGACCTGGAGATTGCGATCCAAGCCGGTGTAGATTTTATCAGTATCGATGGCGGACAGGCGGGGACAAAAGGAGGACCTCCCATCCTGGAGGATGATTTCGGCTTGCCAACGATTTATGCATTGACCCGCGCTGTGCGCTATTTGAAGAAAAAAGGTGTGAAGGAACGAATTACCTTATTGTCTGGGGGCGGATATAACACCCCGGGTGAGTGCCTGAAAGCAATTGCTTTGGGAGCAGACGGCATATTTATGGGGACAGCTGTTTTGTGGGCGATGACCCATGATCAGGTGACAAAAGCAATACCGTGGGAACCGCCGACAGAACTGATCACCTATCCGGGGAGCTTGAAAAACAAATTCGACCCCGATTTAGCCACGAAATACTTGGCTAACTTTTTTCTTTCGTTTGTGGATGAGATGGAAATTGCCATCCTCGCGCTGGGGAAAACATCTATTCGTGAAGTTACGGCTGCGGATCTCGTCTCACTCGATGAGATGACGAGCAAAGTGACGAAGGTTCCCCTTGCCTATCATTCATCCTCTTCCAGTTAATCAGCATGATCGACGTACGAATGGGAGGGATTCGTATCGAACAGAGGATCATCCAAATCAAGTCACCTGCACAGTATAACGGATGGACCATGACGCAGACATGGGAGCATCTACTTTTTTTACATTGGGCGGTTTCCCCAGCGTCTATCAAAGGGCTCATTCCAGAAGGACTTGAGCTCGATACTTACGATGGCAAGGCATGGATCAGTATGATCCCGTTTTTGCTTAGTGGGGTGCGTTTGCGTCGGATGCCGTCCGTACCATTCACGACGACTTTCCCTGAAATCAATGTCCGGACGTATGTGAAGGCGAAAGGGAAGACAGGCGTGTTTTTTCTTTCGCTGGACACGTCGAATCCGCTGGTAATCAAGATTGCGAAATTTTGGTACCGACTGCCGTATTATCGGGCTCAAATGACTTTTCATCACCAAGGAGATCGGATCGATTTCACCTCTCGACGTCTATCCAGTCTGCCTCAGTCTCCCATGTTCGAAGGCAGCTACCAGCCTCTCGCTGACAGATTTCTCGCCAATGAGGGAACGCTAATGCATTGGCTGACGGAGCGATACACGCTCTTTTGCAGGTGTAACAGAACAAAGCAAATGATGTATGCGGATGTGGTGCACGAGCCGTGGCAGCTACAGGAGACAGTCTTTCATATTCGTGAAAACTCGATGACCGAAAACCTGTCGATCCCTCTCACAGATTCTCCGCATCTAGCACTGTATTCACGTGGGGTACAAAGTCTTATTTGGCCGATTCGAAGTCTAGCGGATCTATCTTCGGATCGAGGTGGATAAGAGTGACTGATACCAGTACAAAAGGGTATCAGTCTTTTTCGATTTGAGACTTGCCAGACTGACTTTTGGTCGGTAAGATGAAAGATAGCACTTTTTTTCGTAAAAACAGGAAGGATCTGGTATTTGGTTATGGCTCGAAAAGAACGAATTGGCGAGTTGGATCTGATCCGGGCCTTTGCATTCTTGGCTGTGGTTTATCAGCATGTCATTGGTGTGTATATCCGTGAGCCGGGATTGACAGGGCAGGTGTCGATCATCTACGGAATGTTGTTTCATTTGTTAAAATTCGCGGTACCAGCATTCATTTTCATTACGGGTCTTGTTTTGTTTTACAACTACTCCGAAAAAGTAAACTATATTTCCTTCACGCGTAAACGGATAACGGAGATTTTGGTTCCGTATGGAATATGGTCGGTGGTTTACCTTTATTTGATGGAAAAGCCCTTGGGTGAGGGAGCAGCGTTCGTTTGGAATGTAAGCAAAAATTTCCTGACAGGGACATCCTCTTATCATCTGTGGTTCGTCGTGATGATTTTTCAGTTCTATCTTTTGTATCCGTTTTGGCAAAGCGTATTTGAACTTTTCCGCAGATTCGTGACCAATCGCTTCCGTCTCATTGTCGTTCTTGGAGTCAGCGGATTGGTTTATGCGGGCCTCATGTGGTTTTCAGCGCGATACATCCCGGCGCATGGTTTCCGATTCGATATGAATTGGCTTGATACGTATTTCATCAAATACCGCGATCGAAATGCGTTCTATTATTTCTATTACTTTTTGTTCGGTGGCTTGGTCGCCTGCACGTTGCCTGCATTCCGTGCCATGCTGAAAAGATACTGGCAATGGATCATCGTTTCGGTTGGTGTGCTGTACGCCGTCATTGGCTATGAACTTTTGCGTGATTCAGGGCAAGGCCAGATCAATTTAAACGTCGCGACATCCTTGAAACCTTCGATGTTCCTCTATACGATGGCTTGCTTACTGGCTGTGTACGCTCTCTGCCTATGGATGAGCAAAAAGCAGTCCAAATGGACACATTGGCTGGGACTCCTTGGGAAATATTCGTACGGAGCGTATTTGATTCATGCACTGATCTTGACGTACTTGATGAAGATTTTACGCGAGCTTCAACTTTTTCACACGGGCGTGTGGGGAAGTATGGTAGCCTTCGTCTTGTGCTCCATTCTTTCTTTTGCTATATCATTTGGGCTGGGAAAACTGCCGTTTGGTTCCTGGCTGGTGGGGGCAGCAGAGAAAAAGACAAAAAAGATCCCGTCATCTCAAAAAGAATGGCAAAACGCAGGTTAATCGCAAGCAGTTTGGCCAGATGCAGAGAATTGTAGGAGGTTGAAGGGAGAAGCGAGTCGACATGCTGTTAGCTTACATTCAGTTAGCCTTGGCTATGGCCTTGGTCGGGGGCAATATCTCCATCGGTAAAGAAATTGTTTCTCATGTTCCTGTGTTTTTGTTTTCGGAGCTGCGCTTTTTGCTCGCGATCGTCATCCTATTGCCGCTGCTGGCTATGCGTGGGGAATGGAAAACATCTTGGAGCCGTGAGGAAGGCAAGGTCTTATTCTGGCAGTCGTTTTTCGGCGTGTTTCTGTTTAGTATTTGCATGCTGTATGGTGTTCAGTGGACGACCGCTACTGCAGCGGGTATCATTACGAGTACGGTACCTGCCTGCATCGCTTTGTTTTCGTTCTGGATTCTCAAGGAAAAATTACACGCCAATAGCTTAGTGGCGATCGGTCTTTCAGTGGGCGGGATCGGCTTCATTACGTTCACTGGAGGCGGCGGGGAACAAAACTGGATAAGCATGCTGGGCAATTTGCTCGTATTTTTGGCGGTCGTTAGCGAGGCGCTCTTCACGATTTTCGCCAAAAGACTTTCTGGGAAAATAACTCCTTTCCAAATGACTGCCGTGATAAATGTCATCAGCTTTGTCTTGTTTCTTCCGTTTGCGATCTGGGAAAGCTTGCGGTTTGATTGGAGTGCTGTACCTGCAAATGTGTGGTGGCTTCTTGTGTACTATGCGTTTACGGCAAGCATCTTATCCTTTTTTCTCTGGTACAAAGGGGTGGAGAAGGTGGAGGCTTCCAAAGCGGGCTTGTTCACCGGAATGATGCCGATAAGCGCTGCTCTCGTCGCTGTCTTTTTCTTGAACGAAGCATTTACTTGGATGCATGGGGTGGGTATGATCCTGGTGCTCGCCTCCATTTTTATCGGTACACACCAGCCGCGGCGTATGCGTTCGTCGATTGAAAGCTAGTAGAAAAAGCATGATGGAAAGGTCTCGGAAAACCTCGCATGTAAACTTCGCGGGTTTCCGGGGCTTTTTTTGAAAGAAAACGAAAAGCGCCCTGACACGAGGTCAAGACGCTTTTTTCAAAAGAGCTAGTTACATTTATTTGGTCAATGCATTTTCCAAATCTTTTACACCGCTGTAGACTAATTCGAACAAGTCCGCAATGTTTTCTTCTTCAATGCAAGAGAAGGCAATGCGCAAGTCGGTTTGACCGAGAGCGATCGTACCGACGCCATACTGTTCCAGCAAGTGCTGGCGCAATGTTTCCGCTTCGACAGTCTTTAGCTTGAGGCACATAAAGTAGCCGGAGTTGAATGGATAGTAGGTCCACACGTCATCGTATTTACCGCTGTCGAGCACTTCCTTGGTGCGGTTGGCGCGGCCTTTCATGATATCGAATTTCTCCTGCTTCTGTGCTTTGTACTCCGGTGCAGTGATTGCTTGCAGGACGAATGTTTGGGAAGGATGCGATCCGCTGGAAAGAGTCGCGCGGATGATTCCCATAGTCTTCTGTTCCAAAGCGCTGAGCAAGTCGGTGGATGAGGAAGCATACGTAATGAAGCCAACACGGAAGCCCCATACGTAATCCTCTTTGGTAGCTCCATCTACCTTTACAGGCAGAATACGTGGGTGAACGTCGCATAGACTAGCGAAGAGAGATTCGTGCATCGAATCCTCGAAGAACAAGCCGAAGTACGCGTCATCTGTCACTGCGACAATGTTGATCCCAGCCTCAGCACCTTCTTTAAGTGCAGCAACGATTTGCTTTCCTTCCTCTGGACCTGGTGTATAGCCAGTTGGGTTATTAGGGAAGTTGAGTACGACGATGGCTTTGCCTTTGTCTTTTTGAGCGAGAATGGCATCACGCAAAGCAGCAGCATTAAATTTCATCTCGTCGTTATACAATGGATAGTAGACCATTTCCGCACCACGGCGGATCGAAAAGGTAAGCTCGTAGTTTTCCCAGTTTTTGTCTGGGATGATGACACTGTCGCCGCTGTCAGCGAACAAGTCAGATACGATACTCAGTCCATGCGTCAATGCGTTTGTAACGATTGGGTTACTAAACGTACGGTTAGCCAGTGAAGGCTGTTCCTCGATCATTTTTTTACGCCATGCTGCACGCAGCTCAGGTTTTCCTGCTGGGGGAGCATATTCGTAAATGTCTTTTGGCTGGTAAGCAGACAGATTATCCTGGATGACCTTAAGGTGCATCGGTTGACCGTTTTCCAATGCAATCCCGATGGTTGCGTTGTACTTTTTCG